>CACZNC010000008.1 GCA_902782445.1 uncultured Ruminococcus sp.
GATCGCGTAGGAGATCCACTCGGCCGGCATTTCGACCTTGTAGTATTCTCCGTCCGTGATCGTCCCGTCAGCGTTCCACGCGACGGACTGCTTGCCGATTGTGAACTTGACTTCGCCGAACGCCTCTTCGGGCTCCCAGTACGCCGATGCGACGACCGCGAGAGAGACGATCATGAGAAAGGACACAACCAGCGCCGTGAGTTTCTTCATGGTCTTTCCTCCATGTAAAATTTTTTGCGTGTCCGCACGCCTGATGAGATAATTCCAGCAGTCAGTTTATTATAACACCTCGGAGAAGGGCTGTCAATGCTCTGAGGATATTTTTTCTTGTGTAAAATGATATTTTTTATTATTTGCCTCTGTTATTTAATTTCAACGACTTGACAGAAAGAATTCGTCATGCTAGAATGACGGGGAAGGAGCAATTCTTCAAGGTTTCCACCCAGAAGGTCCCGTACGGTGAGACCCACTTTCACCGGCGGGGCCTTTTGCTGTCCCCAAAATCCCGCGGATCAATCCTTTCCGGTATACAGGCCATGTGCCGGAAGAGGCTAATCATGCCGCAGAAAAAAGGCCGCCCCGGACATTTCTGCCCCGAGCGGCTGTGTTGGCTGTATTCTCGAATCCCGCATTTCAGACCTGATCGGCGTATTCGATCCGGATCGGCAGCGGGAACCAGGCGGCGGCGATGGGATACTCCGTCCTGACCGGAGACAGCAGTCCGAAGAAAAACAGTTCGGCTTCCTTATGCTCCAGAATAACCCGGGGCTCTTCCTCCGCGTCCGTTACCGAGGGAACGCCGTTCTGCACCTTTATCCGGAAGACTTCCCTGCCCGCGCGCCCCTCCACCTGCACGGTCAGACTGCCGTCGAGGAGGGGGATTCGGCTCGCTTTCAGCTTCATAAAGGCGGAGACGACTTTGCGGAAACGAAACAGGGAAAAGTATTTGTCCGTCCCCATCGAATAGGAGGCGCAGAGCTTATGAGCCGTCCGGATCATCCCGGTCTCGTACAGCGGAAGCCCCAGATCCAGACTGCCGTGTTCCGCTGTGTAGCAGCGCAGGACATCCGCGAAATCCGCCTCGTCCGTCAGGGTCAGTTCCCGCAGCGCACTGACGCAGTATCCGATGAAGCGATCCCCTTCCCGTATGGCGGTAAGCCGTTCTCCCCACGAGGAGGCAATGTCGAAAAACCGGTCGGCCGGACGCTCCATGTGCAGAGGTCTGCCGTCGTGCAGCCGTCTAATCGGTTCCAGCCACGGACTGGCCGGATCGGTCACAGGCTCGAACCGGATCTCTCTCATCGGCGCGTCCCCGAAGCAATGCCGCATACTGTACGTGTCGAAATGGAAATTCACATTCGACCCGCCGCTTTCGTAGGAAAAATACTGATACCGCTGACGCCTGCCGCCGAGATCCGACAGATCCGCGCCGTCCTCGATCATATCCTCTACCGCCCGGTTCATCAACAGCTTCATGTACCCTTTGGATCTGTGATAGGGATGCACCGCCACATTGCCGACACCGTAAGTCGTCAGCGTCTCGTCCAGCACGTGCAGTTTTCTCGGATATACCCCAACGGCGGCCCGGATTTTTCCGTTTTCCGTGACGACGTAATTGTGCCCGCAGGGATCGTTCTCTTCGTTGTACAGTTTCGGAAGCCACTTCAAAAGATCCCGTTCGTTTCCGTTCATGCCGAAAGCCAGATTCAGAAAATCCAGAAGTTCTTCGCGCATGTCCGGCGTCCCGCGCCCTATATACAGGCCTTCCTGCTTCATCGGTTCCTTCTCCTTTCCCGTCTCCCCGCGGATCAGTTCCAGTAAAACATATACTTTTCGAAAGCGTCCATGAGCGCTTTGATGTTTTCGAGCGGCGTCCCCGGGTACCAGCCGAATTTCAGCATCAGACCTCCGGCGGGCGAGGACAGTTTTTCGACCTCCTCCCGCACGTGCGCGTCCACCTCGGCGGGGGTCCCGAAAACGGTGATCTTCTGCCGATCCACGTCCAGGTCGATGGCGTATTTGCCAAAAAACCGCTCCCGGATCCAGTCGATCCCGTTGACGAGGTCCTGTATGTTCAATACATCCACGCCGCCGTCGATCAGATCGTCCGCCAGCGTCCGGATATCCCCGTCCGAGTGCATGTGGATGATCGCCCCCGCATCCCGGGCAGGTCTCATCAGCCGATGATAGGAGGGCTTGATGAACTTCCGGAATAAGTCGGGGGAAATCATCGGTCCGACCTGCATCCCGAGGTCTTCGGGAAAGGTGATCATATCGTATCCCATCCGCGCGTAGTGATCCGCAAATACGGCGTTGTATTCCTCGAGCCTTCCGATCAGGGCGATCAGGTCTTCGTCCTCGTCCGCCATTCCCATGAGGACGTTTTCAAATCCGCACAGATCGGTCAGGCGGAGGAAGGTATGTCCGTGGGGCAGACCGCGGGACGTGAACCGCCCCTGCGCCTTTGCGGACGCGATTTCCCCGCGCTCTTTCTCCGAATCGAAGGGAGGGATGGCGGGAAAACGATACTCCCTGATTTTTGAAAAATCCTCCAGCGGGTGCTTCTGGATCACGCCGCGGATCCCGTCGATGGCGCCTTTCCACTCCACGCCGAATTCGTCGAAGTAGGTGACTTCCTCGTCTACCCTGTCCCCGTCCTTCGGCACGAGATCCCACCGCATACAGCCTTTCCCCGCTATGATCGGATGGGATTCGAGAAGTTCTTCGACCGCATGTGGGTCATAATGGCTGAATACCGTTTCGGGCACATGGAACACCACCGGAATGTAGTCCGGATGCTCGAACCGGATGACGCGGAACATATTCTCACGCTGCGTCATAGAATGCCTTTCCTCCGAAGAAACCGTCCGCTCTTTCCGCTTTCCGGCCGAAACCTTTCGCGGGATCGCCCGGAAAATCGGACTTACCGATAGTTTTCCATAATTTTGTCGATCGCCTTCTGCCACACTTTTTTCTGCTTCTCATAGGAGGAGGCGGGAGGCAGAGCGCGCCACGAATAATCGCTGACGATCTTGTTGACCCAGGGATCGCCGCCGATGGACGTGGAATAAGCATAATCGAATCCGTTCACCGCCCCCTGCCGGATGATCTCGAGCATTTCGGAGGTATCCCTGCTGCGGCTGTACCGGGTCTGGAGGGCGTTTTCGTAATACTCTCCCACCACGTCCCGCCACGTGAAGAAGCAGAGGGTTTCGAGGGTGTGTCCGGTGATATCCGCATTGCCGGTCGTGACGGGGACAAGGATGATCTGCGATCCGGTGGCGATCTGCGTATGATAGGATTCCTGACTCTCGTCGTACTTCGGCATGGGGATGATCCCGTAGTCCGCCTCCATATCGCCCAGAGTCTCCATATCCTGGAGCTTGTCGAGGAAGAAGATCGTTTGGCCGGACCGGAAGCAGTTCAGCGGGACGGTATTGTCCTGCTTGATCCACACGCTCGGATAATTATGGAGATAATCGGTGAGCTTTTCGATGATGCCGATCGCCCGTTCGTCGAGATCGTCCACGAAGGGAATGCCAGTTTCCGCGCTCGTAGATCACGTCGAGGACAAGGTTCAGGTACTCCTCCGCATTCCGGTTGCGGGCGAAGATCGCGTCGTTCACCCGCTCTCCGGTCAGCTCTTCGGCGAGGTATTCATAGTCAGCCTCGGAGCAGGTGAGGATGTGGAAGGAGATCCCTCCGTAATCCTGTTTGTCGAAAGAGAGGGAGGGCGCTGCGGGTTCGGTTTCCCGGGGCTCCGTTTCTGCAGAGGCGTCGTCCGGAGAGGAAACGGCGGGGCTGTTCGGCAGAGTCTCTTCGGCGCCGCCCGCTGTTCCGGACGCGCAGAACGCAAGGAAGAGGAGGGCGAGAACGACAGCGAGAGAAACGACGCGGATCGTCAGTTTTTTCATGTCGGAGGATTCCTTTCGGGCAGAACGATTTACTGTATTATACCACAGGAAGGACTCTGCCCGCGACCGATAAATCAAACCAAAAAGCGGAGAAATCAAACTTTTTCCCAAATTTCCCCTTTTCATCCGGGCCGAAGTGTGCTATACTGAGCGCATAAGAAAGATCAGACTGCCGGAGGTCCCCATGCCTTCCCCTTCCCTTTTTTCCGATTCCTCCCCGACCCTCTGGGCATGTTGGACCCTGGGCCCCTGTTACCGGGTGAAGCACGACCGGAACCGGACGGACAAAATCACGTATACCGCGCGTCTGATCCTTGTCACCGACGGCGAGGTCCTGTTCAAATCGAACGGGAAGGATCTGCCGACCGTTCCGGAAACGCTTCTCTACCTTCCGCCGGGCTGTCTCTACGATTCGGATTTCAAAACGGACGAGCTGACCTCCCGGAATCTCTTTTTCGACTTCGATTCGGACCGCTCGGACCGGGAGCGCTTCACCCCGTCGTTTACCCGCATCATACCGACGGCGGGGACCGTGGATGCCGCGCTGATCCGCCCGTTCCCGGGATTCGCCGACGCGCCGGAACTGTCGAGCCCGTTCACGGTCCAGGCGGATCCCGAACTGGAAGGCCTGATCGATGCGATCATGTCGGAATCCGCTTCCCACGATCCGTTCGCGCATGTCCGGACGAGGATCCTCCTGACAGATCTTTTGATCCGCATCCTCCGGAAAAAGCGCGGAAGCGGGGCCGCAAAGACCTCGGAGACGTACAGATGCATCGCGGAGTATGTGGAAGCGCATCTTTCGGAAAAACTGTCCGGCCGCGAACTGACACAAGCCCTGAACTATCATCCGAACTACATGAACCGCGTCGTGTCCCGGATCACGGGGCTGAATCTGCATGAATTCATCCTGCAGGCAAAACTGAGGCGGGCGGAAACTTTGCTGGTCTGTACGAATCAGCCGATCGCCGACATCGCCCAGTCCCTCGCTTTCTATGACTCCGGCCATTTCGCGCGGATCTTCGCTTCGCACAGAGGCGTCACGCCGAATATTTTCAGAAACACATCGAGGCAGATATAATACACAAATAAAAGATTCTATTTTTGGGGGTACTCCTATGCGCATCGCATATTCGAAAGAGATCGACGTGAAATATGACGTGGACGTATTCGTCGCCGGGGGAGGTCCCGCGGGTATGGCGGCGGCGGTGACATGCGCCAGGGCCGGTCGGAGCGTATTTCTTGCGGAAAGCTATTCGGCCTTCGGCGGCGCGGCGGTCACCATGCTCGTCCCGGCCTTCATGTCCTTCGGGGACGGGGTTCATTTTCTGGCGGACGGTTTCGGACGGGAGATCCGGGACAGGATCGCGCGGGAAGCCGGGGAACGCTGGCGGAAATACTGCCCGGATTCGATCCCGGCGGAAGTACTGAAACGGATCTACGACGACATGGCGACGGACGCCGGGGTCCGGTTCCAGTTCCACACCAACCTGACGGACGCGGTCGTGGAGGACGGGAAGATCCGGTATGCGGTCTGCGCGGCGAAGGGACAGGTATTCGCGGTGAAGGCGAAGCTGTACATCGACTGCACCGGCGACGGGGAGCTCTCCATGATGGCGGGAGCGGAATGCGCATACGGGGACGAAAACGGACGCACCATGGCGGCGACCCTCTGCGGGCTGTGGAGCGGGATCGACTGGAGCCGCGTGCAGGGACCGGACAGAAGACGCCTCGACGACGCGTTTGCCGACAATGTGTTCACCAACATCGACCGCCATCTTCCCGGCATGTGGCGGCTCTGCGCGGAGACGGCGGACGAAAACGGCGCCCACCGTCCGGACGGCATCGGCGGATCCAACGCGGGACACGTCTACGGCATCGACGCCCGGGACGCCGCCTCCCTGACGGAAGGGATCATCCGCGGACGGAAGCAGCTCATGGAATACAGGAAGTACTACCGGGAATACCTGACGGGATTCGAGACGATGGAGCTTGTCGCCACCGCCCCCCACCTCGGGATCCGGGAGAGCCGCCGGGTCATGGGCGACTACTGCCTGAATCTTGAGGACTTTCAGAACCGCGCCGTATTCGAAGACGAGATCGGGCGGTACAACTATCCCGTGGACATTCACTCCCCGACGAACGACAGCGCGGGCTACAACAAGTTCATGAAGGAATACACCTCCTACGTGATGGGACGCGGCGAGAGCTACGGCATTCCCTACCGCTGCCTGACCGTCCGGGGACTGACCAATCTTCTGACCGCGGGACGGTGCATCTCCACCGACCGGTCCCTGCAGGCTTCCGTCCGGGTCATGCCGGGGTGCTATATCACCGGACAGGCGGCAGGTATGGCGGCGGCGGTCCTCTGCGACGGGCATTCCGACGACGTGCACGGGGCGGACGTCCATGAGATCCAGAAGCGGCTCGTCGGGATCGGAGCGTACCTCCCGAATTACAGGGAATGAAAGAATCTGAAAATCATACGGTACGGAGGGAGTTTTCATGAAAACCTACGCCGAACCCGGACGGGAACTGCCCGTTGCGGGAGAATACGACGTCATCGTCGCCGGTTCGGGGCCTGCGGGAGCGTCTGCCGCGGTGACGGCCGGGAGGCTCGGCGCGAAGGTCCTGCTGGTCGAATGGGGCAGCGCTGTGGGCGGAATGTCCACTTCCGGCCTGATGAGCCACTGGACCGGGACGGTTTCCTCCCCTCTTTACACCGAGATCCTCTCCCGTTGTGCCGCGTACCGGGAAGGAGAGGAACACGGCAAGATCCTCCCGTGGATCGACCCAGAGATCCTCAAGACCGTGTGGCTCGATATGCTCCGGGAGGCGGGGGTTACCGTTCTGCTGTACACCTTTGTCTGCGGGGTCGTAAAAGAGGGAAACCGCGTCGCGGGGATCGTGACGGAAAGCAAATCCGGCAGACGGGTCTTCCTCTCGAAAATCACGGTGGACGGCACGGGGGACGGGGATGCCGCCGCGTTTGCGGGAGTCCCGTACTATAAAGGACGCGAATCGGACGGGAAGATGCAGCCCTGCACCCTGATGTTCAAGGTGGCAGGAGTCGATCTGGACCGCGCCGTGCTGCTCGGTTCTTTCGAATCGAAACACTGGACGGAAAAGGGGGAGCTGCAGGCGCTGGCAAAAGAGCACATCCCCGCTCCGGCCGGGCATCTGCTGGTCTACCGTTCCACCCTTCCGGGCATCGTCACCTGCAATATGACGAACTGTACGGACATCGACGGCACCCTCGCGGAGGATCTGACCCGTGCCGAACTGGTCTGCCGCTCCCAGATGCCGGCCATCGTCGCCTATCTCCGGGAATTCGTGCCTGGCTTCGAGCACTGCTATCTCATCAGCGCAGGCTCCATGATGGGGATCCGGGAAACCCGGCACTTTGCGGGGGAGCGAACCCTCACGGAGGAGGATATCCTCTCCGCGCGGCAGTTTGACGACTGGGTCGTCCGCGGCGCGCATTTCAATTTCGACGTGCACAATCTGACCGGCGCGGGACTGGATCCCACCGGCATCCAGCACGGATGGAAGCAGCCGGCCGGGTACACGATCCCTTACGGTTGCCTGATCCCCCGGGGTATGGAAGGTCTTCTGCTCTCCGGACGCAATATTTCCGGGACCCATATCGCCCACTCCAATTTCCGCGTGATGCCGATCTGCGCGGGGATCGGAGCGGCGGCAGGAGCGGCGGCGGCTCTGGCTGTGAAGAACCGCGTCGGTCTGCGGGACGTGGACGTACGCAAGATCCAACAGGCGCTCCGGTAACGTCTCCGCGCAGAGCGTAAAGACATTCAGCGAACAGAATTCGAGGGCTGTGATATGGAGTACATCAAAGAACCGTCAAAGGAGATCCCCGTGATCCGGGATACGGACG
The DNA here is from genome assembly GCA_902782445.1 of uncultured Ruminococcus sp. Lineage (GTDB taxonomy): Bacteria > Bacillota > Clostridia > Oscillospirales > CAG-272 > UMGS1696. The sequence goes on from CACZNC010000008.1 coordinate 7,810, forward strand.
TTTGCGTCCTGGGAGGCGGCTGCACCGGCGTTTTTGCTGCAGTCCGCGCAGCACGGCTGGGGATGCGGGTCCTTCTCATCGAACAGGCGGGAATGCTCGGAGGCGCCGCCGTCACCGGTCTTGTCAATATCTGGCACACGCTGATGGACACGGAGGACCGGGAACAGATCATCGCCGGGCTGACCGAAGAGGTGATCGCCCTTTTGCAGAAACGCGGCGCGCTCACCGTTCAGCAGAACCGCAGTTCCACGTACAACTTCAACCCGATGGAGCTTGCGATCCTTCTGGACGAGCTGATACGCGAAAACAGGATCGACTTGATGCTGCACACCTCCTATTCCGCGGTTTCATCCGGGGACGGGCGGGTACAGGCGGTCTTCGTCGAGAACAAAGACGGAAGAGGTGCCGTCAGGGCCTCTTTCTTCATCGACGCGACGGGCGACGGACTCGCGGCGCGGGATCTGGGGCTTCCGCTGTATGTCCACGACTATGTCCAGCCGCCGACCGCCGTTTTTCACCTGCAGGGCGATATGCGCGGCGTGGATGTGAACCGTCTGGTAAAGGAGCGCGGCCGGGAGTTCGGGCTTGCGGACGACTGGGGATGGAACACCCATGTCGCGGGTCTCGAAGGGATCACGATGCGGGCGGACCAGCATATTTTCGGAGTCCGGTGCGACCGGGCGGACGATCTCACGCGGGCGGAAACGGAAGGCCGCCGTATGATCCGCGGGTTCGTCTCCCTTCTCAGAGCTTACGGACGGCCTGATGCAAACTATGCCGTCGCCAATATGTGCTCCTCCCTCGGCCTGAGAGAGACCGTCCATTTCCGCACGCGGTTCTGCGCCACCGAAACCAGTCTGCTGACCGGCGAACGGTACGGGGCACCGGTCCTGCAGGGTACCTATCCGGTGGACGTGCACCATCAGGACGACGGCGGGATCTCCTTCAAATATCTGGACGGAACGAGAACGACGATATGGGGAAAGGGGACGCGGACGGAGACGGGCAACTGGAGGCAGGAAGCGGGTCTGACCGGCGATCCGGCCCGGTATTATCAGGTCCCATTCGATATTCTCGTTCCTCCCGCATTCGGCAACTTCGCCGCTGTCGGACGGATGGTCAACGCGGATACGGGGGCGTTCGGAGCGCTTCGCGTCATGGTGAATCTCAATCAGCTGGGGGAAGCCGCCGGAACTGCCGCCGCGCTCTGTCTGGATCAGGGGAAAACGATCCAGGATCTGGACGGATCCGATGTGACGCGGACGCTGAGAAAGGGCGGTTCCGCGCTTTGATCGGGGAACCCGGACGGGAATGAACTTTGAATCGCGGTATTTATGAAACAGGGAGGGTAAGGATGGAACCGGTTTTTGCGCGGATCAGGCCTGAGGAAGGCGGAGAACTGATCGCTTTTCTGAACGAGGTATTTTCCGGGGCGCCGGACTCCGGGCATTTTGAAGAGAATCTGCCCCGGATGTGCCGCTCGCCCCGCCGGATCTCGGAGCACTATGTCCTGCGGGAAGGCGGAAGGATCCGCGCCGCGGTGGCTGTTTTTCCCTATGACGTATCCATAGGCGGAAAAAAACTCCGCTTTGCGACCGTGGGAAACGTCGCCGTGGCGGAGGACAGCCGCGGGAAGGGCTATATGCGCCGTCTTATGGCGGAGGCCATGCGGATCCTCGAAGAGACGGACACGGACGCGTCCAGGCTCGGCGGACTGCGGTCCCGCTACGAATGGTACGGCTACGAGCCTTGCGGGATCCTGCATAAATTCACCGTGACCCCCCGGAATCTCGCCGATCTGCCGCACAGAACTGCCCCCGGCGCGTTCTCGTTCGAGCCGATGCTTCCGGGGGACGGGGATGCGATCGCCCTCGCCGACGCTCTGTACCGGAAAAACGGGATCCATCTTCACCGCACGGAATCCGGGGCGTTCTATGATTCCCTTCGGATGTGGCGGTCGGTCCCCTGTTCGGTGAGGGACAGCGGCGGGCGGATCCGGGGCTACCTCTGCACGAACAGCGGCGGAGAGGCCGTTCACGAATACGGCTGGGACGGCCCGGACGGGGAGCGGTTCGACATGCTCTGCGCCTACGCCGCCCTGCGCGGAAGGGACACCGTCTTCAATATATATCCCTGGGACCGGAGCCTCGTCGCGGACTTCTCCCGGATCTGCGAGGGGTATCAGATCGGGATCCCTTCGAATTTCAAGATCCTGCGCTGGGACAGGGTGCTCCCCGCCCTGATGGAACTGAAAATCAAAACGGAGGGGCGTACTCCGCCTTTCGGAGAACTCTCAATTGAGATCCCGGACTTCGGCGTTCTCCGTCTGTGCGTAGATGAGCAGGAATGCCGCGCCATACGGGAACCTGCCGGCTCCGGTGCGGACTGTCTGAGGATGGATCCGCTCACCCTGTCCCGCCTGTGCTTCGGTCCGTACCCGGCGGACTTTTCGGCGCCCCTCGAGACGGATCCGGACGTTTCGAACCTGATCCGCGCGTGGTTCCCGCTCCCGCTGTCGTGGAACAGATGCGACAATTTATGAGCCACGGGGGATTCACCCGATGAAGCGCACCTGTCCGAAATCCGCTTCTTCCGGTCGATGCGGCTCCGGAGATTCGGCGGGGACACCGAGGGCGAGGATCCCGACCGTGCGGAATTGTTCTTCCAGTCCGAGAATGCGGCGCACGTTTTCCTCCGCTTCCCCGCCCTCCCGGTCACGGCGCAGGTGGATCTGGATCCAGCAGCTACCCAATCCCGCTTCCGCGGCTGCGAGGTGCATACAGGTCAGCGCGATGGAGCCGTCTTCGACCCATGTGTCCGCTTTCTCCGCGTCCGCCGACACGACGACAGCCGCGCCCGCTTCTCTGAGGAACGCCCCGCCCGCGGCCTTTGCGTGGGACAGTGCTTCAAGGGTCGTTTTTTCGCGGACGACGGTAAAGCGGCAGGGTTTCAGGTTCCGGCTCGTCGGAGCCAGCAGACCGGATGTGAGGACCCCGCGCAACGCTTCTTCCGGGATCGGTTCGTCTTTGTATCGGCGGATGCTTCTGCGGTTCAATAAGATTTCAGTCAGATTCATGTGGACTCCTTTCAGCGGGCAATAACAGTCCCTCTGCGGGTATCGGTCGTTTACCGGTTCTTCCGGATCAGCGTCTTATAATAGTCCACCGCGCCGGGAAGACTGTTCGTGTCGAGATTCTCGTTCAGCCCGTGCATCCCCTTCATCTGCGCGGGTCCGTAGACGACGGGAGAGAAACGGATGCAGTCGGGGCAGATCCGCTGATAAAACCGGGCGTCGGTCCCGCCCGTCATGACATAGGGGATCACGGGGAGGCCGGGGAACACCTCTCCGACGACTTCTTCGATCAGGCGGAACGCTTCGCTGTTCGAATCGACCGGTTCGCAGGAGGGATAGGCGTCGAGAACGCGCACTTCCAGATCGTATTTTTCCGCGATCTTCCGGACCGCCGCGACGCTTTCCTCCATATCCTGATGCGGAATGAAGCGCAGATTCAGCGTCACCGTGGCCTCCTGGGGCAGGACGTTGCATCCGTCCGAGCCCGTCTGCATGGTCGGGGCGACAGTCGTCCGCAGAAGAGCGGCAGCCTGCGGTGAGATGGAGGGCATCAGCGCGACGAGAAGCGGCCGGAACAGCCAGAGATTCCCGAACAGGAGCCGCATCCAGAAGGGGCCGTAGGGTGCCATCTTTTCGAACATTTCTTCCGCCTGCCTGTTCATGCGGGAGCGCATCGGACTGTGCCGGTCCAGTTCGCAGATGAACTTCGACAGCCGGACGATGGGGGAGTTCTTCGGCGGATAACTGGAATGACCGCCGCCGGATCTGGCCGCGATCTGCAAGTTACCCTGCCCTTTTTCGAGAACGCCGATCATCGCGAAATTGCCCTTGATCCCCGCCATCGGTTCCGTCACGACGGAGCCGCCCTCGTCGTTGACCAGAAAGGGCTTCACGCCGCGGTTTTCGAGCTCCCGGACCAGTTTCGGACAGCCGTCGCCTCCGATCTCCTCGGTATTCGAGGCGGAAAGATACACGTCCTGTTCGGGAACATACCCCTCGGCCAGCAGTTCTTCCACGGCCTCGAAGAACGCCATGACCGAACACTTGGTATCGGCGCTGCCCCGTCCCCAGACCTTTCCGTCCTCGATGTCGCCGGAAAAAGGCGGATGCTGCCATTCTCCTTCCGCGGGGACCACATCCTGGTGCCCCATCAGGACTACGGGTCTTTCGCCGCTCTTCCCCTTCCAGTGAAACAGAAGGCTTCCGTCGATCTCGTTTTTCTCCAGATTCCGGTGAACGAGGGGGAACAACTCCTCGAGCACCCTGTGGAAACCGAGGAATTTCTCCCGCTGGATCTGCCCTTTGTGGGAGACGGTTTCATACTGCACCATTTTCGCAAGGAGTTCCGCGTAGGTCCTCTCCCGCGCGGCGTCGGAGGAGGGGGTCCAGGGGGAACTCTTTTTCGGCGTGCACAGCGTGCGGAGGACCGCGATCCCGACCAGCAGAAGCAGAACGGCCAGAACGCCGGCAAATACATACAGAACGATCATTTCGACCCCTCCCGTCCTTTCCGCTGTCTGCGGAAGCTGAGATACGCGAGCCCGATAGCCAGCGCGCCGCTAGGGATCACCATCATGCTTGTGGAACCGATCAGGGACGGCACGAACACGAACAAGAACGACATGACGCCGAGCACGATCAGGGCGATCACGCGGTTCGAGCGGTAGTATTTGCATGCCATCGCCCCGAACAGAGCGGGAACCACATTTTCAAAAGCGGGCTGCAGGACCGGCGACTGCAGGATCGGCTGAAGCGGGATCATCAGCGCGACGCCGAGGGCCAGCACAAGGATCGTCACGAGGGAAGACGCGGCGATGGACAGGGTGGCGACGATCTCGTTTTCCGGCGTTCCGCTTTTGACCCCCACGATGTCCCGGGCGTTGATGGCGCAGGGGATCTTCATGTTAATGAGATTCCCCGTGATAAAGGCAAGATAGCTGCCGCCCGCGCCGAGCATCGGGACATAGATCAGGTATTCCACGATGCCGCTGACGAGGTACACAAGGCCGACACCGAGAAACGCCTTCGCCGCGGCGCCGAGATTCGGCATGGCCTCCAAAAACAGGCCTATGGCAAAGGGCGCGGCAAGGAGCAGGAGCAGCACGAGCAAAGTCATGATCCTGCCGAGGGTATGCGTCGCTTTCAGATACTGCCCGTAAAGGGCCTGATTGTCGGTATTTCGGTTATCTTTCATTTTCGTCTCCTCTACATCAGCTTCGCGAGAAAGATCGTGCAGGTCATGGCAATGAGCATGCTTCCGGCCACGGAAAAGCTGTCCAGCCATTCCGCGTTCTTCGCCTCCCGGATCTTCAGAAAGACCAGCATCGCAAGGGCGGCGATCACCGCGACCGCCAGCGGCAGCCAGTTTCCCGAGAAGGTGAAGAGGCCGTTTTCCGAAACGATCTGTCCGATATAGCTCGCGATATACGCGGAGACGAGACCGATGAACATGGCGGTCATCGCGCTGTCGCCGAAGGACGCGGATCCGGTTTTTCCCTGTCCGGCGGCGTCCGGTTTCAGGGCTGACGCGGACAGACGGTTCGAATACGCCTTGCCGTTGAAAATGACGAGGACCATGCCCCACATGATGCAGAAACTCATGAGGAGCGCGATGGTGGAAAAGGCCTCGCCGGTCATCCCGGACAGGGACAGACCGCCGATCCCCACCGATTCCGCCGCCGCCTCGGCCACCTGGGTTTCGTAGTGCAGCGCGCCGATGACGGAAAGACGGAGCCATGGCCAGGGCGTACCGAGACTTCCCGAGAGAGCGATCACCCCGAGGAGGATCCCGACGCTCGGAAGCACGGCGAAGGTCGCGCTGGCGGCAATCACGCGCTTCATCCGGCTGACGTCGATCCCGAGGGCTTTCCCGGCCCGGTAGGCGCGCACGCCGAAGACGACGCAGATCACGGCGACAAACAGGATGATCCCGCCGCACAGCAGATACAGAAACGGACTGTTCAGTTTGGAAAGAATTTCCATAATCCTCCTCCAGAGAATCGTGAGTTCAACCTCTGTGAAATCATGATAGCATACGGGAGGGGATGTGTCAAGCCCTTATTTCGGCCCGTTCCCGGCAGAAAACTATAAATATGCGATCCTGCGCCGAGCCCGAAACCCGGTCCCCTCTCCGGAAACGGGCTCTTCCGGCATGACGGTGCCTCTTTTTTCACTTGACTTATCCGTATTCCCGGGGTATAATGAATTGTACCAAACCCCTCTTCACAAGGAACGGACAGAGGAACGTTCGGAAGCGAAACAGGATTCACGGAGGTGCCATTTCATGAAAAGAAGATCGGAAAGCGCGTTCGGTCTGCATTTTGACTTTCACGCCAGCCCCGCCCCCGGGCTCGTCGTCGGAGCGACTCTGCGGGAGGAAGATATCCGGGAAATCTGCACGCTGATCCGGCCCGATTTTATCCAGATCGACTGCAAGGGGCATCCCGGATGGGCGTCCTATCCGACGAAACTGGAGAACGCCATGCCGGAATTCGCCTTTGACACGCTGGCCCTGTGGCGGAAAGTGACGCGGGAGGAAGGCGTCGCCCTCTACCTGCACTATTCCGGCGTGATCGACCGCCGTTTCTGCGCGCACCACCCCGAAGAAGCGGTCCGGGACGCTCAGGGGAATCCGTCGGACAGCGTGGCCCGGACGGCAGGACATTACGCCGATATGCTCCTCATCCCGCAGCTGAAAGAACTCGCTGGAAAATACGGAGCCGACGGCGTATGGGTGGACGGCGAATGCTGGGGGACCTGCCTGGACTATCATCCCGATACGGTCGCCGCGTTTGAGAAAGAAACGGGGATCTCTCTCGACGGCAGTCTTCCGGTAAAGCCCGGGGATCCGTTTTTCGAGGAATACCGGGAATTCTGCCGGGAACTGTTCCGCCGCTACGTCCGCTATTATGTCGACGAGGTCCACCGGGAATACCCCGACTTTCAGATCGCATCCAACTGGGCGTACACCGACCACATGCCGGAGCCGGTCTCCTCGAACGTGGATTTTCTCTCGGGCGACTTTAATCCCGGCAACTCCTTCAACGTCGCCCGGTATGCGGGACGCGCCATCGCCCAGCAGAACAGGACCTGGGACCTGATGGCGTGGAATTTCCGCTCGTCCCACGGTCCCCTGAGACTGTCCGGCGTGCCGAAGCATCCCGTACAGATCATGCAGGAAGCGGCGGCGGTCCTGTCGGTGGGCGGCGGATTCCAGAACTACATCACCCAGTACCGGGACGGTTCCCCGCGCATGGAACAGATCCGCCGGATGAAGCCCGTCGCCGATTTCGTCCGCGCCAGAGAACCCTTCTGCTTCCGCGGAAAAAGCGAACATAACGCCGTCATTCTGCTCTCCACCCATGACCGCGCGCTGGAACACGGCAATCTCTGGGGCCGCACCGGATACGAGAGGACGGTCGGTCTCACTTCCCTGCTCTGCGACGCCGGGCAGCCCGTGGAAATCGCCTGCGAACACACCCTCCGGGGACGGTGCTCCGATTACGGGCTGATCGCGGTGCCCGAATTGAAATACGGCCTCGATAATGAGATGAAGGCGGAACTGCTGTCCTACGCGGAAAACGGCGGCTCCCTGCTTCTGACCGGGCCCTTCACATGCCGCCTCTTCGGGGACTGCCTTCCCGTGGAGATCGACGCCGCGGACCGCACCGACGCCCAGCGGTGGCTGACAGTCGATCACGATTTCACGGGCATTCTGAAAGACGCCCACGAGATCACGGCCCGGGACGCGGAAGTCGTCGGATGGATCGGAGACGCCGAGCGGGACTGCAGTCTGCCAGGCGCGGTGATCCTCCCCTACGGCCGGGGGAAGATCGCCATGATCGCCGCCGACATCGGGACCCAGTACGGAGCCTGCGCCCAGTACATCCACCGGGACCTGATCCGCGCGCTCGCAGGCCGCCTGTATTCTCCCTCTGTAAAGATCATCGGAGCGTTGGGAATGCTGGAAGTCGGCATCCTCGTCAAGGACGGGAAGCGGTTCGTTCAGCTGGTCAACGCAAACGGTTCCCACGCCAGTCAGGAGACGGCGACGGAAGACTTCATCCCTCCGGTCCTCGATATCACCCTCTCCGTAAAGGCGGAAAAGAAACCTTCTTCCCTGATCCTGCAGCCGGAAGGCAGAGCGCTCGAATTCGACTGGAAGGACGGGGCGGCAACTGTCCGCATTCCCCGGATGGATCTGTACGAGATCGTTGAAATCGCGGAATAAAGTCAGGGAGTGAGGAAGAGACCGAGGATCCCCGCAAAAGGCCCCCGGATGCCGAAGACGGGTTCCGGGCAATCAAATTTATCTGAAACGGGAGGACCCCTATGGACACCAAACTTCGCTTTGCCGTCGCCGGGATCGGCGGAATGGGAAGAGCGCACATCGAGGGCATCCGGAAAAACGCCCTCGCCGAACTGGCTGCGGTTTTCGATATCAACGAGGAATTCGTGAAAAAATGCGCCGCGGAATTCGGTCTCGAACGGTATTATACCGATTTTGACGAAATGCTCTCGAAGGAGGACATCGACGTCGTGATCGTCTGCACGCCCGATCAGGTGCACAGGGACTACACCGTCCGCTCTCTCAGAGCCGGAAAGCATGTCCTCTGCGAAAAACCGATGGCCCAGACGGTGGAGGACTGCCGTGAAATGGTAAAAGCGGCGGATGAAACCGGAATGAAGCTGATGATCGGTCAGGTCTGCCGCAAGGCCCCGGGCTTCCTCAAAGCGAAGGAACTGGTGGATTCCGGGGCTATCGGGGAACTGTTCTTCGTGGAGAGCGAATACGCCCACGACTATTCCCGCATCCCCGGAAAAGGGGGCTGGCAGTGGCGCACCGATCCCGTCCTGCTCCGCCATCCCGTGATCGGCGGGGGATGCCATGCGATCGACCTTCTGCGCTGGATCGCGGGAAATCCCTGCGAGGTCTTCGCTTACGCCAACCACAAGATGCTGCCCTCCTGGCCGGTGGACGACTGCACCGTCGCCGTGATGAAATTCCCGAAGGATGTGATCGGAAAAGTCATGTGCTCGGTGGGCTGCAAGCGGACATACACCATGCGCACCTGCCTCTACGGATCAAAGGGGACGATCATCTGCGACAACACATCCCCCGACATCACCGTCATGCGGGAGATCCTGGACGACGGGGGAAACTATCTCACGACCGACACGGAAAAGATCCCGGTCGACATCAACAACCACAATGTCGCGTCGGAGATCGAGGAACTGATCGACTGCGTGCTGCACGACAGACCGGTCCCCACCGACGGCCGGGAGGGAGCCTCCACCGTTGCGGTCGGCGCGGCCATCGTGGAATCCGCGGCAAAAGGGGACAAGGTCGCAGTCGATTACGATTTCTGATCTCCCCGCCGGAGGTCTCACCGTCAGACTGTTGTAATCATCGAAAAAAACCGGGAGGAGAGGATCCTTCCGCGGACCGGGGAGGTACTCTGATATGCTTTCTGCGCTCCACACCTATCGGATCACGGACGGATCCGCCGCATTCGCTCCTTTCGCCCTTCCGGACAATCCGGCGCTGGCAGAGGTGCTGGCCCGGCTGCCCACCTCGCCGGAGGGATTCTTCCGAAGCGTCGAATTCGTCTCCCCCATCCCCGAAGCGGTCCTCCGGGAAGCGCAGGTCCTCTTCGGCACCGACCGGACTCCCGTCGGGGACAGCTATCTCGTCGACACCCGCGAAAGCGCCGTGCGCATTTATGCCGATCATCTGCGCGGCTTTTTCTACGGCGCCTATGCGCTTCTGCAGGACGCAGAAGATTCCGGGGACGGCAGAAGCGTGGGACGGGGCCTGATCTGGGATCTTCCCCGCTGTCCCTTCCGCGGCCTGAAAGTCTATATGCCCGCGCCGGACGATCCCGGCAGCTTTTATCGCACCGTCGATCTGCTTCTGGCTCTGCGCTACAATACGGTCATCATCGAGGTGGGCGGCGCGATGGAATACAAGACCCATCCGGAGATCAATTCCGCATGGATCGCATACTGCAGGGAGATGAACCGTTATCCGGACCGGGCCGACGAGATCCAGAACAGAACTTATCCGTGGGCCAAGAACTCCATCCACTTCGAGAACGGGGGAGGCCGCTGGCTGACGCAGGACACCGTGCGCGGACTCGTACAATACTGCCGTGATCGCGGTCTGGAAGTTATCCCGGAGTGTCCCACCCTATCCCACGCCGACTACCTGCTGATGCCGCATCCCGAGCTGGCGGAGCGGAACAACGACCCGTGGCCGGACGTGTACTGCCCCTCCAATCCCGATACGTACCGGCTGGTCTTCGACGTGCTCGGAGAGGTCGTCGACGTCTTCCGGCCGAAGATCGTGCACATCGGCCACGACGAGACCTATTCCATCGGCATCTGCCCCCGGTGCAAGGGGAAACCCGCCGAAAAGATCTACGCCGACGATCTCACAAAGATCCACGACTGGCTCGCGGAGCGCGGGATCCGCACCATGTTCTGGGCCGAAAAAGTCCTCGACGCCATCGGCCTCAACGGAGAGCACTTCGGCGGATCCGAACAGCGCGTGCGCCATCCCGACGGAACGATGGAGATCACGCGTCCCGCCACCTGGCGCGCCATCGATCTGATCCCGCGGGATGTGATCGCCCATCACTGGTACTGGAGCATCGCGGAGTATTTCGACGACGAATTCAACAAGCGCGGCATCGAGCTGTGGTACGGCAATTTCGCGCCGGTCAATTTCCTCGACTGGAACCGCCGTCTGGCACAGGGGGCAAAAGGGGGATCTCCCTCCCACTGGTCCAGCCTCGAAGACGCGACCCTGCAGCGAAACGGCGTATTCCTCTCCCTGTTCATGGGCAGGCGGATGTTCTGGGATGAGACCTGGGACGACGCCCGGTTCCCGGAGTACATCGACGCGGTTTTTGAAGAAATGTATATCGCACGCAGCCGGAAGACGCTGGAAGGGCCCCACTTCCTCATCGAGCATACTTCAACCATCGAGCGGCCCTATCGGTATCTTTCCAGCGTCCCGATGCAGGTGGAACGGGACACCGTCGGCCGGTACGAGGTGGAATACGAGGACGGGGAGATCTTTTCGATCCCTCTGGTATACGGTCTGAATATCACGGGGAAAGACCGGGTCTGGGAACGGCATTATCAGGGGGATCTCTCCGAAAACATCGGGCTCGCCGAGCGCGACTCCTGGTCCTTCGACAGCAAGCTGGCCGAGGTCTCCTGGACGACGCTTCCCTTTCGGCGGGGAAAGGACACCTGGTTCCGCGTCGCGGTGCCGGATCCGCATCCCGAAAAGCGGGTGGCCGCCCTTCGCGTGATCAAGAGCTGCCCGGACGAGGGGGAGATCCTGCTCGGCGGGTTTGCTCGTTCCTCATCGTCCGAGGGAAGCGGGAACCGTTGAGGATCAGGCAGGATCGGGGCCGCGGATCGGGATGCGATTTTGCCAAAAAGCATTGCATTCCCGGCCGGGATTTGCTATAATGAGATACGGAGGACCGCTTTCGTATGGCATCGAAGGAAAAAACGAAAGTCCTCAAGCCGATCACCGTGAAACGCCCTGTTTCAGGAAAGGAGCGCCTATGAACCGTACTGTTTTGAAAATCGCGCTGGCGGCAGTCCTGCTGCTGTCCCTGCTGCTCTTCCCGGCCTGTGAAAAGGAACCGGAAGTAGGACCCGCGGAAGCACCGACGGATGCGCAGACATTTCCGATCCATGCGGATTACGCGGGGGAGGATCTGCCGGACCATCTCGAACTCGTCGCGGACGATGGTGAGTATGCCGCGAAGATCCTTCTGACGACCGACACCCCGCTCGAAAGCTTTCACTTCTTCCGGCTGATCCAGGAAGAAATGAACGAAGACGGACCGGTGTTTTCGACGGAAGAACTGTATGAACTCGAGAAATTCGAGCCCGACAAGCCGCTGCTCGTGAACATGACCTTCGGCGAAATATTCCCGACCTATGGGTTCACATTCAAAAACGCGGACGGCATCTTCAAGACCTACGGCATCAACCTGAGCGGGCAAGACGGCTCGGTGATCCTCTCGGAAGTCAAGGCCTTTTTAGGATGACGGGACCGTCCCGCGCGCGCTCGCTCTGCTTCTGACGCTGTTCGGATGATCCGGAATCGCGCAAAACCGCAGAAAGAGACCTCCGTCGAATCAGGCGGGGGCCCTTTTTGCCCTCTCATGCGATTCGCCCGGTGCTCCCCGATCGTGTTGGTCAGGTTCCGGACGTTCGGTGCGAAAATGCCGCTTATGCAATCCCGTATCTTCCGCCCGTTTTGGGTTCAAAATTCCATTTCCGCTTGCATTTGCTCACCCGGTCCTGTATAATGGAATCATCAACCGTTGGGAATGCGTGACGGGCCGCGCTGTTCACGAACGGGAGCAAGTCTCGCCGCAAGTGGGTGGATCGGTCCCTGCCGACACGGTTTTCATCCCTGCGCGCAGAAGCCGTCAGCCTTGACAGGAGGACGAAGAAACGGTATAATGATACCGACGGAAACGGTCCTCCCCATGACCGTCCCTCCCCGAGCGTCACGGAAAGCGATTCCTCCGGGGGAAAATCCGCGATCCGCTCCGGCCTTACGGTTTTCAGACAAAACAGAACCGGCGGCAGGATCCGCGGGGAAAACGAAATTCACTCAGCAATCGTCATAAAGAATTTGTAAAGGAACAGGCAACATGAAACGCGAATATGCCGTCGAAGACGAAAACGGAATCCTCTTCTCCACGCCCGGATTTGACCCGGCGAACATCACGGAGAAAGCCTCCTTTCAAAGCGGCAAAACCCTGCTCATCTGCGACCCGAACACCGACCAGGTCGCCCTTCTGGAAAGACTCCGGGAAGCCGAGGAGATGATCAGCGCCAAGGAGAGCTTTCTTTCAAATATGTCCCACGACATGCGGACTCCGATGAACGCCATCATCGGCATGACGGTTCTGGCAAAAAAGCACATCGACGAACAGGCGAGAGTGTCCGACGCGCTGGACAAGATCGAAACGGCGAGCAATCATCTGCTCAGTCTCATCAACAATGTGCTTGATATGTCCCGGATCAACTCCGGAAAACTGCAGCTCTCCGACGAAAGCTTTGCGCTCGGGGATCTTCTTCACGATATCCTCGTCATCGTCAAGCCCCTGATCGAGCAGAAAGGTCACCGCTTCCTCCTCGATACGGACGGCGTGGAGTGCGAGGTCTATTTCGGCGACGCGCTCCGTTTGAAGCAGATCTTTGTCAACATCATCAGCAATGCCGTAAAATACACCCCGGAAGGCGGAAAGATCGACGTCTCCGTTTCCGATACGGCCACGGACGGCGGGCGGCGCGTACTGCTCTTCCGGTGCGCGGACAACGGGATCGGCATGAGCGCCGAGTTTCTGAAACGGATCTTTGTCCCCTTTGAGCGCGTGGAGAATTCGACCGTCTCAAAGATCGAAGGGACCGGTCTTGGCATGAGCATCGTCAAGAAGATGATCGACCTGATGGGCGGCACGATCGAAATCCTGTCCCAACCCGGCGAGGGTACGGACGTTTCCATCCGCATTCCCCTCCGGCCCGACATAAGCGAAGAGGAAAACACGAAACTGGCGGGGAAGAAACTGCTCGTCATGGAGGCCGACGAAAAACTGTGCGAGACCTATCGCCGTTTCTTTGACGACTATAAGGTGAACTGCACCCTGGTCCCCACCACCGCCGACGCCTTCTCCGTTCTGGCGGACGCCAATATCCGGAACGAAGTATTCGACGCCGTGATCCTCGGGCAGCGGATCGACAACGATCAGATGGAGATCGCCTCCTACCTGCACAAGTCGTGGCCGACGGTGCCGCTCATTCTCATCAGCGACGACAACTGGGCGGAGATCCGGTACCGTGCGGAGCGGTGCGGCATCGAGCATTTCGTCCCGCTGCCCGTGTTCCGGTACTCCCTCGCCAAGGGCATATCCGCGGCGATCAGGACCGGAGAAGAAGACAGCGGAGCGGCCGGATACCCGGATCTGAACGGCAGGCGCATCCTTCTGGCGGAGGACAATTTCATAAACCGGGAGATCGCCCTGGAAATCCTCTCCATCACCGGCGCGGAGGTCATTCCGGCCGAGAACGGAGAAGAGGCGGTCCGTCTCTTTGAATCGGAACCGGAGCAGGCATTCTCCATGGTCCTCATGGACGTACAGATGCCCATCATGGACGGGTACGAGGCCACCCGCCGGATCCGGGCTTCCGAAAAAGCGTACGGAGCATCTATTCCGATCTACGCCATGACGGCCAATACCTTCGCCGAAGATATCGCCCGCGCGCGGAAAGCGGGGATGAACGGCCATCTTGCCAAGCCGATTGACGTCAACGCCCTGATACAGGTCCTGCAGCAGATCCGCGTATGAACGCGCCGATTAGGAGAAAGAGTATGCAGCCGTATCAGGAACAGTATATTCAAAATGTGAAAGAAATCGCCGGCATCTGGCAGTTCACCGTTTCCCCCTCTGCCGGCGGCGGGTTCGAATCATGGTATGACGGCCGGATCCGGATCCGTGACCGGATGAAAGAACTCGCGGCGGAAAACGCCTCTCTGCTCGTCGACTACCTTTATCCCACGCTCGATTCCCTTTACGAAGCGGATGCCGGGGTCCTCGGAGATCTGGAAGCGTTCGCAGACTGTCTGATGGACTGGAGGACCAATCTGGACTGCGGCGTCTACGTCACGATCCACGACGCGCTTCTGAGTCTCTGCCGGACAAGAAAAGACCGGGAAGGCATGATCCGGGAGCTTTACAAGCTGGGCATGGGGTTTTATTACCTGAACCGGATCGTCACCGGAGTCGAATGCCGGGAAACGGACGCCTTCCGGTTTTTCAACGAAATGCTCTTCACCGAAGCGTCTTCCTACCTCTCCTATTTCAATACGCTGGACGGCGAAACGGCCCGCGGGTATGTCATCCGATCCCTCGCCAATATCACGCTGTGCACGCAGGACAGGAAGAAGCGGGTCGACATCAGTATGCGGACACTGGAGATCCTCCGGGACGAGAAGTTTCGGCAGGATGCCCCGGGTCTTCCCTGGGAGGCTTTCATCCGCAAGACCCACCAGCAGATGAGCACGAACCGTTCCGCGCTGAGGACGACCGATCTGACGAAAGAGGAGATCGCGGCCGTTCTGGACTCCTGTTACGAAGTCTTCCGGCAGGAGGACGGAAACGCGGACCCCAGCGTCAGATGGCTCTGGCCGTATTACGACATGGAGTACAACTGCGGTTATGTGCCCCTCAATGAAACGGTGGACAGGCTGGAGCGTCTGATCCTTTCCACGCCCGAAGACCGGTACGATATGGCGGGACTCTACGGCAACGTGGAACTGGCCATCGAATACGGAATGATCCTGGAAAGGAACCCCGATCTGCAGAAGGACGAACATCGCGTCGATTTCCTGGAAAAAGCCTATCAGAAGATGATGAACACCCTGAAAAGCTTTCCGCCGGAACGGTTCGACGATCTGCTCGCCTATTCTCTCGTCAAGGTCTGCTCCGATTTCTACGAGGCGGACGGGCTCATCACCTACCGGGAAGTGACGAAGCTGCTGATGGCCCGGTTCGCGGGAGGGCTGTATGTCCACGCGCGGATCATGGGAGATCTGATGGCCGCTTTCTGCCGCTCGATCTTCCGGCAGGATCCGGTTTTCTTCGACGATATCCCCCTGTTCGCCGGCATTTCCGATCCTCATGAGAAAGAGGAGGAGCTCGTGAAGTTCGCGCAGGACTGCGGTCTGTATCACGACTTCGGGCTGTTCCAGATGAATGTGGAACGGCTGAAACAGACGCGCCCCCTTTTCGAAGGAGAGGATCGCCGCATCAGGCTCCATACGGTCTCCGGGTATGACGTTCTCCAGAGGCGCAAATCGACGGAAGCCTTTGCCGACGTCGCCCGCGGGCACCACAGCAGTTATACGGAATCCGAAGAAGACCCGTCGGGATATGTCCGGATCCGTTCGCCATACCGGAAGATCACGGACGTGGCTGCCCTGACGGAATGGCTGGCCGAGCACCTCGAAGGTCCCGCTTCCGTTGAAAAGAGTCTGCTGGCCCTTTCGAAAATGGAGAGGAACCGTTTTTCGCCGCCGGTCCTGTCCTATCTGGAAGACGCCGATCTGCGGAAAGAGCTGAACGGCATTTTCAGCGGTGACGGGAAAGAATACTACAGGGAGATCTACGCCCAGCTTATGTGAAGACCGGAGAAAAGACAGAACTGAACAAGGGGAGCCCGGCTGCTGCGCTGAGCTCCCCCCTTTGTTTTTTATATTATTCTCTTTCTAAATAGCTAACTATATGGGTTTTGATCGCTCTCCGTAGGATGCGAACAATCTATGATTGTGAGCTCACGAGCGATAACTCTGATAAGTTGTCCTATACCCCCATGAAAGTTCTTGCCAGGCTTCTTTCAAGAAGCCGCGTTTCCTTTTTAGCTTGAGATTAGTATTATGCCTCGATCCCGCAGATCGGTTCGATCTCATACCCCTGCGACCGGATCCAGTCGATGAGTTCGGGCAGGACCGCCGCGTTTGTGAGCGACTCCGCGTGAAGCAGGTAGACGCATCCGGGATGCAGATGGGTTTTCAGTGTGTTGAGCGCGTCCTCATACGCCCACTGGTTGTTGACATCGTAATCGTAATAGGTGTAGGACCACATGACGGTCCGGTATCCGAGCTTCGCTTCCAGCCTCAGCAGCCATTCGTTGACCGCACCGGACGGCGGACGGAAGAACATCATATCCGGCGCGTCGGGAAACTGAGCCTTGAAATCCTCTTCCACCTGCCGCATTTCGTCGACCGCCTGATCCGCGGAAAGAGCCGTCATGTCGGGATGGCTGTTCGTATGGTTGCCAACGACATGCCCTTCGTCCAGCATCCGCCTGATCAGGTCGTATTCGCTCCTGACATAGTGTCCGGTCAGGAAAAAGGTCCCCGGGGCTTCCTTCTCTTTCAGCGCATCGAGGATCTTCCCCGTCGCGCCGTACTCGTACCCGCAGTCGAAGGTCAGGTAGCAGACCTTGCGGGTCTCATCCCCCCGGTAGATGCCGCCGTATTTTTTGAGGGCAGCCAGCGTCGAGGGCCAGCGATCCCAGTAGTATGTGACCTCCCCGGTCGCCTCGTCGTAGAACACCTTGCCCTGGAACCAGTTGTCCTTATCCGGCGGCTTGTTCGCGTCCTCGAAACGGGTGTTGGGAAAGGAGTCCATTTCGCCGAGAGTTTCCATGCCGGTGGAATTCCGAGCCGGAAAGGCGTAACGGTACACGCCGTCCTCTTTCCGCCAGCTGACTGCGCCGAAGGGAGAAAGAGAACCTTCGGGGACCGCCGTTTCCGCAGCCGGGGCGATTTCCGGTTCAATGTCCTCCGTTTCCCCGGGATTGTTTTCCGATTCCCCGGGAATGGTTTCCGATTCCCGAGGCGGAGCCGGTTCAGTCTCGAACGGCGGTTCCTCTTCCATCGGGGGCGGTTCGGGTGCCGCTGTCTCTTCGGGTACAACCTCCGGCACGGGAGAGGAAGTCGTGCCGTCGTCGAACGGCGGATCCTCCTCGATCGGCGGATTCTCCCCGACCGGAGGAGACTGGATATCAGGCGTCGCGGCGGCAGTTTCGGGAGCAGTCCCTTCCTCCGAACTGCTTTTCCACTGGGAGACGGAATCGTCTTCGCCCTCGGCGGGAGCATCCGTCGTCGGATACAGGATCACCGAATAACAGGACGATGCGGTCAACAGAAAAACCAACAGCAGAACGATCAAGCGCTTCCTTTTCATCGCGGAGGCCCCCTTCCGTTTTTTTCTTGCATCAAGGATTAGACGCCGAAGGAGACCGGAAAGTTCCGTGTCCGGATAATTTTTTTCGGCGGAAGAATAAAACCTGCCCGCCTTTTCACATCGGACGGGAACGTTCCGGCTCTTGACTTCCGCCGTGTCCTGCTGAATAATGTTGCTGACCGGACGAATCAAACAGCAGCAGAAACTGATTTGTTTCTTCGGCGGACCGCTGCCCGCATTCCCTGTTTTCTTCCCCGAAAGAATCAAGATCTCCGATGAATAAGCAGAGGCACCGGCTCCTTACCCCTGAATAAAAGAACGGATTACCTGCGAACAGAACAGAGCAGAGAATCCTTTTTGACCCCTCACAAATCCCGGATCCACTGAAAGGAGTATATCCATGAAGAAGGCCCAACGACTCGTATGCTTCCTCCTGTCCTTCTTGCTGCTCGGATCTGCCGCCGCCTGCGGGGAAAGGGCGGATGAACCGGATACTCCCGCCGCCGGTACGCCCGTCTCCGAGTCCCCTTCGGCAGTCGAAGCCGGGGAGACCGCCGCGCCGGAGGAGACCGATCCAAAGCCCGAACTGCCCGAAAAGGACTATCAGGGATACGAATTCCTCGTCCTCGGCGGGGAATCGTTCCTCGCGCGCATGCTGGCCGACGAAATGACCGGCGAAGTCGTCAACGACGCGATCTTTCAGGCCAACCGGGAGGTTTCGGATACCTTCAACGTCAAGTTCCAGAAGAACGTCGTCAACGACCGCGACACGAACCTGATCAAGTCGTCGGTCGCGTCGGGGCAGGACGACTACGACCTGATCTGCTTCCACGACTGCGACACCGCGAGCATGTCCCTGAACGGCTGGTTCCACAACATCAGCGCCCTGCCCTATGTGGACACGGAAGCCGCGTGGTGGCCCCGCTTCACCGTGGATTCTCTCACCATCAACGGGAAGATGCTCTATTTCTCGAATTACATTTCCTACAACTCCTCCTCCACCGTGCAGGTCGCGTTCTTCAACAACGGTCTGGTGACGGACTACGATCTTGACAACCCCTACGACCTCGTGCGGGAGGGGACGTGGACCGTCGACAAAATGGGGGCCCTCACGGGATCGCTCTATCGGGACGCGAACGGCGACGGCCAGCAGGACGAGGGTGACGTCTTCGGACTCATCGCGTTCAACTACCCCTACCGCTGGGCGGAGACCTTTGGCATCGAGGCGTATCAAAAGGTCGCTCCCGATTCCGCGGAACTGACGCTCGACATCAACAACGAATCGATCATCACGCTGATGGAGAAGCTCCACAACTGGTTCTACTCCGGCGACAGCGGGATCTGGGTCGATTTCGACAGGGACAGCACCGTGAGCCGGGGGATCTTCTGCGCCGGAAACGCCGTCTTCGCCTTCGACACGGTCGGAAACCTGACGCCCCTTCTGCTCGATACGGACATCAATTACGGCATCGTCCCCTATCCGAAGCGCGACGAGACGCAGACGGACTATTACGCCGGATGCAACGACCGCCTGTTCTCCGTCCCGATCACGGCGTCCGATCTCGAGCGCACGGGGATCATCGTCGAGGCCATGAGCTACGCGGGATTCAAGAACATCCTCCCGGCCTACGTCGAGCGCACGCTTCAGTCGAGGTACGCCACGGACGAGGACTGCACGGAAATGCTGAATCTGGTGATCCAGAATCAGGTGCTGAGCCTGTCCTACCTCTTCGCCAACGCCGTTCCGAATGGGATGCAGTTCCGGATCGTCTACGACACCGTGAAGAGCGGCAATTTCGCCTCATGGTACAAGGGGAGCGAAAAGAAGGAACTCAAATTCATGCAGAAGCTGACCGAGTTTTACAGCTCGACTGAAAATCCGTAAGAGGAACCTTGCCGCACAGATCCTCTGTCAACAGCCGGCTTTGTCAGTACAAAGAAGATCCCCACCCCAGGAGAAGGAGATGCCCTTCCCGAGGATGGGGATCGTTTGATTTTACTGAGAATTATCCTTCGGCTTTTTCTTTCCCTTCTCCAGCGCGAATCCCGCCGCGGCGAGAACCGCTCCCACCGCAGAGAAGATCACACCCTGCACCACGTCGTTCTTCCCGGTCGGCGACATCCCTTCGATGTACACCTTCGTGAAGGAGGTGGGGTGCATTTTCATCGGGATCTCCTTCCCGACTTCATAGGGATCCTTTGTTGTGAAGGTGACCGTCATCGGGCTGTAACCCGGCGTATACTCGACCGTTGTGCTGTACTTCGATCCGGAGGCCGAGGAGTCCACCACTGTTCCGACGAGTTCTTCCGTGCACTCCGCATTCTTCCTGTTCGTATCGCCGCTGATTACGAAAATAAAATAGAGTCCGATGAGAAACACGATGATGCCGGCCGCGATCGCGATCCTCGTGCCGTAGAGTCTGCGCCGACTGCGTTCCGAGTAGGTTGCCATTCTGATCCTCCTTTTATTTTGAAAAGCGTTCATGTCCGTTCCTATTATACCACACTCTCTCCTCTTGCGCAATAGGTTTTTGCTTTTACAGGACGAGAAAAATCCCGCGGGGAACCCTTTTCGTGAGTTCGTCCGCGGGACGGTACGGTCGGCGGGAAAAGATCAGCCGCCCTGCTCCTGCGAGCTTTCAATTTCCTGATAGGCCGCGATCATCTTGTCGATCGTTTTGGTGATGACCTTGGAGCGGGATTTGACGGCGGAGGCGAGATCTTTATTGTTGTTGTAGAACATTGCCACCACAAAGGTGTCGCGGATGGAATCGACCAGAATGGAGTCGCCGAAGTCCACGATCCGGTGTTCCAGATAGACGTCGATCATCGCGGAGGAATCCTCGTCCCGGGCGAACTTGGATTTCAGCGCGATGTCCTTGTAAGCGGGAACGACGCTGTTGAAGGATTCGCAGTTCAGGGCTTCGAGCACGATGGCGGACATCTCCGGACTCGGCACGGTGACCGGGATCACGGAAGCGTCGTAGAAGGAGATCCGGCTGTAATAGTCGGCCTGACTCTCGTCGTACTTCGGGAAGGGCACGATGCCGAAGTCGTAGTCCATATCGCGCAGAGACTCGATGTAGTAGAAGATCGTGGCGAGGAAGAGTCCCTGATTGTTGCGGAACATATTGTGGTAGTCTACGGCCTCGTTCGTGGTGTCGTTCGTGAGATACCACGCGTTGTTGTCGTTCAGCACGGCGAAGGTCTTTTCGAATACGGAAAGGAAGTGCTCGTCGGTGCCCATCGAGAAAACCGGGATGTTGCCGGCGTCCTTCGAGACATACCAGGCGCCGCCGGCGGGGAGGAAGGCGCAGTGCAGGAATTTGGCTGTTCCGAGCACGCCCCACTGATCGTTCGCATTCAACGCGCCGTCGCCGTCCAGATCCATCGTGACGGAGGAGGCCATGGTCCCGAAGGCGTCGAAGGTCCACCTGCCCTCCCGGACCGTCGAATACAGGTCGTCAAACTGATACTGGGCGAAGAGATCCTTGTTGAACAGCATGACGTTCATGAAGTCGATCGTGGTCAGGTTCGCGGAGCCTATGGCCGTGAAATACCGGTCGCCGACCGCGATCATACGGGTCAGTTCGTCGTCCCAGTAGGGCTTTTCGAGGTTGATGAACTCCATGGAACTGATGTCGAAGCACAGACCCTTCTGCGCCATTTTGTCCGCGGCGGTGCATCGGACGTTCATGAGGGAGAAGGTGTCGTCGCCGGACTGGACATTGTTCTGGGCCATGATCTCGTCGGAGTAAACGGTCTCGGTGAACGCGATGTTGAAGCGTTCCGCAGTTTTCAGATTCCGACTGTAGATCGCGTCGTTGAGCACCTCGCCGTTCATCTCCTCGGCAAGATACGCATAGTGTGTGGTGTTGGAGCGGGTATAGATGTTGAAGGCGGCTCCGTCGTAGTTCCGCTCGGGCAGATCGTCCGTGACAATCTCCGGTTTGTCGGGTTCGGCGTCGGCGGAACTGCCCGGATCGGCTGACTGTGCTGCGCCGTTCTGGGAGGCAGGGGCGTCCTCCGCGGCGTTTTCCGTCTGCTGCGAGCAGGCAGAAAGCAGGGGCAGCGCGCACATCAGAAGCACGAGAAGAAGAGCGGCTGTTTTTTGTCTCATGATGAACCTCGTTTTGTGATGGAAAGATGAGAAAATTATAGCACACTGTGAGGAATAAATCAAGAAGGAAAAACGGATTTTTGTTTTTTTCAATTTTCTTTTAGAAATCCTCGGGATGCAAATCACGGGCAGGGCGGGAACGGATCGTCCTTTGTCCCGCAGGGGGCAGAGATAAAGAACGGGAGAACTCCGCAGCCGTATCGACGTCGGCAGGAGAGACGAAAAAAGCGCCGCCCGGAACATTTCCATCCCAGGCGGCTTAAAGGGGTTACGGTTGATTTCGCTGCTTCTCCGCAGTCGTTTGAGCCGTACCTGCTTTGGCCCGTTATTCCAGCAGAAAACATGCCGAATACGTCATGGTGCCTCTGCCGTGGTTATACGGAATTCCGCAATCCCGGCAGACTTGCGTCACGAACAGACCGAATCCTTCCATCGAATAGACCATCCTGTCAGGGAAGCGGCAGGGATTGTCCGGGTAGGTACATTCTTTGCAGTTTTTACAGCCTCCCGCCCCCAGCGCCAAAAGATCGGGCCAGGCTTCCCTGAGACGCTGATACAGCCGCTGGAAATTCTCTCCGTGGCGCTTCCCAAGCTCCTGTATGCCTTCCCAGTCGAAGTCGTCTTCCAGAGTCTGCACGCTCTGGACGAGAAGGCCTCTTTTGTACTTTGCAAGGATCCTCCGGCTCTCCTCGAGATCCCCGAACGCGGGAGGGCAGGCCCATGTTTTGTTGTACTGACCGCACCGGTTCGCCGCGCAGGCGTCGCGGACATCCTGAAGGACTTCGAGCTTCGCCGCGTCCATCGGAGCCGCGCAGTCAAATCCGTATTCCTCAGCGAGGGCGAGCAGTTCCTGATCTGTCATGATGGTATACTCCTTTTCGAGTCAGTTTTCCATTCCAAGGTCATTATACCACATCCCCGCCCCTTGCGCAATCTTTTCAAGAGAATATCTCCCTGTTTGGGTGGGGAGAGGATAAGCGGAAACTCCGTTCACAGGCCGAACAGTTCCGCCGCCTTTTCCATCCGTTCCGCCACCGGGACGTCAAACGGACAGCGTTCCTCGCATCCCCGGCATCCGATGCACTCCGACGCGGTATGGCCGAGGCTCGCGTAATGGGATCGGACGCTTTCCGGGATTTCCGGCTGGGCGGCGGCGAGATCGTAGAATTTGTTTACCATCGCGATATCGATCTCCATCGGGCAGGGGGAGCAGTGTCCGCAGTAGGTACACTGTCCCTTGCTGGCGTGAAGAGGCGCGGAGGCGATCACGGAAGCATAGTCCTTTTCCTCCTCGGACGCCGTTTCATAGGAAACCGCCTCGTCCACCTGCGCCGTGGTGTCGTATCCGCAGAGAATGGAGGACACCCCCGGCCTTGTCAGAGCATAATGGATGCACTGGCACGGGGTGAATGCGACGCCGAACGGGGAACGCTTCGGATCGAACAGCGCGCCGCCGAAAAAGCCCTTCATGACGGTGATCCCCACGTCCCGCTCCTCGCAGATCCGATAGAGTTCCGCCCGCTCGGGATCGATCCCGGACAGGTCTTTGTCGTATCCTCCGAAGAGAGTTTCGATGTCGTCGCTTGCCGGTTTCAGATCGAACGCCGGATTGATGCTGAACAGGATCATTTCAATGAACCCCGATTCCGCCGCCATCTTCGCGATCCTCGGATTGTGCGTGCTGAGCCCGATGTGCCGGATCCGTCCGTCTGCGTGAAGCTCCTTCACATAGCCGATGTACTCCGTGTTCATGCAGGTGTCCCAGTCTTCGAGGGTATCGATGTAGTGGATCATCCCGAGGTCGATGTATCCGCCCCCGATCCGCGCGAGGAGGTCCTCGAACGCCGGTTTCACGAACTGCATATCACGAGTCCGGACATACTGCCCGTCCTGCCAGGTCGAGCCGATATGCCCCTGCACAAACCATTTGTCCCTACGCGGCGCGATGGCTTTTCCGATGATATCGCGGGATTTCGGGTCCGCCATCCAGCAGTCGATGATGTTGATCCCGCAGTCTCCCGCGTGTCGGATCAGAGCGATCCCGTCTTCCTCGGGATGCCGCTCCAGCCATTCCCCGCCGAAGCCGATCTCGCTGACATTCAGTTCCGTTTTGCCAAGTCTTCTTGTTCGCATGTTTCTCCTCCGGGATTATCCCTCGCCGGATCAACGGTGTGTTTCGTCACCCAATTGGTTCCCGTTTCGGCGCGGCCTTTTTCCTGATCTCTGTTTATTATATCACTCCCCCACCCTTCCGGTCAACAGGCAGGGCCGTTCCGCCGTGAAAAAAGCCGCTCCCGGGGGAACGACTTTTTTTGAGAAATATCAATCTTTTTCGGTGAATAAACCCCGCTGAAAAATCAGGCCGGAAGAGGCTCGATCATTCGGCGGTCTTTTTCGCAAATTCCACCCACTCGCCGTCCATCTCGACATACAGGTTTTCTCCCTCGACGGTGTAGGAATAGGAGACGCCGGGAGCGGTCAGGGTCGTGCTTCCCCACAGGAACTCTACCGGATCTTCAAAACAGAGAGTCCCCGTGTGATCCTCGTTGAGGATGACCTGCAATTTCGCGCCGGTCTCGTCCGCGGACTCGTACACGCCGGGAATATAGGAGTACATGGTCTGCGGGCCGAAATCGAAGTAGGTGATCGAATCGATCAGTTCCGCAAGCGTATCGCTGACGGCCATGTCAGCCGCCTCGTCGCCGGTCAGGAGGCTTTCGATCTCGAACATCAGCACGCCCCCGTTGTATTCGCCGGCGATGGCGCTCTTTACCAGTTGGTCTTCCTCGAGCGTTCTCCAATAACCCCATTTATCGTCGGTCCCCGGGAAGAGGCCTTCGCTTCTTTGGATCTTCTCCTGGACGCCCCATGCTTCGACCGTCTCATAGAGCGCTTCCTCGGGCTGTTTTTTGGCGATCCAGCGGACGGTCACCTTGTTCGCCCCGGTGGGTTCGCCGAGGTAAACGAACTCTGCGGTGTGCTCGTCGATGTCCTTCGATTCCACTGTCAGAGCATTGTAACGGATCTGGAACCCGTCCGCGCTCATGTATGTCATCTGCTCGTGTCCGTCTTCAGGCGCATCGGCGGGAACCTCAAGGACGGTACGGACGAATCCGGATCCGGTGATGCGGAACGTCACTTCGCCGTTCTCGCAGCTCCAGCGGTACAGACCGGTCGTCAGATGTCCGACGGAAACGCTCCCCTTTTCATTGGTCTCATACTTGCCAAGTAAAGTATCGCCGCTGGAATACGGATTCACTCTATAAAGTTCGACCGAAGCTCCCGTGACCGGTTCCCCTACCTTTTTGACGGTGAGGAGATCCGCTCCCGGAAACGGCATCACCGCGCCGTGAGCCGCAAACGAACCTCCGAGCATCACCGCGGCGAGAATCGTGGAGATGGTTTTTGTCATTGTGTTTTTCCTTTCGCAGCTGTTTTACAGAAATTGTTCATCCGAACAGCCCTATTATACCGCACTCTCCTCCGTATGTCAATCCTGATCTTGCCCGGAATTGACCGGCTCAATCGTTCAGGAAGAGTTCCGTTCCGCTGTCCTTCCCCGCATGGGATACCGGCCATGATCTGCTCCTTCAAATCCCGGTATACCGGGATGCCCCGCGAACGGGCAGCGAATCAAGTGCCTGAGCCATCTTATCGGCTGGTTGTTCGACCGTCCGCAGCTGTTCCGCGGAAAAGGCGTCGAAATCCGGGGATACGGGCCGGTCTCTGCTCCATGACTTCCCTTCCCTGCCTGTATTTCAGTCTGCCTTTGTCCGCTTGATGATCCGATCCTCTACCCAGTTCTCGCGGTAGTATCCCACCGGGTGGAAGCGGTCGTTGACCCGGGCCATCTCGGCGGCCATTTTGTCTTTCATCTCCGAAAGGACGGGCGCGGAATCTGCTTCTCCCGCGAGGTTTTTCATCTGCAGAGGATCGGCGAGGTTGTCGTACAGGTGCTCTTCCCCGTCTTTCAGATAGACGGCATAGGTGTACCGTTTTGTGCGGAAGGCCCTCCATTCGAATCCCTCGCCCCAGTCCGCCGTCGCTCCGGTCCCCATCATGAGGGCTCCGTCCGGTTCGGGCGCTCCGGGTTTCCCGAGAAGGGAGGCCGAAAGATCCCGCCCTTCCACGTCCTCCGGGATCGGGAGTCCGCACAGCGCGAGCAGCGTCGGCATCACATCGACCGTGTTGAGGCAGACGCCGCAGGATCTTTCCGGGATCGTCCCCGGACAGCGCACAAGGAAAGGCACGCGGACAGCCTCTTCATAGAAGATGTTCTTCGCTCTCCGTCCGTGGGCGCCGAAGAGTTCTCCGTGATCCGAGGTGAAAACGAAGAGCGTGTCCTTTTCGATCCCGAGCCGTTCGATCGCTTCCCGCATCCGGCCGACGTTCCGGTCCACATCGGCGACCATGGCATAATAGACCCGCATCCAGTCGGGGATCCGCTCCCTCTCCTCCCGGGACAGCCGCGCCCATCCGTCGGCATGGGGATCGTTCTCTGGCAGATAGTTGTCCGGCAGGGAGAATTCCGTATCCCGGAACTTTGCGAGCCATTCCGCCGGGACATTGTCCTCGTCCCAGGGGTCGTGCGGCGTACCGACGGAGAGGAAGAGCGCAAATGGCCTGTCTCCCTCCGCCAGCCGTTCCAGTTCGCGGATCGCCATATCCGTCTGGCAGTCCGGTTCATAGGCCCCTTCTCCGTACCGGATCTTCTCCGGGGTGTTCAGGTGATAATAGGAGTTCTCGCCGTAGTTGTTATGATGGAAATTGTACGCGGCGAAATAGTCGTCGAAGCCGAGGCGGTCGGGTCCTGCCGGGATAAAGGAATTCTTCGGATCGAAGTGGTTGCCGAGCTCGTTCGCGTAGAGATGCCACTTGCCGATGTAGGCCGTCTCGTAACCCGCGCGGTCCAGCGCTTTCGCGATCGTGTCGTGATCCGGGGAGATGCGGATTTCGTTGATGACCATCCCGGTGGAGGTGGTGTATTTCCCCGTGAAGAGCGAGGCGCGGTAGGGAGCGCACACGGGATGTCCCGATACGGCGTTCGAAAGCTCGCAGGACTCCCGGGCGAGGCGGTCGATGTTGGGGGTTTCAGCGCGGAGGTCGCCGGCATATCCGCAGGACTGCCGCCGCAGCTGATCGGCAAACATATAGACGATATTCATTTTTCACCTTTCCGGAAAGCAATCGCCATCCTATCCGTGTTCTGATTTACCTGCTGTCCTCATTATACACGGGATACAATGAAAAGTCAACAGGCGCTTGAATCCGCCGGGAAGCGGAAAAACTCCCCGCAAAAGATCTTGCACATCGGCCGGAGCGGATATATAATATAAGCCGAGAACAAATCAGGGGATTCTTCCGAAAACAGAGCTTTTTGCACTCGATTTCACGTATGCAACGCCCCGTTGACAAAAAGAAACGGTGTGATGGTGGTCAATAAACCGTGTTCGGTGTACCCTTACAGCCGAAAGGAGGCGTTGACGATGACATTGGGACAACGCATACAGGCCCTGCGAAAACAGCGCGGCAGGTCGCAGGAAGCCCTCGGCGAAGTGCTGGGTGTCTCCCGGCAGGCCGTATCGAAATGGGAGGGCGACAACGGTATTCCCGAGCTGGATACCCTCGTTGCCATGAGCCGTCTGTTTGACGTAATGGTCGGCCGGCTTCTCGGCGTTGAAGATCCGGACGCAGGGAAAGGGGAAACCGCAAACGAAACCGACGGCACCGGAACCGATGACAACACAGAAGATCGGGTTGAAGCCGTTCTCCGCCGCTATGTTGAACAGACGGCGCAGAAGGACAGGCGCGTCCGCTCTGTCCGGCTGGGATGGATTTCCTTCGCGGCGATCGTTTTGACGGCGGTCTTCATCGTACTGTTTGTCACGCTCGGGTCCCTCCGGAAGTCGGTCAGACTTCTTCGGAGCGATCTTTCAAACCTTCAGGTCAATGTATCAGACAACCACAACAAACTTTCCGGACAGATCCGCAGCACGATCTATGATGTTCTGGCAGAGGAAGCGAATCTATTGAGCACCTATGAATGGAAGATCACAGACCTCGATCTTGACGATCAGACTGTAACCCTGTGTCTGGATGCTGTCATGAAAGAGTACAGGCCCGGATACCGGATGCAGTTCTGCGCAGACTGGCAAAAGCTCGATGAAACCGAAGGCAGAACAGCCGGTGACTGGACGGACGGTCCGGACTTTCGATCCGAGATCACGATCCCTCTGAATCACAGGACTGTGATCAGCATCCGGGTCGAAGACGCGGACGGCAGCATCAGGGAACAGGTGGTGGATCCGCCCATTTATCAGCTCCACCCCGATTATTTCCGCCTGCGGGCCGAACATCTGACCGCTCCGTTTGACATGACGATTGTGAAAGGCTTCGGCGTCACATCATCCACAGCAAGGGGGGAACAGGCATATATCCTGATCACATCCGCCTTTCCCGATTTGATCCGGCCTGAAAAGGCTGAACTGACCGCGTCTGTGAACGGCGTCGAGGTCATGAATGAAATCATGACGGTCACCCCTTCTGAAAGAGAGAAGCGGATCTTTAACGCCTCCATTCAGGACACCTATTTCGACCTTACGCTCAAAAACGGAGACAAACTGGAAATCGTGCTCGAGGTTACGGACAATCTCGGCCGTACGGAGCGGTTTACTTATTCCAACAGCGTAAAAGACGGGCGGCTCCAGCCCATGCCGGCCGAAAAACCGGCGATCATGCCATAAATAATCCCGGAGAAAGGGTTTGCCGCCGCCCCCTCTCCGGGATTCTTACTTTGCGTACAGTTTTCCGGATCAGACCGTTCTGTCAGCCGTTCTCCACAGCTTCGTACAGCTTTTTGTAGTGCTTATCCACGATCTTCGACACGCTCTTCCAATAGGAAGCCACGTCGGTGCCGCCGCTCTGCACCACCCTCACGATGGTCCAGGTGCACCCTTTCCAGTTGTCGAATATGTAGCCGAAATCGTAAACCACGCCGTCGAAGATGATATCCAGCATCTCCGCGGACTCCTCGTCCCGGACGTATTTGGTTCCCAGCGCCACGTCGTAGTAAGCCGGGATCACGTACTTCCAGGTCTCCGCCGCCATGGCTTCCGTCACGATGCCCGTCCGCTCCAGATCCGGTGCCGTGATGGGAATGCACAGCATGCCGTTCCAGGCGTCCACGTGGGTGTGGTAACCGTCCTGCTCCTCGTCCCACATGGGATAGGGGATGACGCCCAGGTCGATTTCGGATTCCCGGAGTCCCGCAAGGTCCCCCACTCCGCCGCACTTGATCATGATGCGCCCCGCCGTGAATCCTCCCGTACCCAGAACCGCCTGATTGTTGTAGTCGGTGAAAAGGGTCTGGCTGTCGTTGTAGACCAGATCGTGCATCTTCTCCACCAGGGACACCATCTTGTCGGTGAACACGTTGGGCTCCGGCATTCCCTCCTCGTTCAGGATCACGGACTGGATCCCGGAGGCGTACATGAAGTTCAGGGTGTTGTTGTCGTTGTTGAAGGAGATGCCGTACTGATCGTTCTCCGTCATCTTCCCGTCGCCGTCCAGATCCGCCACCACCTGCCGCGTCATGGAGGTCATGCGGTCGAAGGTCCACTTTCCCTCCCGCACCGTGGCGTAGATGTCGTCAAATCCGTAGTTGCGGATGTAGTCCTTATTGATGAACATACAGAAGGGCGTGGGCATGGTGATGTAGCCCGCCATGTAGAACTGGGTGCCCTTGATGCTGATGGTCTCGTTGATGGACTGGTTCCACCAGGGCTTTTCCGGGTTGATATAGGGTACGTCCTTCCAGTCCCGGATGCAGTGCCCCGTGATGAAGCCGGGACCGCTGGTGATCTGATGGGGGACGGCCAGATCGTAGGCATTGTCCCCGGCTGTGACGGAGCGCTTCAGTTCGGCGTCCAGTTCGTTGATGCCCGGGGAGGCTACGGAGATCACGTCGACGTTGAACCGGTCCGCCAGCTTCACGCCCCGCTCGTATATGGCGTCAACCACCACGTCCCCGTTCATCTCCTCCGCCTGATAGGTATTCGGAGAATAGGTCAGGATCGAGAATTCGTACCCGTCGAAATCCCGCTCCGGCAGATCGTCGGAAACCGCTCCCCGGACGTCCTCCGGCTCGGCGGCCTCAGGTTCCGCGGATGCCTCGGGGGTGACGGACTGGATCGCGGACGCCGTCTCCTCCTGTGAAGTCCCTTCGCTGCATCCCGCCGCTCCGCATCCTGTCAGGACTGCCGCCAGCAGGATGCACAGATTCCTTTTTATACCGGTAGTCTTCATCTGATCCCCTTTCCGCGGGTCTTCCCGCCTATATAATTCTGTTGAAACTCTGCTTATTCCCTCTGTGTTCGTCCCGCTTTCCGCCGCAGCCGATCGGCGCATGGACCCATCGGTTTCCCGCCGGTATATTTCTTACCCGAACTCATTATATCACTCCCCCGCCCTTCCAGTCAATAGGCGGAGGTGCTTCGTCTTGAAAAAAGCCGCTCCCGAGGGAACAATGTTCTCTCTGCTCTGATATGCGGCGGTGCGTCTTCCGGATCCCCTGCCGCAGAGTCATTTATGGGAAGTTCTGCTTCCTGCCTTCGTTTCCTTCTCTCCGGAAGCGAGACAAAAGCTCTGCATCTTTTCATCCAATTCGGAAAATTCCCCTCTTCCCTATTGACAAACGGAAGGCAGAATGGTCATCATGGGGAACATCGATCCCGCTGGCGTTCTGCTCAACAGAATGCCGGACAAAGATGCCGGGCAAGGCGTGCAAGGATTCCTCCGTTGTCAACTGATCCTCCTCCGGAAATGCAAAAGGCGGCCGTCCGAACCGCCTTTTTGTTCTTGCTTTCACGAAACGGTCAATACCTGCCGACACGTCCGCGCCGCATGGCTAATCATGATCTCCATTGGTCGGAAGCAGATTCCGTCTGCCTGTCGACCCGATTGTTTGCCGGCGTCTCAACTTGTTTCGCCAGATAGATGCAGTACGCCGCGGATATGACAATGAACACGACGTGCAGGATGATATTCATAAGCTGAGACCCTTCGTCGGACGCGAATACGGAGGTTGCGTCGATGAAGCTGTGCGCCAGGATCCCCGGCAAAAGGCTCCCGCTCTTGTAAAACGCCAAGGTAAAGACAAAGCCGACTGCAACCGCGAAGACCACCTGACCGAGCGTCTCAGTCAAATTCTGTCCGGTGAACAGATTCAGAATATGTCCGAGCCCGAAGGTGACGGAAGAGACGATGACTGCCGTTTTGACGCTGCCGTCCTTCAGCATCGCCTTGAACAGGAACCCCCGGAAAAGCAGTTCCTCCGCAAACCCGACCAGGGTCATGGAGACGGCGGCATAGATCAGGCCCGGCACCGGATAATCCGGCCCGAATCCGCTGAAAAGATTCAGACAGGAGATCATCCACAGGGGGATGAACCACAGCATGGCTCCGCTGTTCTTTGCCCATCCGGCAAGACCGTACTTCTCCATGAGGCCGTTTCCCTTCACGAACAGAAAGATCGCCGCGGAGAACACGATCAGGCCCAGCATCTGCCAGAGCGAATCGAGTCCGAAAGTGCTTCTCAGGGTTCCCATGCCCGCGGTGTAGATCACGATCCACAGGATCGCAAATGTGATCTCGCTTTTTTCATACAGTTTCTTCATGCTGCTCCTCCTTCTGCGCGGCCGCGAGACAAGCGCCGTTCCATGTCCGTTCCAGGTGTTCTGCGACCAGTTTTTCATCATATTCCAGGCCGTTGTTGGCAATGATGCTGGCATATCCGTGCGCAAAAAGCGCAACTGTCAGGAATACCTCCCTGGTTTTTTCCATGCTCAATCCGGCGCCTTCCTGCATGGCGGCAAGAACCGGGATCAGTTCTTCCGAATCGATCATCTCCAAAAGACTGTTCTCCTCCGCATATCCGGACTGAAACAAAAAGCGGAACAGCTGAGGTTCCTCCACAGCAAAGCGGATATAATTCAAGCCGATCCCGAGGACCGGATCCTGTCCCGGAGGAATCGTCATCAGATACTCCGAATGCATTTGATCGGCCAGTGCATAAGCGGCCCTTTTCATGGCTTCAACGGTCGAAAAATGATACATGACCGGCTGCGTGGAACAGTGCAGCTGCTCGGAGACCCGTCTTGCATTGACGCTCTCATAGCCGCTCTGTCTTGCAACTTCAACGGCCGCTTGAACGATCATGTCTTTCGTGATCCTTGTCCTGGGCGGCATGGATGCTGTCCCCCCTTTTATAACCATCGTTATGTAACGATCATTATACATACTTTTCTGAGTTTTGTCAATACAGAATACGAAAAAAACCCGGAAATTTCCGAGTGCAACAGAGCGGAGGAACTCTTGTCCCTTCCCGTTCATGAGGCTATTTTATCTTGGCCGAGGCTTTGTAGTTGTGAAGGCCTGTACCCCCAGCCGGGATGCGGCAAATACGGCATCTGTTCGCCTTGCCGAAAGGCCTGGCGAAGATGGGATCATTGGATAATAGTCAGGCATCCCCCCGGGAATGATTTTCTTGACAGACCCCGGCCTTTCCATTATAATGAAAGAAGGACCGACAGCCCCCGGGAGGCCGCATGAAGACGATCCCACTGAACAATCTGATACTAATTCCACTCAAAACCATTGCAATGGTTTTGAGTGATCCTGAAAGTCAGAATGACTTTCAGGGCATTCTAAATCTATGATTTAGAATGGAGAACGGATGGCGGAAGTGAAAAGGGTTCACGATGCCTGGCGGAACGGGACGCCGAACAGGCCGCCGGTTACCGTGCAGCTTCTCGGAGCATATCCTCCGGATCGGGCAGCCTGCGAATGATCCGGCAGAAGGTGCGAAATGAAGTTTCCTTTTCATGTGGAACTGCGGCCGATTCGGGGATTTCGGACGTTTTGGAGACGCGGATACGGACGGGCTCGCTGTCTGGAACCGCTCTGGTCCTCACATGAACCAGCAGACAGACGTCTCGGGCATAAAACAACTGCTCTGACACAGAAAACACGAGGTACAAAATATCATGAAAATAGGCTTTATCGGCAACGGCTGGAGAACAGAAGGGTACTGGCGCATCGTCCATGAAGTGCCGGAAGAATTTGAAATCTCCGGCGTCCTCTTCCGAAACCCGGACAAAGCTGCAGCCTTCGGGAAAACCCACCCCGGGCTGGCATTCACCGAACTCGACGCTTTTCTGGGACAGGACCACGACATGGTGTTCATCCTTCTCCCCCGGCACATCGTCCTGCCCTATATCGAAGCTGTGCTCAAAGCCGGATTTCCTCTTCTCGTCGAAACGCCACCCGCGAACGGACCGGACGAGCTGAACGCGGTCTGGGAGCTCCAGAAGAAATACGGCGCGAAGATCCAGGTGGCGGAGCAATACTTCCTTCAGCCATATCACCGGGCGGTGAAAGCACTCGCGGACCGGGGCGTGTTCGGCGAAATCAGCAACCTGCGGATCTCTATGGCGCACGACTATCACGGCATCAGCGTGATGCGGCGTCTGCTTGGAACGGAGGGACTTCCCTGCTCCATTACGGGGCAGAGGTTCGAATTTCCCGTACTCTGGCACTGCGGAAGGGAAGGACTCGCCGAAGGTTCGGAAAAAATAGTGAGAGACGGCAGAAAAGTCGCGTCCTTCGTGTTTGAGAACGGAAAGGTCGGGTTCTTCGATTTTGCCGGGGAGCAGTATTTCAACTATTTCCGCAGCCGGCACCTGAACGTACAGGGCACGCACGGAGAACTCAACGACTACAATGTCGCATACTGGAACGGCAGAATGCCCGTATCCGCCCGGCTGGAACGTCAGGATACGGGGAAGGACTCCAATCTGGAGGGATATTTCCACCGGGGGATCACCTGGAACGGTGAATATGTGTATGAAAATCCTTTCGCAAAGTATCCGAAGGCCCGGCTGACCGACGACGAGATCGCAATGGGATCGCTGCTCCTCGGCATGAAGCGGATGATCGCCGGAGGAGAGGAGATCTATCCCCTTCGGGAGGCGCTGGAGGATACCTACCTCTATCTCATGATGGACGAAGCCATCCGCACCGGGACAGCCGTGAAAACAACGCCGCAAGCGTGGAATGATACTGATCTCAATCCAAAAAGCTGAGTTCAATCCGCTCTCTGCAAGGGATGTTCGAAACGATCTCGTCAGTCGGAGCCGCTGCAGTCCCGCGCAAACAATCTGCATCATCGGCAAGAGAGCGGAAAACTTCATCCCGGAACCCCACTGAACGAAGGTATTTCCAGATTTGTTCAATGGGGTTCCTTATGATTCCCTGGAACGGTCGGAAAGGCAACATGTGTTTCAATCCGCCGGGACCCGGAAAAACGCTTCGCTGATCATACCAAGGCGGACAGGACGCGGACGCTTCCGACTCAGCCGTCCTTCTCCTCGATCTTGTCAAGATTCTCATAGAACAGTTCGATATCCTTGACCGACGGCCTTTCCAGCTTCTTATACAAGGAGCTGAAATCGGAAGACTTCCGGTTCACCGCGAGCCGCGGCAGAGAGTAAAAGAGATCGTTCACACCGGTGTCGAATCCGAAATAGTTCCCGCCGACCTCATAGGCGATCGTGTCGAAAATGATGTCGAGCATCCGGACGGAATCCTCGTCGCGGGCGAGCTTTCCGGCGAGAACAAGATCGTAGAACGCCGGGATCACCTCGTTGCCGCTCTCCCACGCCAGAAGCTCCATCGCCGCGCCGATCAGGGCCGGATCGGAAATGATGCGGGGAACGGCGAGAAGTCCGCCCCAGTCGAGGTTGATGTAGTCCTTCTGCTCCGCGTCGAATTTCGGGTAGGTCAGGATCCCGAAGTCCACCTCGCAGTCCCGAAGCGTTTCCACCTTGTCGAGGAACAGGATCTGGAACAGCACTCTGCCGGTCTCCAGACGGAGGATCACCTCCTCGTCGTTGGAGGGCGGCGCATAGATAATGTTTTCATTCGCAAGACCGGCGAAGAACTCGAAGATGGACTGCGTCTTCTCCGTGTTGAAATCCAGCCGGACTCTTCCCTCGTCGCTGCGGGAGGTGATGAACTGCCCCGCGCCGGTCATGAAATTGATGTAGCAGCTGCTCCCCGCACCGGTGGCCGCGAGCCCGTACTGGTCGTTTATGTCCATGACGCCGTCCCCGTTGTAATCCAGCGTCACGGCGCGGGCCAGATCCCCCATGCTGTCGAAGGTCCATCTGCCTTCGTACACAAGGTCGTAGGGGTTGTCCAGCTGATTGTTCCGGATCAATTCTTTATTGAACAGGATAACGGCGGGACAGGGGAGCATCATGTCGTTCACGGCAAAATAGGTGTTCTTCCCCAGCCGCAACGCGTCCATCTGCGTCCGGTTCCACCAGTCCGCCTTCATATCGACATAGGGCAGAAGGTCCAGATTATACAGATATCCTTCCGAAACAAGGGAGGCGTTTCCCTGAATGCAGTGGTTGAACACAAGGTCATAGGTCGCGTCCCCGGCGAGCACGTTGGCTTTCGCGGTGGAGACGACTGCGCCGAGATCCGCCTCGAACGTGTTGGTCATCACGATGTTCAGCGCTTCCTCCACCTTGATCCGGCGGGAGTACACCGCGTCGTTCATGTTGTTCCCGTTCTCTTCGTCCGCGAAAAAGTAGTATTTGTACCCCTGCCAGTAGGGCGCGATGGAATGGAGCTCGTCGCCGCTGAAGTCGAGCACGTCCAGATCCAGACCGTGACGCGGGCGGGTCTCCTCCGCTTCTTCCGTTTCCGGGACAGCGCTGTCCTCGACCGGATCCGCCGTCATGGGTTCGTTCTGTTTTTCCTCCTGGGAGGCCGTTTTTCCCCCTGCTCAGGAGACAAGCGCGCTCCCGGCCATGAGCATAGCCGTGAGGACGGACAGAATGCGGATGTGCTTCTTCATGTTTTTCACTCCTTTGTTTCAGATATCGGATCGGGAAAGATCAAGCGGGCCGGGCCTTATTTCAGCACCGTGACCCCCATCAGCGCAAAGATCACATCGTTGGCGATGACGCGCATTTCGATCTCGCTGACCGGGACGCCCTCCCTGAGCCGGAATCGGAGGATGTGCGCCTCAAGATCCGTTTCCACCGGCTTCGAGAGATCCAGTCCCGCAGAGGAAAGCGCTCCGCGGCCCCCGCCGATGTTCTCGAATCCGTTTGCAGGGGTGTCGTGCCAGCGGCCGAACTTGGTGAACCACATGTCCCCGATCCCGTCGGGATTGAACAGCGGGTGTTCTTCCTCCGTGCCGTCCTCATACCGGACGGTGATCCGGAGGTTTTCCACGTGGGACTGCATCGGGAGCGTGATCCCCGTGATGAGAAGATAAACCGCGCGGCCGCCCTCTCCCACGGGAACGGCGATCCGGTCGGGATGGGACGGGGAGACCAGGGTCGCCGCCGCCATGCAGTTTCCCTCTCTCTTTGAGCGGAACGGGATCCCCTCGCCCGTCACGGCGATCCCGTCGTCGTTCACCAGACTGCGCCACCGGTCGGGCGTCTGTCCGTAGAGCGGATGACCTCGGGTAAAATCGCCGATGACGTGCCAGGTATAATAGCCGAAATTGAACTGGCTGTACTCCTCAGGCGGGCGTTCTGCCGTGGAAATGATCCCGTCGGCGGCATTCTTCGGAGAGTCGTAGTTGAAGAGGGCGTCCATGTCCACCGGCTTCCATGCATACGGCGCGGCAAACTCCTCCCGGAAGGAGCGGAACACCGAGGGAGCCTTCTTTTTCCCGATCCGGAGCTTTACGGGGCGGATGTACGCAGCTCCTCCGGCTTTCATGCGCAGGAAGAATACGCCGCTGCCCTCACTCCCCGTGACCTTCGCCGCGATCCGGTCCTTTTCAAGCCGAACGTCGGACAGAAGCTCCTGCGGATCCTCGAGGGACAGGACCGTTTCTCCCGCCCAGCCGAGCTCCAGCGCTTCCCCTGGACTAACCTCGCGCCGCGGATCAATGGGAGACAGGTTCAGATTCCGGTACTCGACAACAATCTCACCGAAGGACGAGTCCGGACAATCGACCGAGACGCTTACGGAGCAGAATCCGGGTTCGACCGAATACGGTACCTCCCTCCCGCCGAGCGTCACGCGCGTCACTTCGGACACGGGGAGAAGCAGGCTTGTCCGGAGTGCGGTCCCGGACTTTTTCAGGTCGTATTTCAGCCGGAGTTCCGTGTCGCTTTTCCTGTATTCATAGTCGATCAGTGCGGAACGCACCGCGATTTCCGGCATCTCCTCCGGCAGGCAGGGGGCGAGGAGGATTTCACTCCGTTCAAGATGGGGGTGAATACCGAGGATCCCCTCGAACACCTCCCGTCCGAACATGCCGATGGTGTCGCCGAAAAGCGGATTCATCCGACCCGTTCCGTTTACCGAAAGATGGCAGGGCAGATTCAGCGCCGTATGCGTATAGAGATGCGGCCCACCGCGGACTCTCCCCGTATCATAGTCGAAGTTCGGAATGCCCGGGTCCCGGCCGCCGTAGAGCGACATATAGACGAATTTGAAGATCTCGTAAGCCGGCCCGGCAAGACCGATCTGCTGATACGCCAGCGCGAGGTTCAGCTCCTCCCCGCCGTTCAGCTCATAGATCGAATGGCTGTACAGATCGCCGCCGTTGGGATGCCAGTTTGAACTGCGGCACATTTTCCCGCCGTTGTCCGTCCGCACCCAGTCGAGGTTGTCCTCCGCCCAGTCGAGCATCTGGCAGGTCCGGATCGGATCCGCGACGCCGAGTTCGGTCGGATGATAAATGTCCGCAAGTTCCGGTTCATCGTGGATCAGACCGTTTCCTTTCAGATCCCGCGCGTAGGCGAACACACCCTTCCGCTTCTGCCAGAGGACCCGGTTGAGATCCTGCTTCACCGTTTCGGACTGTTCCGTCCAGTACGCTTTCCGCTCCGGATCGTCCGACAGCTCCGCGGCCAGCGTCATCAGATTGTACAGATATGCCGAGCCCTGCGTACACTGGCCCATGATCGTCCAGTGGTGGTCGCTGATCCAGGTATTCAGGCAGCCCTCGAGGAGCAGCTCTTTTCCCGGCCTCAGCCGCCGCAGGTCCCGCTCGATCGCCCCTTCCACAATGGGCAGAAGCTCCGCGGCGAATGTGTTGTCCCCGGTGTATTCCCAATACCGCCGCGCCTGATGGAGGAAGGTCTGGTGCATATTGTAGGACATGATCCCGTCCGGCCGGGCCCCTTCGATCGTGCCGTTGAAGCCTCCCCGGTCCGGCCCTTCGGTGATCCTTGTAAAGGTAAAGTGATTCCGGAAATGCTCTGCGGCCTCTCGGAACATCCCGTAGGCCAGCGGTCCGTAGGCGACGCGCCAGCCCTGATACCCCTCCCGCCACGACAGATTGCCGTGCAGGAACACGTTGTCGCCGAACACGCCGTCCGTGGGGAACGCCCCCGCCGCCACCGCTCCGTCAAACGCGGGATCGCCGGTTTTCACCGTCAGCCGTTCTCCGATGATCCGATTGTTCTCCCGCATGGCGGAAAACAAGGCATCGAGCGGCTTCTCACGGATTGCGTTCCCGATCCCGACCGCAGCATAGCAGACACAGCCCGTCGGAAGTCCGGCGCAGACAATGGCGTCATGTACGTCCGTTCCGGGCGAGGAAACCGTCTGCCCCGGTCGGAAGAAGCGCAGGGCGTCCGGGGGAGCGGCGGTGAAACTGTGTCCGTCAGCACGCAGAAAGATCGGGACATCCTTCGCAAACCAGCCGTTGTCGGAGGTAAAGCGCTTCAATCCGTATGGATTCGGTTCATCCTCCCGCTCTTCCGTCACCCGGAGCTCCGCGTGGGACTCGGAAATCGAAACGACATTGCCCCGGACCATATCGCGGGAAAACTCCAGCCGGTAGGGACTGTGGGTCTGCCAGCCGAGCACGCCGCCGTGGAGCCAGTACAGCTTCGTATCCCCGTCCAACCGCAAATCTCCACCCGGATCAGAAGCCCGCACGCGCCGCGGCCCGAGACGAATGTGACGTATACCGGATCGGGGGAAATGCGGTCGTCCTGCGCCGTATAGCGCACTTCCCCGTTCTCGTATTCCGCGGTGACATGCTGAAATTCATCCAGAAATACGGGAACCGCACCTTTCACGAACGCGAGCCGTCCGTATCCGCCCATGCCGCCCACATTGTCGAAGTGAATTTCATACCGCGGTGACAGCTTCGCAAGTACAAACGGACGGAAGGGGATTTTCTCCCGTTTTTTCAGCTCTTCCGGATCGAAGAGCAGTTCCCGGCGGTTGTCAGGGTACAGGACGCACGGAGTCGATCTCTCCGGATCAGAGGGTTCGGCGGATTCGTACCGGATCCCGCGGCCCGTAGGTTGGTAGGTATATACAGCATTGTCTTTCATTTTTTGATCCCATGCTTTTGTCAATTCAGGAAGAGGTCTCCGTTCAGGTGCCGGCATGAAGAGATACCGGTTTCCGTATGTTTGTTGTCGACGACTGGCTTTGCCGCCGTCCCTCCGTGAACTGTGTCCGTTTACCGGGCCGCAACTGTCAAAGCGGTTTCCAGCCGGTCCTCGGACTCGTTGTACCAGAAACCGCGGGCTTTTACCGTGACGGTATAGCTTCCGGATCCCAGCGGGGGGACAGTGTATTCCATTTTTGCCGGACGCTCAAGGAGATAATACGGCGACCACAGCGCAAACCGCCGCTCGACGATCCCCTTCTCGTTCCGGATGGTGATGACATAGTCGTTCACGTCCTCTCCGCCGCCGTCCGCATGATCGAAAACGATGCGAAGGCCCTCTTCTGCTTGTGCCGCTTCGAGGACTGCTCCGGGAAGGAAGCGCGGTTTTTGAGCTTCCCGGATCCTTTTCTCCCTTGTATAGACAAAGGAATCCGGATCCCACGGCCGCTCTACCAGCCAGCCCTCGTGGAAGAACTGTCCCGTGATCACGTCATAGGGCTTGATCAGCACGCTGCCGTCGTCGAACGCCTCCACAATCTGCATCTGAGCGGCCGTTTCGTATCCCGTCGGGAAGGTTTTGTAAATCTTGTCAAACTCATCCAGTTCAAAGTAACTGAAAGTCCCCGTTCCTACGGATGTGAAGTGCTCCTGATGGATCGACCGCGGGTCGTTGATCGGCGCATGGGAGTGACCGGAAAAGTCGATGATCTGCGGGTAGTTGACAAGGATCGGCATCAGCGCGGCCTCTCCCCAGCCTATGCTGCCGTATACGGTATCCGTCGGATGCGGATGCTGGAAAAAGAATATGGGCTTATCCGGCGTATCGGCATGGGCAGCGGCGAGTTCCCGTGCCGCGAAATCAAGCTGCGGCTGACGGAACCTGCACCCTTCCGTGGTCGTGACCGAAATGAAGTGAAAGCCTCGGATCACCCGGTGCGTGTCCGCCTCCTGCCCGAAGATCTCGAAAAGCTGTCTGCGCGCGCCTTCTTCCTTCTGCGGACCGTGGTATTCGTGGGAAGCGAGGCTCAGATTCACGATCGTCTCGGGGCGCAGACCGCTGTCAAGGGATTCTTTCACCAGTTTCATCTCCTCCGGCAGACCGGCGTTTGCGAAATCCCCCACGATGTAGACGGCGTCGACCGTGGGATACTCCTGGCTGTCCGCATAGGCATAGAGGCGGCGCAGACCTTCCTCAAAACGTGTCTTTTCAATGCTGTCAGGGGTCTTATAGTGCAGATCGCTGCATACCATAAATCTTAGAACGACTTTTTTCATATTCCTCACTTCTTTTCCTTGATTTTTGATGCGCCATCCGTCACAGATCGTAACCGTCGATTTGTTCCTGCCCGTAAAGCCGGATGCCGTCCATGGGTTCCCCCCGTTTTGAGGAGAAAGATCGATACAGGATGATTATATCATGGAATCATCCCGGCAGTCAAGACGCAGGATCCCAATTCATGACAGTTTTCCCGGGCAGAATACCCAGGCAGAGGCAGTTCAAAAGCTCAGGCAGCATGACTTCCGGCCGGGCAGAAAAACTCCGCCGCAGTCCTGCATCCGTTTTTTTCCGTTAGGAAGCGGACAACGGCTTGCTTTTTTCTATTGGATCATGTATAATATCTGACGGAAGACATGCAGTTCAGGGCTTTTTCCGCCTGAACGGAGAAGGAGGGAAAGGATGGGCAAAGAAGCAAAAAGAAATGCCCTCCCCCGGCTGAAAGCGGCCTGGGGAAGGATCGTCCATAATCCGACGTTTACACTCAGGGAACAACTCGGCTATTCTTCCGGCATCATGGGAAATTCCATGGCCCAGGACGTGGAGGCTTACGCGCTCACGCTGTTTCTGACCCGGTTCATGGGGATCGCGGCGTCCTATGTCCTGATTCTGGAACTGACTGCGAAGATCGCCAATATCATCGTCGATCCGCTGGCCGGCGTGATCCTCGACAGAAAGGGAAAACACGGCAGGAGCCGCGCAAAAGCGTTCACGCTCGTCATGCCGTTCCCTCTTGCGATCTCGTCGATCCTGCTCTTTGTCGTACCCGGCATCCGGCTGACGGCGAGGATCGTCTATGTGTTTGTATTCTATCTGATCTACTGCATCTCCGACGGCTTCTACGACATGTCCCTTTCCACCATTTCCGCCCGCATGACGACGAATCCGAATGACCGGAAGAGTTTCTACACCGTCGCCCAGTTCGCCTCAACCCTCGGCGGAATGCTCCCGAGCGGTCTGATCCCGGTCTTTGTCGCGCTCTACATGGATAAGGAAGCCCTGATCTACCTGCTCTTCGCGATTTTCTTCGGAGTCGTCGGCTTCGCGCTCATGATCGTCCCCTACTTCACGCTCCGGGAAAAAACGGCGGCCGCCTGGCGGAAGGAAACGCCCGTCGCGCTGAACTTCAAAGCCCTGATGCTGAACCGCCCGATGTGGTGCCTGATCCTCTCGCAGATCGTGGATTCGGTCAGACAGGTCTGTTATTCGGGACTGGCTTATTTCTATCTCGAGACGCTGGACACATTCTGGATGGCGTCGGTCGCGGGAACGATCTCGGTCACGCTCTCCTATCTCGGCATCGCCGCGGTACCTTTCATCGGAGCGAAACTCTCCTCCCGCGATATCATCATGTACGGGTATTTCTACACCGGGGTCCTGTACATCCTTTTCCTGCTCGTGGGCTACCGTTCCCTGCTCGTCGTGGCGCTGATCGTCGGATTCGCGGGACTGCCGAACGGCGCGATGAGCTCGTCGCGGAACATTCTGCTGGCGGATTCCACGGATTATATGGAATACATGACCTGGAAGAAATACGGAGAACCGGTCCGATCGGAGGCGATGGTCTTTGCGCTCCGTTCGACCGCGGCGAGGATCAGCGGTTTCTGGAAGAGCCTTCTCTTCCCGGCGGGACTCGTGCTCATCGGCTATGTCAGCGCGAAATCCTTCGGTTCGACAACGATCAGCGTCGTACAGTCCGCCGAAACCCTGAAC
Organism: uncultured Ruminococcus sp.; assembly: GCA_902782445.1. GTDB lineage: Bacteria > Bacillota > Clostridia > Oscillospirales > CAG-272 > UMGS1696. The sequence continues at coordinate 50,230 of CACZNC010000008.1, forward strand.
GGCATTTTCTATCTCATAACGATTTCGGGCATCGTCGGGAACATCGTCCCGGGCATCATCATGTCGTTCGACCATTATACGGGAAAACGCAAGGAAAGGATCCTCAAAGAGCTGTACGCGATGAGAGCCGAGCGGCAGGCCCTATGGGACGCGGAGCATCCGTCGGAGGGAGGTGCGGAGTCATGACGGAAGGAAGAAATCACAGAAGGCGGAGGACGAGGCTCCTTCCGGCGCTGGCGGTCGCCGCGGCAGTCGTGTTTTGCTTCGCGGGATGCGCAAAGGAAAACAAATACGTCAACGTCGGCGTGGAGATGTCGACGGCCGGATTGAGTCTGTATCTCACAAACACGGTGAACGGGTTTCAGAAGATCTCAAATTACGTCTTCTTCTCCCCGTCCTCCGAAGCGTCGCTGGACAAGCTCCGGCAGGAGAAGCAGGGGATCGATATCACCTATCTGCCCGCCGAAGATCTTGGCCTGATCCGGGAGGGGGACGGGCTGACGGCAGTGTTCCCGGACTGTTTTGACAAAGACGGGGGACTGAAGGGCGTCTGGGCAGCCCGGGATTCATGGCTGGAAAACGCGCCGAATTATTCCTACAAGTTTATTCTGGGGCTGGCCATGAGCGCGGAGTATCGGGCGTCTCACAGGAACATGAGCTATCCGGACGCGCTCGAATCCGTCCGCGGCGTGCGGGACATCGACTGGGAGGAATACCCCGAAACGATGCAGTACTGCGCCGTCTACGCGCTCTCGAACGGAGAGGAGCTTCGGGATGAACCGTTTGAAGTCAGGGACGCGGAATCCCTCCTATCCATGTTCGAGGGATTTGCTTCGGGAGCCGGAGAAGGATATGCGCTCTGCCGGGACGCGTATGCCCGGTACTGCGGGAACAGCGCGGAATCCTTTGAGAGCCTGTTTGATTTCAGCCTGGCAACCCGCGCGCTGGAAGAGGCTGCCGGGAAGGAATGAGATCGGAGAGCAAGATGAAGAAAACAAAATGGAAATGGGTCCTCGCCGCGTTCTCCGGCGTCCTGCTTGTGGGGGGAGCGATCGCCGCCGCTGTGCTGCCCGTCACGTATCCCGTCGACCGTTCGCTGATCGTGAAAAACCCGGAGTACAGGATTTCTGCGGAGAAACGGAACGGGTACACAACGCTCGTGAAGAGGGACGCGGCCGGGAACGCGCTTGACGGGGATTTCAAGGTCGTGGGCTTCACGGATTCCCACCTCGATCACAACAGGGAGAAAGGCGCGGTCACACTGGAATATATCATCCGGAATATTGTGAACGAGAAACCGGATCTTGTCGTGTTCGTCGGGGACAATATCACTTCCAGCTTCAACGCCCGCCGCGCGAAACAGCTCTGCCGTGTGATGGAGGATCTCGGGGTCTATTGGACCTGCGTTCTCGGAAACCACGAAGGCGATAATCCGTGGAGCGTCTCCCGGGAAAAAATGGTTCGGATCTTCTCCTCTTATCCGCACTGCCTGAACGAAGCGGACGTGAAGCATACCGAGGACGGAGAGCGTGTTTGGGGGTTCGGGAATCATGTCCTGAACTTCGCGGATGCAGAGGGTAACATCACCCGTTCCCTGTTCTTCCTCGACGGCGGAAACGAAATGACCGAAGCGGATCGGGAGGAATTCGCCGCTGAAATAGAGGCGGGAAGCGGAAGGACGGACGACTATGTGAAGGAGAGCCAGATCCGCTGGGTCCGGGAAAATGTCACGGCCATCCGGGAACTCAACGATTCCGGGAACGCAGAGCCGGTCAGATCGGCGGTTTTCGTCCACATCCCTCTCCCGGAATTCAGGATCGCCTATGAGGACCTGACGGGCGAGCATGAGGTTTCACCGGGGAATATCCCCCTCTACAACGTGCCGAACGAAAACGGAGACATGATCCTGACAGGACAGCGGCGGGAGACTGTATGCTGTTCCGGGCACAACAGCGGACTCTTTGACGCCGCACGTGATCTTGGTTCCGTCGATCTTGTTGTATGCGGGCATGACCACATCAATGATTTTGTCCTGAAATACCGGGGCGTGACCCTCGCGTACAACGTCCCCTCCGGATATTCGAGTTATAACCTCTGGACGAAGAAACTCTCCGACAAGCTCCTCCAGGGCTATACCCGCTATCTGTTTCACAGAGACGGCAGTTTTGATCTTGAACCCTGTCACAACGCAGATCTCTATCCCGAAGTTCAGGAGAGCATCAGGAGGCTCTACGAGTGATGTTGGCCCTCCATTAACACGGAAAGGCGGCTGAACCGTAAAGGGTTGAACCGCTTTTTTTCGAATTATTCAAATTTTGCAGCAGAAACGGCAGGAAGCAAGGCGGCGGATGAGGGTTCGCCCCTTATTTCACCTTTTCATACTCCGCCCGGTCCCGCGTGCCGAAGGCGGCCCTGCAGACCGTCAGGCTCTGCTCGTCTTCGAGGCAGGTGTCCTCCTCTTACAGTTCTTCCAGCATCTGAGCCGCGTTTTCCTTGGCCTTCACGGCACCGAATGCCTTAACGATCACGCCGTCCCCGTCAATCAGATAGGAGGAGCGGATCAGGCTCTTTGCAGGCTTGCCCTCTTTTCCGGGTTTCAGGACATCATAAGCCGTGATGACGGACAAGTCTGTGTCCGACAGCAGCGTGAAGGGCAGTCCGTGCGCCTGTTCAAACCGTTTATGCGATTCTACAGTGTCTTTGCTCACGCCGAGGACAACAGCGCCTTTCTCCCGGAATTGCGGATACAGGTCCCGGAAGCTGCAGGCCTGGCTGGTACAGCCGCTCGTCATATCCTTCGGATAGAAGTAAAGGATCACCTTCTGGCCCTTGTAATCCCGGAGTGCATGTACTTCCCCGTTCTGATCCGGCAATGAAAACTCCGGCGCCTTTGTTCCGATTTCGAGCATGGTCTCCTCCTCGCTTTCTGACGGACTATTCATCCACTGTATTATCTTCGGCTCTCCCCATATCGCCCCGCTGTCATACGGAGGTCGTATTTGTTCCAGAGAGGGGTACAGTCATCAGTCCGTCTCTTCCAGTTCTTTGTTGAATTTCTCGATGGACTTGTCCACGACCTTTGTGACCCGGGCCAGCATGGACGCAACGTCCGTTCCCCTCTGTGCGAGGAGCGTGTCGCGGATGCCGCCGAAATTCCAGATGACGCCGGAATCGAAGAGAGTCCCGTCAAACACATAGTCCAGCATGACCGCGGAATCCTTATCACGAATCAGCTTTTCGCCGAGGACAGTTTGATAGAGGCTGTCGATGACCGTATAGTGGGATTCACAGGCCAGAGCGGACAAAACCACACCGGAACGTTCCGCGTCCTCCGACGTCCGGGGGATCATGCAGATCGTGCCGGAATAGGGATTGACGGCGGAATGATATCCGTCCTGTTCCCCGTCGTATTTGGGCAGGGGGATGATCCCGAAGTCAGCCTCCATCTCGCGCATGACGAACAGGGACTGCAGGGGCCGGATCATAAACAGGGAGCGGTTTTCCCGGAAGATGTTGATCGCGTCGTTCAGCGTGAGATTGAACGTCTGCCGGTTGAAATAGCGCATGGGGTCGCCCATCAGCTCGTAAATCGACTGCAGGCAGCCCATGACACGCTCCGAACTCAGGTTGAGCCGCACGTTCCCTTCCTCGTCCGGCTTGCAGATGGCGATGCGAATCATACCAGCAGAATCCCTCCATCCTTTGCGTTTCCCGTTCATTTGGATTATACCACATCCGTTTCTCTTGCGCAATGGCTTTTTCCCTTCCGCTGTGAAAAAAGCCGCTCCCGTGAGGAACGACTTTTACCGGAGATATAAACCCTGTTTCGGCGGGAAGGTGTCGGGGGTATGCCCTCCTCCCACGCGTTTATTTTGTCTCTCTGAGCAGCTCGATCTGCCCGGGAGCCAGCCACATGCGCACGGACCGCCCGTCGTCGGACAGAGCGCCTACCGCGTCCATGGGACCGGTGAGGATCTGCCAGGAATCGCCCCACTGCTTGCGCTCCACCTTTACGCCCGGAGCGAAGATGAGATGCGCCTCGATATTCTTCTTGCGGTCCAGATTCACAACGGTCCGATAGCGGACGCCGTTTTTGTCCCGGAAGGTGGACACCAGCATATCGACGCCCTTCGCATTCTCCGCAGCCAGCAGTCCGTCGTCCGGCGCGAAAGCGGGCAGGCCGCCATAGGGTTTCCCGGTAAACTCCGCCTTCTCAATGGTGAGCTCCATCATCTCGGCGCCGAGCCGCTTCTGGAAATAGCGGTTTTCCTCCGAAAGCCAGCCGAAGGAGGCGGTGCGCTCGTGGAAGGCGTTGATGGGGAAACAGCGGTAATTGTCGTGGGGCCCGTCGCTCATCACATAGAAATAGCACACGGCCTTGGCGCCCAACGCGGCGGAGGTGGAGATCTGCCAGCGGAAGGCGTCCTGATCGGGGCAGGCATAGTCGTAGTGGCCGGAGGAGAGCACGGTGTTCATGAAGGGTACGCCGTGGCGCAGAGAGGCGTCCTTCATTTCCCGCAGGTTATTGAAGTACGCGTCCCATCCGCTGTCGCCCTCCCACATCTGGGTATAGCAGTCCCATCCCAGAAGGGCCAGATTTCCTTCGGTCACCGCCCGATCCAGATAGGGGCCGTATGCGGGAGAACCGATGCGCTCCCCGATCCAGTCGAACCAGGGCAGAAGATTCAAGAAGGGGATAAGGTTCGGGGCCTCCTCCCGCTGAATCCGCGCGACGGCGAAGAAGTTCGAGGCATCCGGCGCATCGGGCTCGTCGCCGACGTAGAAGCCGTACACAGCGGGATGGCCGCCGAACTGGGCCAGGGACGCTCTGAACTTTGCCCGGTACTCCGCCTCGTTCAGCACCATGCCTCCCCGGGCCGTGACTCTGCCGTCGAACACGATCGCCTTCATGCCCAGCGCGTGGAACTGGTCCAGAAGCCGCAGGAGCTTTTCCGGGTCGTCTCCTTCGTTGAATACCGGCGTGAGAGGCATGTTCAGCCCCAGGTCGGAATAGTCCTTCGCAAGGGTATCCCATGCGCGGTTTATGCTGAAATAGGTCCAGCAGGAAAATCCGAATTCTGCCATATGCGATTCCTCCCCGTTGTGATGCACATGTTACTGTGTACTCTATAATGTCAGCCCGATATGGAATGTTGAACCTTTCCGGCCGATCGTACTCTCAATTTTGCGATGTCTGACCGTTTGCCGCGGTGACGATATCCCCGACACCGCCCAGAACAACGCTCGGACGGTAAGCATACTGATCCAGCGTTTCCCGCGTGGAGATGCCGGACAGCACCAGGACCGTGGACATTCCGCTCTCGAGTCCGGAGATAATATCCGTGTCCATCCGGTCGCCTATCATAACCGACTCGGCGCTGTGGCATCCCAAAAGCTTAAGCCCTGTTCTCATCATGAGAGGATTCGGCTTCCCGCAGAAATAAGCCTGCTTCCCCGTTGCCATCTCGATCGGGGCGATCAGAGAACGGCACGCGGGAGCAATTCCGTTCTCAACCGGGCCCGATATATCCGAGTTCGCCCCCACCAGTTTTGCGCCGGCCAGCACAAGGTTCGTCGCCCTTGTCAGGGATTCCAGAGAGTATGAATTCCCCTCTCCGACGATCACGTAGTCGGGATCGACATCGTTCATCGTGACGCCCACATCGTACAGAGCGTTCAAAAGCGCAGAGGCTCCGATCACATAGGCGGAACAGCCGGGAGCCTGATCCTTGATAAACGCGGCAGTGGCAAGCGCGCTGGTATAAAAATGCTCCTCTGAAACGTCGAGGCCCATTCTTGCGAGACGCTGCTTCAGTTCTCTCGGCGTATAACCGCTGTTGTTCGTTAAAAACAGGAATTCTTTCCCGTTGGTTTTTAACCAGTCAATGAAATCGCTCACACCGGGCAGGACACGGTTTCCGGAATAAATCACGCCGTCCATGTCGCAGATGAATCCTTTTTTCTTGTTGAAATCAATCATTTTATCGCCTCATCTTTTTGATGGTATCTGGTTCTCTCCATTTATTATAGCATATTTCGGACAAAGATGCAACCCTTGTTTTTCGGGGAGTCTGTCGATCTGACAAGAGGAGCCGTTCGTCAGCAGAAGTCAAACATATACGGAACCTCCCGGTAAAGAGGAACATGAGCCCGGGATCTATCTTCGTTTGTATAGAACAATTTCCGGATCGGAACCGCCGCAGCCATACTCACAGATAAGAATGAAATCTTCATTTGCGACAACGCCGTAACAGCGGTCCGAATCTGCCTGTTCGACCTGATTTCCCAGATAGATATCGCTGTCTTTCAAAAACTGAACCGTGGATCCGTTGGCAAGAAGATACGGCAGATTCACATAAGAACCGGTCAGCAGATTCAGGTCTTCTACTGCAAGCCCCTCGATGCCTGACGCGTTTATTTCGTCGATCAGCTGACGCTTCAGGAGCGGGAAGTCTTTGTTTCTCTCCGCGACGCAGCTGCCGCCGAACGGGTGCCCCTGGCACTTTTCACACCCTCCGCAGGCCGACAGCCTGGCACAATCTTTGCAGCAGTTTTCTCCGCAATAGGTCTTCATACGTTTTACCCCCTTATTGAATTTGGAGCTTCCTGTTTTTGCGATATCGTCGTCTCCCGAGGATCGGGCGGATGAAGCACATCATCAGGCAGAATATGCTTATAGTTTTCTGATCGGAAAGAACATATAGCTTTTTCCGGTCTGCGGGCAGGTAAAATCATGAACCGCGCCGGCAAGCGAAACGCTGTGATCCTCCATATACCGCATCATCTGTGGAAAAGTATTCTCCCCTTCGTTCTCCACCCGCAGATATTCATAGCCCGGGACGACCCATTTCACCCATCCGTCCGGGGCCTGCGCTCCGTCCGTGCATTCCGCTCCCGCAAGATAGAGCCCGTTCCTGAAACCATCCCACGGCAGAAAGGAATGCGTAAAATCAGACATTGCCCCCCATACGCCCGCCGGGTTTCCGTTCTCATCTTTTTTCGCCAGATGGGAGATTTGATCATAGTGCGCGTTGGCGTCCGCCCATAATTTCTCGATAAAGTCATCGCCGTCAGCAGTCGATCCTTCTTTTCCGATCACTGTGAACGATCCCTTTACGACCTTTTCAATCTTCATGATGCTGCCTCCTCCGTGATGCGGAATCCATCCGCCATTGATTTTCGGCTTTCGACAGAACCGCGCGACGTGTTCCTCTTGCAGAGTCCGTCAAAGTTCCTCGCCGGACGGGGGGACAAGATCTGCCTCATATCCGGCGGGCTCTCCCATGACAGGATATCCGCTCTGATCAAATTCCACCTTCTGGATATGAAAATACCGGGGTGCGGGCGTGACCGTTTCATTGTGTTCCTTCATGCCGTGGTACGCGCACCAGAGTTCCGATCCGTCGGGAGAGCGGAAGAAGGAGGCGTGCCCGGGGCCGTACACTCCGTTTCCCATGACGAACAGGGGAGTATCGTGTTTGAACCAGTTTTTGGGGTTCGTCATCTGATCCGGATCTCCGCGGTCGCTGCCTGTGAATTCAAGAACCCCCAGACAATAATGATCGGACCAGCAGCCGTTTCCGGAATAGATGATGAAAAGACGCGATCCGTTTTCGACAAAGAACGCGCCTTCATTGATGGCGGCATTCCCGACATAGGGCGGAACCAGTTCCCAACCGTATTCCGCCCGGGCGATCATGGAACGACGGCTCCCGAAGGTCCATGGGTTATCGAGAGCGCATACGTCCAATACCTGTCCGTGATCCACGCGGGAACAGCAGATGAACTGCTGACCGTTCGGGGCTGTATAGACGGTGGGATCAATGGAGAAAACGTCCGGAGTGGGTTTGCATTTGAAGCGCCAGTCTCTGAAAGGGTCGTCGGAAAGGGCTTCCATGATGAAAAGCCGTTTCTCGCCGGGCTGTTCCTGCGCGCGGCCGCTTGTGTAGATGTACCATTTGCCGTTATTTCCGCGGTGCATTTCCGGCGCCCATATATCGCCCCAAATGCCGTCACGGGGTCCGTCAGGCGTATAGATCACCTTTGATTCACCTGTGCAAATAGCGGCGGCATGGCGGCTGCGGAACAGTTCCAGAACGCTTCCGCGCGTAAACAGAGCGTAGTAATACCCGGTTTCAGGAACATAAGTCATGAATGGATCGGGAGCGCTGAAAGGAGAGATCGGATTTCGAAATGTATTCATGGCGCGGTCCTTTCATGGTGTGGAGATAATATCCGTCTCCATTATACATCACCGGCCCCCGTCGGTCAAGAGAAAAATGAAACCGGAAGAGAATCGCGGCAAGCTGTTCGCGGGTCACGCTGTCCTTCGGTCCGGATTTGCCGTTGCCGCAGCCGAGGACGATGCCGTGGGAGGCCGCCCATTCGACGCCGTCGGCGTATCCATTCGCCCGCGGGAACATCCGTGAAGACGCCGGATCGCGGCAGTCCGTACCGGCAAGCGGTGCTCCGCGGGTGTTGACACGCTCCGGCACGGTATGGTATAATACGGCAGGGGACGGCGGGATATCCTGCATCCTGCCGACCGGAAATACCGCACGCTTGACGGAGGCGCCGCCATGTATGTCTTCACGCCCGATGACGGATTCCATTACTTTTTCGGCTATTACGACCTGCAGCCCTTCGATTCCTCCGAACGGTTCCATCTCGTGCACCGGGTCCGCTTCATGGACCGTCTTCCCGCGGCGGACGACACGGCGGAGCTCGGAGCGGTCGATCTCGAAACCGGCCGCTTTCTGAAATATGCCGAAACGACGGCGTGGAATTTCCAGCAGGGCGCGATGCTGCGATATTTCGGGGACGACGGGCATATCCTCTACAACGTCCGCGACCGGGGGACTCCCTCCGGATTTGCCGCCGAGATCCTCGAACCGAAGACCGGCGCGAAACGGAGGCTTCCCTGCCCCGCGGCCGACGTATCGAAAGACGGGACCCTTCTTCTCTCGGTGAATTTCAGCCGGATCTTCGACTTCCGGCCCGGATACGGATACGCCGGCGTTCCCGATCCCCGGAAGGACGTCCGCGCGCCGGAAGACGACGGCATTTTTCTGACGGACACCCGGACCGGGAACACGCGCCTCATCGCGGATTACGACAGGATCCGGCGGGAATTCCCCCAGCCGCCCTTTTCCGACGGGAAGCTGCTGGTCAACCACATCACGTTCAATCCGGCGGGCGACCGGTTTCTGTTCCTGCTCCGGAACTTCCCCGAACCCGGACAGCGGGGGTGGAAGACCCAGCTCATCGTATCCGACACGGACGGGAAAATGAAAAAGCTCACCGATTACTGTCTGAACTCCCATTATCACTGGAAAAACGACCGGGAGATCCTGATCGTGTCCTCGCTCCGCACGGAAGACGACGGCTTTTCCCTCGTCCTCATCGACAGCGAAACCGGAGAGGCCGTCCTGCTCCCGGATCCGAATCCGAACTGGGACATTCACTGCCTCTACTCCCCGGACCGCCGTCTGATCGTCGGAGACAGCTATCCCGGCGGATCCCGCGGCGCGACGCGCAGTCTCTGGCTGATCGACACAGAGCGGGGTGTCATGACGGAACCGGTGCGGGTGGACACGGTGATCCCGCCCATCGTGGACATCCGATGCGATCTGCACGCGCGCTGGAGTCCATCCGGGCATCTGCTCTCCTTCGACTCGACCCACAGTGGGCGAAGGACCTCCGTTCTCGTCACGGCGGAAGAACTGCTTGGGCATGACGGCCCTCCCATGACTCTGCCGGCACGGTAACACATTCCGTACAGATTGGAAACGCAGGGAAAGCATATCATGGAATTCAGACTGCTATCAACTCAGGATAAAGAACCCGTAACAGCCCTGTTCAGAGACGTGTTCACAGAAGATCCCTGGAACGACGACTGGAGCGATCCGGAACAGCTCGGCGCCTATATCGACGATCTGATCGGGCAGAGCAATTCCCTCACGCTCGGATATCTGGACGGGGATCGTCTTGTCGGCCTGTCGATGGGACGCATCAAACACTGGTATGAAGGCACGGAATACTGCATCGACGAGTTCTGTATCGCCGGACCGTATCAGCATCAGGGGATCGGCAGCAGTTTCCTGAAAGAGATCGAAGCATATCTGGCAGAAAAAGGAATCCGGCACATTTTCCTCCTGACGGACAGGGATGTGCCGGCTCATGCGTTTTATTTGAAAAACGGATTTCGGGAACTGGAAAACAATGTCTCGCTTGCAAAAAAGATTGATTCCCTGTCCGTTCCGGGAAACGATTGAAAGATCGGGAGGCACAAACCATGTCAGCTGTCACGTTGGACATCGAACAGAAAGCGGAAGACCTGCGGTACAAAATCGAATCCGCAGAAAATACCCAGCCGGCGGGGGAAGTTTTCTATCTTTCCGCCGACGGAGACGATTCCGGGGACGGACGTTCTCTCCGGACGCCCTGGAAATCGCTGGACGCCCTGAAGACGCATCGCTTCAAACCCGGCTCGACCGTACTTTTCAGGCGCGGAGATATCTGGCGCGGGAGCATCGAAGCACAGCCGGGGGTGACCTACGGGGCTTACGGGATCGGGAAGAAACCCTGTCTCTATGGTTCCCCCTTCGATGGAGCGAAATCGGGGACGTGGACGGAAGTCTGTCCCGACGTCTGGCGTTTCAGCGAAAGGATCCCGGACGACTGCGGCGGAATCGTTTTTGACGGAGGGACCTGCGCTGCCCAGAAATACGTTTTGAATTACGAGGGCCCAGTTCCCGTCGAAAACGTCACGAAAGAGCCCTTCCGCGGGTATTTCGACCTGACGGGGGATCTTTCCTTCTGGCATGATCTCGAACCCGGCGCCGTTCACAGCGAAGACCGGGGGACGATCTATCTCCGTTCCGAACACGGAAATCCGGCAGAGCGATTTCACGAGATCGAATTTCTACCGCGCAGGCACGGCATTTCCGTCTCCTGCGACAATGTCACGATCGACAACCTCTCCGTCCTGTACTGCGGCGCGCACGGGATCGGAGCCGGTACGGTAAACGGTCTCTGCGTGAAGAACTCCGTCTTCGGCTGGATCGGCGGAAGCCTGCAATACGTCAAAGACGGGCGTCCGGTACGGTTCGGCAACGGCGTGGAGATCTACGGAGGCTGCAGGAACTACACGGTCGAAAACTGTCACGTGTATCAGTGCTATGACGCCGGGATCACCTTTCAGTTTTCCTCTGGCGGACAGCAGGATATCCTCATGGACGGGATACGGTTCTCCGGCAACCTCATCGAAAAGTGCTCCTATTCCATAGAGTACTTTCTCGGAGCGCCGGACACGCCCGCGGCAGACCGTCAGATGCGCGATATCCTGATATCCGGGTGCATCATGCGGCAGGCAGGATACGGCTGGGGCATCCAGCGGCCCGACCGTCAGACCCCGGCCCATATCAAGGCCTGGGATCATTTCAACCGCCGCACAGGTCCCTTTCTCATCGAGAACAATATCATGGATCTGTCCCGGTACATGATCCTGCATATCGGCGTGTCGGACGAAGCATGGCTTCCGGATTTCCGGGGAAACACGATCCGCCAGTATCGGGGAGCATCTTTCGGAAGGATCGGGAAACATCCCACCGCGATGCTCGCATACAATGACTCCCTCTCCGAAGACGAGCGCTTCCGGAAGGATACGCTGTTGTTCCCGGAATGAGGCAAAGCCGTTCCCGTCGTGGGTTCCGCCCGCTTGCAATCGTTCAAATTCTGCATCGCCAACAGAGTTGACGAATCAATTATTTGTGTCTGTGCCGTTCGCTTCCGTATAGAAACTGTAACAGGCTTTGCCGCCGTATTCCTCGGAACTGTTCCACTCGGTGATGACCTCGTAGATATAGTTTCCGCCTTTCAGCTCGATCATAAATCCTCTGCTGTTACTGCCGTCCTGCGTTTCCGTTTCGAAAACATCCACAGGAATATCTTCGCTCCGGGAATCGGGTTTCCCCCAGCATTCCCCACTCCAACAGCGAACCGTAATCTCGTCAGGGGCAGTCGTCCAGAGCAGTTCCGCTTTCGATGAATCCGGGTTCGAACAGGACGGCATGTATTTTGGGGCTTCCAGCGGGTGCATGCAGTCCGCATTGATGCCTGTCTCCGTGCCGTCCCCGTTCGGATATCTCCAGGAGTATGTTCCTTTCAAGGCTTCGATATTTTTGTTCCCGCCGCATGCCACAGTCAGTGCGGGAGGCTCTTTCAGGACCGGAGTTTCCCCGGAAGTTCCGATGTTTTCGGCGGTTTAGTATCCTTTTGCGCCGGAGATGGAAACGGTTTTCGTCTCATCGTCGTATCCGACATGGAAATCCAGCGCTTTTCCGAGATCCCGGAGCTTGAAGTAGTTCGCGCCGCCGATCTTGAAAACCGTCAGCGTCACGGACTCCCCGTCGATGAAGATCCCGTTGTTGGTCGGACTTGCGGAGGCTGTCTCCGCAGCCGCGCCGGTCAGTTCCCCGCCGATTGCCTCATAGGACTTGCCGGTGGTGATCGAAATGCTCTTCGTCACGTCGTCGTAGTCCACGGCAAACTGTTTTTCACTGCCGTTCAGCATCATGGCCACGTCCCGCAGCTTGAAGTAATTGTTTCCCATGATCTTGTAGACGGCGGGACGAACGAGATGCGCGTCGGGCTCATTGGCGATGTCGCTCACGACGATCGCGTCGTTCGTTGCCCCGGCAAAAAGGGGAAGCCCTTCGCATATCTCTTCTCCGGCGGCTGAGACCGGAACGAGAAGCACCGCGCATACGGCCAGCGTCAGCACAAATGTGAATATCTTTTTCATCATCATTCACCCCCTGAATCTGTCAGCGCGCCGATAAGAACGGCGGATTCGTTTCGCGGTCGATCAGCATACAGACAGACGCCGTCCCATGCGCTGACCTTGAGCCCGGTGTGCTCCGTCACATAACCCTTGATCTCCGGATATGCCGTCTTTTCTCGTATTTCGTCAGATCCAGCCCGCTCATGTTCAGCCACACTTCGATATGAGGTTTACTGTTTCAGTTTGGACAATAAACATATCGTCTCGACATGATATGTCCCCGGGAACAGATCCACCGGCTGGATGGCGGTGACGCGGAAGTTCTGCCGCAGGACCGCAAGGTCCCTGGCCAGGGTTTCGGGATTGCAGGAGATATAGACCAGCTTATCCGGGGAGGCTTTCATGACGGCGGAGAGGAAGCGTCTGTCGCAGCCGGCCCGCGGGGGATCGGCGAAAATGACGTCGTACCGGCCGTCGGCTTCCGATGCGGGAAACGATCCGTCCCTCCGTTCCGTGAAGCGCGCGTTTTTGATCCCGTTCTGCTCCACGTTCTTCGCGGCGAACCGGACGGCGTCCGCGCTGACGTCGAATCCGTCGAGGGAGGCGCATCCCCCCTTCGCCGCCGTGATCCCCACCGTCCCGATGCCGCAGTAGGCGTCAAGGATGCGCGAAGATTCTTTGACCTCCGCGAACTCCGCCGCCTTCCGGTAGAGGATCTCGGTCGCCGCGGGGTTGATCTGATAGAACGCCTTCGCGGGGACCATGAAGCGGCATCCGCAGAGCTCGTCCGTGAGGTATCCTTCCCCATAGAGGACCGTCTCGTCCCCGTTCATGAAGAGAGGAGTGTCCGAATCGTTCCCGATCACCGAGACGGAGACCAGCGAGGGGTGTCTCCGGGTCAGTTCCTTCACGAATTCCTCCGCCCGGGGGAACAGGCCGTCCCGGGTCACGATCGCGCAGAGGATCTCGCCCGTCCTGAATCCCCGGCGCACCATGACGTGGCGCAGATCCCCCCTCCGTCCGTCCCACACTCTGAGCCCGAACGGGTCGATCAGTTTCCGCACCGTGCGGACCACCGAAAAGAGCTCCGGCGACTCCATCGGACAGCGGTCCACCCGGGTCAGACCCCCGTCGGAGGAACGGTACAGCCCCATGTTCACCCGTCCGCCGTTGTACGCGAACAGGACCTGCGTCTTGTTGCGGTACCCCGTCGGACGGCTTCCCTCCTCGCAGGGGGACGGCAGGATCTCCTCCACCCTCCCGAACGGTTTGAGCAGGGAGATGAGCTTCCGCATTTTCAGGGAAAGCTCCTCCTCGTAGTCCATGTTCAATGTCTGGCACGCGCCGCAGCGTCCGAACGCGGGGCAGGTCTCCGGGACGGCGTCTTCGTTCCGATGCTTCATTCCGTTCTCTCCTTCTTTTGAAAAATCCCCCGAACCCTTCCGGGCAAGGGGGATGCTGTTTTGTCTGCTGTGTTTGTCCAGGGACTTCGGTTTCTCCGCGCGGGGCCCGTCAGTCCGCGAGCTCCGCCGCAAGCCGGCAGAAATCCGCCGCGGAAAGCCTTTCACCGCGGATATCCGTCCTCATGCCGCAGGATTCGAGGGCAGCCGCGGTCTTTTCCTTCGGGTATTTCGCACTCAGCGCGTTGACGAGGGTCTTCCGCCTCTGCCCGAATGCCGCTTCGATCAGTCCGCCGACCTGGACGGAGAACCGGGCAAGATCTTCGGGAGCGTCGGGGTAAACCTCCCGGATCCCTCCGTGGGGCACGATCCCCACCACCGAGGAGGAGACCTTCGGCGCGGGCAGGAAATTCCCCGGTCCCACTTCGAAGAGCTTTTCCACCCGGCACCGGAGGGCGAGTGACGCGGAGATCGAACCGTAATCCGCCGATCCCGCGCTTGCCGCCAGTCTCCGCGCGACCTCCGTCTGCACCATGACGGTGAGGGAGGAGAACGGAAGGGGACGGTCCGGCGGGAAACTCTCCACCAGCTTCATGATGACGGGGGTCGTGATGTAGTAGGGCAGATTCGCGCATACGCTCACCGTCCCGCCGGAGGCAGTCAGATCCCCGAACCGCTCTTCGAGAAAGGCGGGGAGGTCCAGCTCCATGAAATCGGCTTCGACGACCTCCACGTTTTCGTATTCCCCGAGCGCTTCGCCGAGCAGAGGGATCAGCCCCCGGTCGATCTCCACCGAGACCACCCTGTCGTACTCCCGGGCAAGGAACTGGGTCAGCGCGCCGACTCCCGGGCCGATCTCGAGCACCCCGGCCGGACGGTCCTTCGGCGCATATCCGCGGGAACAGGCCGCGATCCGCTCGGGAACGGAGGCATTGATGAGGAAATTCTGTCCGAATCCCTTCCGGGGTGCGAGGCCGTACTTGTCGAGGAGGGAGCGGACGGTCGTCAGGCTGCAGAGATCCATCGTTCAGCGGATCACGGAGACGGCGTATCCCACCGAATACTCCTCGTCCGGCTGGATGGACTTGTGGTATTTCTTGCTCTTCGCGTCGGTGGTCTCGGCCACGTCGGCGGGCAGTCCGTTCCAGGGCTCGAGGCAGATGAACGGGGAGTGCTTGTGATCGGGGGTCCAGAGCCCGAGAGCGTCAAAGCCTTCGAAATCGAAGCGGAATCCGTTCCCGCTCACCCGGGAGACCAGTTTCACGGACTTGACGGGAAGATCCTCGAGGATGATCGCGTCGTTGTCGTAGTCGGACCAAACCAGGGGCAGTTCGTTTGTGCCCTTCAGGATGTCGAGCTTCGGCACTTCGGCGTTCATGTAGCCGTCCTTCGTGATCGACGCCGTGCAGCCCTCCGCGTTCTCGAAATACAGGCTGTGGTCCTCGAATCCGCCGTCTTCGGGGGTCAAGGGGCAGTTGAATCCCGGATGGCCGCCGATGCAGAAGGTCATTTCGTTCCGGTCGAGATTCTTCACGGTGAATTTCGCCGAGAAGCCCTCCTCGGTCAGTTCGTATTCCGCTTTCAGGGAATAGCAGAAGGGGAACATCTTGAGGGTCTCTTCGGTCTCGCGCTGTTCGAGCACGACCTTGGTCTTGCCGATGTAGACGGGCTCGAATTCGCGCTTTCTGGCGATACCGTGCTTGGGCATGGGATATTCCGTGCCGTCGAAGGCGATCTTGCCGTCCTTCGCGGAGCAGCAGACCGGGAACAGGATGGGAGCCTGTCCGTTCCAGTGCTCGGGATTGCCCTGCCAGACATATTCGATGCCGTCGCGGAGGTAGGAGATCAGTTCCCCCCCGTAGGTCCGGACGACGGCGGAAGCCTTTCCGTTGGTCAGCGTGATGGTCATGATGAAATCCTCCGAATCAGATTTGGTTTGAACGGGACGGACGGTTTTATATCAGAATTCCAGCTTTTCGTCGATATAGGCGGCGACTTCGGAGATGGGCATACGGACCTGTTCCATCGTGTCGCGGTCGCGGACGGTGACGCAGTTGTCCTCCACGGAATCGAAGTCGTAGCAGATGCAGAAGGGCGTGCCGATCTCGTCCTGACGGCGGTACCGCTTGCCGATGGAGCCCGCGTCGTCGAATTCGACGTTGTATTTCTTCGAAAGCTCCGTGAAGAGCTCGCCCGCCTTGTCGCTCAGCTTCTTCGAGAGGGGCAGGACTGCAGCCTTGACGGGAGCGAGAGCCGGATGCAGGTGCAGGACCACGCGCACGTCGTTCTTTTCGGGATCGACGATCTCCTCGTCGTAGGCGTCGCAGAGGAAGGCAAGGGCGACGCGGTCCGCTCCGAGGGAGGGTTCCACGACATAGGGGATGTATTTCTCGCCGGATTCCGCGTCGAAATATTCCATCGACTCGCCGGAGGTGTTCTGATGCTGGGTCAGGTCGTAGTCCGTGCGGTCCGCGATGCCCCAGAGCTCGCCCCATCCGAAGGGGAAGAGGAATTCGATGTCGGTCGTGCCCTTGGAGTAGAAGCAGAGTTCCTCGGGATCGTGGTCGCGGAGACGGAGATTTTCCTTTGTCATGCCGAGGGAGTAGAGGAAGTTCGCGCAGTAGGTCCGCCAGTAGTTGAACCATTCGAGGTCGGTGCCGGGCTTGCAGAAAAATTCCAGTTCCATCTGCTCGAATTCGCGGGTGCGGAACACAAAGTTGCCGGGGGTGATCTCGTTGCGGAAGGACTTGCCGATCTGACCGATCCCGAAGGGCATCTTCTTCCGGGAGGTGCGGGCGACGTTCTTGAAGTTGACGAAAATGCCCTGCGCCGTCTCGGGACGCAGATACACGGTGTTCGAGGAGTCCTCGGTCACGCCGATGAAGGTCTTGAACATCAGATTGAACTTGCGGATGGGGGTGAAGTCCTCCGCGCCGCAGTCCGGGCGGGCGATGTGGTTGTCTTTGATATACGCGCTCATCTCCTCGTCGGTCCATCCCGCGGGATTGATATCCAGATTGTTTTTGAACGCGTAGTCCTCGATCAGCTTGTCCGCGCGGTGACGGGCTTTGCAGGCGCGGCAGTCCATGAGGGGATCGGAGAATCCGCCGAGGTGACCGGACGCCACCCAGGTCTGCGGGTTCATGATGATCGCGGAATCGAGACCGACGTTGTAGGGGCATTCGGTGACGAATTTCTTCCACCAGGCCTTTTTGACGTTGTTCTTGAATTCCACGCCGAGGGGGCCGTAGTCCCAGGAATTGGACAGGCCGCCGTAGATCTCGGAGCCGGCGTACACAAAGCCTCTGTTCTTGCACAGGGCGACGATCTTATCCATGGTCTTCGCTTCGTTGGACATACGCATATCGGATATACCTTCCTTCGTGTAGAATGGATGATGGACGGGTTGGGGCGCGTTTACGGATTGACGGCGGCGGCTGTCCGGTAGGGGAGGAAGAGGTCGAGGCCGTCTTTCAGCCGCACGTGATAGGTCTCGCCGGAATCCGCGGACGCGGGGGTATAGGTGCAGGGATAGGTGATGTTGACGCTGTCGAACCGGGTGACTGCCGTCAGCATGGGATAGGATTCCCTGAAATTCTCCGTATTGCAGTCGGTTTCGAGGATGGCTCCTGCGGGTTCCGCGAGGGGGGAGATCCAGAGGGGCGTCGTGTCGGCCTCGGTCTCCTTCTCATTCTCTCCCTCCGCGGGCTTCCACGTTGAGACGTCTCCGACGGGCGTGGGATCGAAGGGCAGGTCCGGGTCGATCTCGACGGGCTGTTCTTCGGCAGGAGGCTCTTCTTCGGGGGTCTTCTCTTCTCCGCCCTCCGGTTCCTCTCCGTCTTCGGGCGATTCCGCGGGCGCTTCCGTCTCGGGAGGCTCGTAGCCTTCGACGTTCTTCCAGTTCTCCCGTTCGGTGGAGAGCAGCACGAAGAGGGTCGCCGCCTCCTCGTCCCCCGCCTCGACCAGTTTGGCGATGTACGCACGGACGATATCGAGGACGTATTTCTGCTTGGCGTCCCGGTCCGCTTCCGTGTGCTCGGTGACGGTGCTCAGGATATAGAGCTTTTCGGCGTCCAGCTCGCTTTCCCCCGCTCCGAAGATCCACTGGTTCGGGACGTGCTCCGTCCAGGGATAGCCGTCGTCCCCGATCCGCTCCACCGGCGTGTCGTAGTTCATCGTGTATTCCTTGCCGTCGGAATAGACGTCCCGGGGCAGGGTCACGGTCACATTGCCGAGGATCTCGGTCAGATCGTCGAAGTGACAGCCGTCGATCACCGCGGTGTAGTGGATCTTCAACCCGGTCATGGCGTTGACGTACTCCGCGAGGCTGGCGGTCCCGTAATACCGGTAGATCTCGGAGAGGGTGCGGAATCCGGCCGGGGTGTAGACCTGCATTTCGGGGGTAAAATAGGTGTAGACGTACTGCTGTTTCTCCCGGTCGGCGCGCACCAGCACGATGGAGGTGGCGTTGATGTCCCGGAACTTAGCCGAGAGCAGGCCGATGGCGGGGATGGCGTCCGTCATATCCTTCGTCCTTTCCGCGACGGTCTCGGCGGAAGGGCGGTAATTGTCATAGAGATCGGGACGGTAGTCCGTCGTCACGAGGAGGAGATTGAAGCTCTTCCCTTCCGGCAGATCCTCGGCAGGAGGCGCGTCGGGGACTTCGGCGGGCGTCGTTTCTTCGTTCGGCCCTCCCTCGGCGGATATGATTTCGTCCAGTTCGTTCTTCTCGTCGTCCAGAATGCTGTTGACCGTATTCGATACGAACAGGGTGGCGAAATACGCGATCACCCCGAACAGCAGCGCTGAAATCAGAAAGGTCACGCCGAAATTCTTCAAAGCGGACAGCATGGCGGCACTTTCCTTTCGTTCGGATATTCTTTTTTATTATACATGAGTACCGGCGAAATTGCAAGTGTCAATTTGCTGCAAGCCGTGAATTATCCGCAGGGATTCTGTGTCGGAAATGATAAAAAAGCGCCGCGTCCCCCTCTTCTCCGGAAAGGAACGCGGAAAAAGCGCGGTTTTGTTTTATAGGAGCCCCGCCCTTAGAGCGTGAGCGGAAGGATCCCGTACCGCCCGCCGAGGGACGCGGAGACGCTCTTCTCAAAGGGCGTGTGCCCGATCAGCCGGAAGACCTCCGCCGTGAGATCGACGAGCTCCCCCTGCCCGGGATCCCCGCCGTCCCGACGCATGAGAGCGAATCCCCCGACCAAATAAATCCGCTTCAGGGCATAGGCCGCAGCGAGGGACGCCCAGGTTTCCCGCCGGGAGACGCCGAGATAGGGGAACTGAGTGAAAAACATGTGGTTGACGAGGACCTGCTCGGCAAACCGCTCCCATGCGGGGATCCGGTGCTCGAAATCCGCGGCGTCCTCCTCCCATTTCCCGGAATCCTCCCCGTACCGGGCGGCGATTGCCGTTCCCTTTTCCCGGATGCTGTCACTCCGGTCGGCGTAATAGCGGAGCATCCCGACGGCGGAAGCGGGTTCTTCGTGCGGCTCTCCGGGCAGCCCGAGTGGGGCGCGGAGGGAAAGGATCCGTTCCTCCACCTTTTGGCTCCGATCCTGCATCAGGCGGATCAGGGAGAAGCGGAATTCTTCGTCGGGGGTCATTCCTTCCAGTGAACGCGGGGAACTGGGGGACGGGGGCGGGACGACAGCCAGCGCGCAGGTGCCGAACCGCATGGGCTCTTTTTCATCCCACAGCAGCTCGAGAGTCCTTTCGCAGCTGTTCGACGCGGAGCACTCATACCGTCCCTCCCAGATCCGCACGCCCCGGGGATAGAGGCGGCAGACGTCGGAGAGCGCGTCTTCCCCCAGTTCGGCCTGAATGGAGCACCGTCCGTCCTCCATCCGCATGGGGCAGTCCCCGAGCCAGTTGGGGGTGAAACGGGCGTATTCCTCCTCCGTGGGATGATCCGCCAGCCGGAGAGCGACGTCGAGCCGGTCCCGCAGTTCCTTCCGGCAGGGGAGGCCGAGGAGGGTGAAATAATTTTTCATGGACACGGACACCGGCCATCCGACGCAGCAGGCGGACCGGCATGCGCCCATTTTGCACCTGAATCGGGGGAGGTAATCCGGTGCGAAGAATTCCGTTTTCGCGCTCATTTGGAGAGGCCTCGGTTCTTTTCAGACTTGAAAACGCCGCCGCTCCGTGGTATAATGACGGCACAGAGAAGAAAAGGGGGACGGCGGTATGGTGAATTACGCGAAACTGTTCGAGGAAGAGGCGGCAAGGGCTCTGGCGTCCGGGAGGAAACCACGGCTCCTGCTCCACGCCTGCTGCGCTCCCTGCTCGTCCCGCTGTCTCGAGGTGCTGGACGGGATCTACGAGATCACGGTATACTTTTACAATCCGAACATCGCGCCGGAAAAGGAATATCAGTTCCGGCTGTCGGAACTCCGGCGGTTTGTCGGGGAGGCGGGTTACAGAGAAGTCGCAGTAGACGCGCCCGACTATAATCCCGCGCCGTTCGAAGAGATGGCGAAGGGGCTCGAAGCGCTTCCCGAGGGGGGCGAACGTTGCCGGAGATGCTATGAACTCCGGCTGAGAAAGACGGCGGAAGCGGCCCTCTCCGGGGGATTCGACGCCTTCACGACGACCCTGTCGATCTCCCCCCATAAGAACGCGGTCTGGCTGAACGAGATCGGGCTCGCGCTGGGAGAGGAGTTCGGGGTCCCGTGGCTCTGCTCGGATTTCAAGAAGAAGGACGGCTACAAGCGTTCCATCGAGCTTTCGGCGGAATACGGGCTTTACCGTCAGGATTACTGCGGATGCCGGTTCAGCCGGGCGGAGCGGGAGCGGATCAAACGGGAACGGGAAGGATCGGGGAACTGAGCTTCCCTTTTCTATTCCGCCCGGAAGACTGCCCGTTCCAGCTCTTCCGGGGTGGAGACGACCTCGTCCGCGCCGTTTTCCCAGAGCACGGAGGCGGGACGGTAACCCCAGGAGACCCCGAGGGCGCAGATCCCCGCGTTCTTCGCCGTCTGCATGTCGACGTGGGAATCGCCGATGAAGACGAATTCCGAAAGCGGCACTCCGAACCGGTCCGCGATGGCGCAGGTTCCGGCGGGATCCGGCTTCGGCGGGCAGTGACCGTCCCCGAGGATGAAATCGAAGAGCCCCGGCAGGAGTTTTTCCACCATCCCGACGGCGTGCTCGTGCTCCTTGTTGGTATGGACCGCCAGCTTCATTCCGCTCTCCTTCATCCGCCGGATCACGGGTTCGAGGCCTTCGTAGACCGTAGTATGGTCGCAGTAATGCAGGGCGTAGATGTCGGTGTAGTCGGCGAGGCAGCGGTCGAGAAGATCCTCGTCCCGGGATACCTCCTCGGGCAGTCCTCCCCGGACCCATTCCCGCACGCCGTCGTTGACGTGACGGTAGAGCTCGGCGTCCGTGCGTTCGGGCCATCCGTGATTTTTCAGCATGGCGTTGAGGCTGGCTTTGAGATCCGGGTAGGTGTAGCAGAGCGTTCCGTCGAGGTCGAACACCGCGGCGCGGAACCGGGGAGAGGATTCTTGCATGGTACTGCCTTTCTTGTCGGGGATAGGGGTACGGATTTCAGACGGTGAGCACCCGGATCCCGCGTTCTCCGAGGGCTTCGAGTTCGGCGGCGGGGGCTTCGGCTTCCGTAACGAGGGTGGAGATTTCCTCCGCAGGGCAGATCTGCTCGACAGATTCGACGCCGATCTTTTCCGCCGGGTAGAGGGCGACGACTTCCCTCGCCTGCGCGATCACGAGACGGGTGAGCGTGACGTTTCTTCCGTTCTGCACCGACATGCCGAATCCAGCGGACAGCGCGGCGGAGGTGAGGAAAGCCTTGTCAAAGCGGAGCCGTTTCAGGGCCGAGAGGGTGAAATCGTCGTAGAAATTGCCGTTCTCCTCCATTTCACCGCCTGTGACGAAGACCCGGATGTTCTTCTTGGTTCTGAGTTCTTCGGCGACGGCGGAAGAATTCGTGACAACCGTGCACCGCAGAGATTCGGGGATCTCCCGCGCGAGCAGCCACCCCATGCTGGCGGAGGTGACGAAAACGACTTCTTCCTCCCCGATCATCCCGGCAGCCTTCCCGGCGATTTTCCGGTAATTCTCGCGGATCTCGGCGCAGCGTTCGCGGGAGGTGAGCGGGTGGATATCCGGGGAATAGCCCACGGACGGAACTCCGGCTGGAACGGCACCGGCATGGGTGCGGCGGACAAGTCCTTTCCCGGCCATTTCATCGAGGTCGTTCCGGGCGGTGCCGTATCCCACGCCGAATTTCCGCTGGATGAGAGAGGTGGTGATCCGCCCCTCCGTCTCCACGATTTTCAAAATGGCGTTCTGACGTTCTTCCTTGAACATGGTATCTTCCATCATTTTGTCCTCCTGTACAGGTTCATGCAGTTTCATGACGTTTTTTTGAGGTATTCGGTGTTTCAAACTGCATTATACTGTATTTCGAGGGCTTTGTCAATGATGTTTCATAAATTTTACTGTCGTTTTATGAAGTTTTTTTCGTTTCATGCCGATCTGTTCCTGCTGTCCATCGGAAGGGCGGACCCGAGGGAAACTGACGGCATGGAGCCGGACGATGCGGACGCCGTTTTTTCCCGGACATTATACCACAGGCCCCGCGCCGCTGTCAACACGCAGGATCCGATCCCTTTTCCAGGGCGTCATTCCCCGAGAAGCCGACGGGCGGCGAGGACGAGGAACATATAATGCGAGGAGCCGCCTCCCATCACGTATTCCATCTGCTGCCAGAGGAAGGGGAATTCCAAGAGTTCCGGGAAATCCGGCCGGATCAGAGCGGTCCCGGACACCACGCCTCCCGGGATGAACGACCAGTCCGCCCGGTTCGCTCCGTATGCCACCGTCGCCGATTTCGCCCCGACGCCCGACGCGAAGGACGCCGTATTCGATCCGGGGTGACAGCCGAGAATGAAGTGCAGGGCGTTGAAGACGAGATCCTTCGGGAAGATCTCCGGGAAGGCGCGGCAGAGGAAATAATACCGGAACCCGAGGGACTGAATATCCCACCCCGCGCCCCAGATATGCGGACGGTAGGGGATCCCGTAGGGCGTCTCCGCGCTCTCCTCTGCGTACCGGTCCGCTTCGGGGATCAGGGCTTCCCGGACCGCGAAGGCAAATCCGTCGTCCCGCATGGCATCGAGGACCCGGCAGACGATCCAGCCGAGGGAGCGGATGTTTTTCGTCACGAATTCCCGCTCGGTGAGGAGAAAATCGCGGTATTCCTCCTCCCCCGTCGTCAGGAGCAGTTCCGCGGCGGCGTGGATCTTCGCGCCCTCCGCTCTTCCCTCCCAGGGCGTGATCCGCCAGAGTTCCCGGGCGTCGTCGAGGCAGTCCGCGGCGAGATCCGGGTTGAAGTCCCGCAGCACCCGGGCGCAGGCGGCCATCTGTGCGGCGGTCGTCAGTTCGCGGGGCGGATTGTCCTCCGTGAAGACCCAGCGGTCGTCCTCATTCCCGGGGATCCCGTCGGTCATGGCCGCGGCGTCGCCGAGAAGCACATACTGCCTCAGATCCGCGCAGATAATACCCCGGTAGAGCCTTCCGAGGGATTTGTATCCGCCGGCCACCGAGAGCATCCCGTGCTCGACCTGCTGCAGAATGTCGTTCTTCCCGTCGGGCTGGTGGATCTCCACGGTCTTCGTCTTCTGATCCACCGTCGTGGCGTCCCAGTCCACGCCGAAGGCCTCGTAGGTCAGGGCGAGGATGTAGGCCTCCCCCGCCTGGGATTCGACGCGCAGATCGTAGTCCCCCGCGTCGTGCCATCCGCCCGCGTCCAGTCCCGGAACATGCTCCCCCGGCGCGTACTTCGTCAGGGTGGAGGGGCCCTGGGCGTAGCCGTCGATGTGGTTGCAGTTGAGGGGAGCCATCTTCGCGTCGTCGGTGTGGCACCGGTCATGCCAGACCCGGTATTTCTCGTTGACCCGCATGTGGCACATCTGGACCGGCAGGAAGTATTCGAGCACCGGCTGCCAGACCCCGCGGTCGTACACGTCCCGGGCGATGCGGAAGACGGAACTTTCGGATCCGCCGTACCGCACGCGGTAGAGTCCTTCCGCCGAAACATCGGTAAAATCGAAGATCCGGTACCGGTATCGCAGGAAGCGGCCCCAGTCCTTCCCCGCCAGTTCTTTTTCGAGCGCTTCTCCCCGCTCCGTGATCCGGTATATCCGCGCGTTCTCCTCCGATCCGTCCCGGGGATCCAGCTCCACGACGGCGGTCTTCGGCTCGGCGGGGTGATAGCCCACCTGAGAAAGCTGGATCACGGGGGCATACATCCAGTCGGCGGAGGTGTCCGGGGTGATCCGCCAGAACAGCGCGCCGGCGGTCTTTCCCCCGGGGATGGCCGAGGAGAGGACGAACCATCCGTTGTTGTGGTTCATCCGCCCGTCGAAGAGCTCGAGATCCGCCCCCTCACTCTCGACCGTGAAGCGGCGGAGCGGATCGTCCGGGCGGCAGGTGAAGCGGCGTCCCGCGGCGTAGGGCTCGGCGATCAGATCGTCGGCCGCGATGGGGCTGTATCCCTTCCCGCCGCCGGAGAGGGAGACGGGATCGGTCTTCGGTCCCTCATGTTCGACCGGGGGAAGCGTATGGGCGAGATTCGATTTCTCTTCCCGGACCGGTCCGTTCGGCTGGCGGGGGAAGATGCCGCTTTTTTTGTCCATGATCCACGGCTTCCCGAAGAGCTCCCCCGGGAACAGTTCCAGATTGAAGCGGAGCTTGCCGAGGAATTCTTCGGGCACCGGGCGGTCGAGATCGACGCTCACGGTTACGGACTCCCCCTCGCCCCGGACGGTGACTTCATATCCGAATTCGAAATCGGGATAGATCATCGGATTGAAGCCGCGGAGGTGCCGCCCCCTGTCGGGATATTCCAGCCGGACGCGGACGGTGTCGGAAGCGGGATCCGCGATCCGTTCGATCTGCTTCGGGACGGGCTGCCACTGGCCGGGGGTGGGTTCGAATCTCAGATCCCCGTTCGTCGCAGCGCGCTTCCCGTGCAGGATCAGGCTCACTCCCGCCTGATGCCCCTCGGGATAGATATCGTCGAAGGCCATGACGTCCGCCCCGCGGTAATGGAAATAGCCACCTCCGGCTTCGAGGACAAAGCCTCTCTCTTTCGGTTCGCTCATGTGTCTGCTCCTTTCCGAATCGCTCGGTTTCGGATATGCCTCGGGGTACGGCTCGCTCTGCGGGGTCGGCGTCTCGATGGGTCCGGCATACCGGGGGCTCTCCGCCTTTCTCGGGATGGTCCGGTCCCATTATACCACAGCCGCGGGCGGATGAAAAGGGGATCGGGAAAAGCGGGAGGAAAAAACTGAAAACGGCGCAGAAAAGACCGTCCTCCGAAAAGAACGGCCTTTGCGAGCTTCACGGCCCGAACTGCTCTTTCAGCATCCGCGCGGCGGCGGCAATCACCGGAAGGTCGGCTTCCGACACATACTCCGGCAGGAATTCCGAAAATCCGTCGTCCCAGAGCGACGCCATCCGGCCGGAGAGAAGATTGTCCCGGATCAGCACAAGGATACCTGCCGGGTGTTCGGGCGCGATCATCCCCTCCGCCGCGGTCATTCCGGTGCCCCTCAGAAGGAAGGGAGAAGGAACGGAGTCGACCGGGAACGCGCAGTCGACCTCCCAGAGCTCCAGGGCGTCGGCGGAACCGTTCTCCGGAAGCGCGGCGGACGCCACCGGATGTGCGGACCGTACCGTGCAGGCCGTCACGCCGATCCCGCGCTCCGCCAGTCTTTCTTTCACTCCGAGGATGTATTTTAGCACGGGGGCAGGAGACGCTGTGACGGTTTCGAAGGTGACGGTCAACCCCTCCCTGTGAAAGACCCGGACATTCGGACCCCGGTTTTCGTCGTCAGACCCCGGCATGACGGCGGCGAATCCCGTCCACTCGTCCCAGTTCCGCTCGGCGAGCAGGGCTTCCCAGAGCATCGCTTCCGCGGAATCGGAGTATGTCCCTGCGTACTTTTCCCCGGCGAGGCGTTCGGTCTCAGAATCCGCGTGATCGAACCACCGGATAATTTGCCCGGTTTCCGCCGAGCAGCGGGTCCCGAGGATGATCCAGAGGGGTTCGCCCTCCGTCATGTCCTCCTCCCCAACCTCCGTCGGACCCCAGCGCCAGTACACGGGGACCGCTTCGGTGGGGGAGGCTCCGTCTGGATCGATCCGAACGGCGTCCCCGATCCCGTCGACCCTGTACACCGTCTGCCGGAGCGCGGCATCTCCCGTGACCGCCGCCCGTTCGCCGAGGACCTGATCGAAGGAAACAACCGCCGCAAACCGCAACACTTCCGGGGAGAAGGAGAAACCGCTCCCTCGGACCAGTCCGTCGTCGAGAAAGATCCGGTCCGTCACCGATAGTTCCGCCCCCGGGGTCTCTCCGTCGAGCACCGTGATTGAAGGGCCGGTTTCCTCGGTCGGGAAGACGTAGAGGGTGCCCCCGTCGGCCTTCCGGCTCATGCCCTCCTCCCGCCGGATCGTGACGGAGCGGGTCTTCGCTTTCGCCGCGGCGAGGATCCAGATCCGGTCCGGCACCTCCGTCTTCCCGAGCATCCCGTCCGAGCTGACGGTGGGAGGCACGTCCGGTCCCGGAGAGGGCAGATCCACGCTGTTTTCGTAGATGTCGAGGAACGCGGCGACAAAGCTGTATTTTTCCCGTTCCCGGGCGTCGCTCCGTTCGGTTTCCGCGGCGCAGATCATATAGAGGCCGAGGGTCCTTTCCGACAGCGGGGCGAGATGATTGCGCTCCCGGATCTCCCCGAGCGTGTCCCCGTAGAGGGAGAGAAAAGTGGAGTACGCTCTTTCGGGATCCTTGAACACCGCGTACCCGTTTTTATCCGCTCCCACGGCGAAATCCGGGCTGACGGCGGTGAATTTGCCCGTATCGACGTTCCCGCGGCTGATTCCGGGGATGTAGTCGCCGACGGCCGGATTCTTCGCCCCGGGCGGATCGGTGAGGAAGCAGACGGCCAGAAGGACCGCCGTGACCGCGGACAGCGCGATCGCCCAGAACGCAGGATTTTTGTAGCTGAGTACGCGCTTCACCCGGGTCTTCACGCTCACCTCTCCGAAGGCCAGCGGGCAGGCTGTGATCCGGCGGCGGGACAGGGAGCAGGCGAGGAGGCTTTCGGAATACGCGGCGCGCTCGGCGGGGGCATAGTCTTTCACGACCTGTTCGTCGCAGGCCATCTCGATATCCCGGCAGAGGAGCAGATACGCGAGCCACAGGAAGGGATTGAACCAGTGGACCGCCAACAAGAGGAACGCAAGGGGCTTGATCCGGTGGTCCCCCCGTCGGATGTGGGCCCGCTCATGGTCCAGCACGAAGGGGGTGAGTTCTTCTCCGATGCCCTCGGGCAGATAGACGACGGGGCGGAAGAAGCCGAGCACAAAGGCGGTCGGACAGAAGGGGGAGATCTTCACGCCCTCCGAAACGGATTCGGCATCCCGGAGCCTCACTTTGAGGACGACCGTGCTGACGAGGGCATAGCCGAGCATGAGGGCGATCCCCGAAGCCCACAGGACCCCGCCCACCGCAGCGAGGACCTGCATCGGGTTGACGGAATCCCCGATCCCCGGCGCGAGGGAATCGAAGATCCAGCGGTTCAGCGATCCGTCGACGGAGGAAAATCCGGTGTCCGCGGCAGGGGTGGGAGAGGTCAGGATCCCGTCGGGCAGGGGCTTCGCGGAGGGGACGAGGCTGAGGGGCGTTTTGAAGGTCACGGGAAGGAGCAGCCGCAGTCCGACGAGCCCCCACAGGATCGGGAAGATCCGCTTCGGCGCGTGCCGGAACACCGCCCGGACCAGCACCACGGCGAGGACGATCCACACGGAGGAGAGGCTCATGTTGAGGATTTTCAGAAAGACCTCATCCATCGGCGTTCTCCTTCCGGTAGTTCTCGATCATCCGGCTGATCTCGTCGATCTCGGCGTCCGTCATGTCCTTCCGTCTGGTGAACGCGGCGACGAAGGCGGGGAGGGATCCCTCGAAGGTCTTCTCCACCAGCTCGTCGATCCGGGCGGCCTCCGCTTCCTCCTTTGTGACGAGGGCGGTGACGACGGATCTTTCGTTTTTGAGCACCCCCCGTTCGGAGAGGCGTTTGAGGACGGTATAGGTCGTCGTCGGAGCCCATCCCAGCTTTTCCCGGGCCAGCTTCACAAGCTCCCGGCTGGGAACGGGGGATCTCTCCCACAGGATCAGGCAGAAGCGGTATTCGGATTCAAAGATTTTCGGCGTCATGGATCTCTCCCCTTTCGCTGAAACAGACTAATTGATTAGAGCATTTACAGTCTAACACATTAGACAGCACCTGTCAAGGGGGTTCACGGATTTGTTACAAACGGTCCGGAGCATTGTTTTTCCGCGCATTCCCGGCTTGACAGAAAAGACGCGTCATGCTATAATATAGGGCGAAAAACGAACGCCGGAACGGAGGCGGAGACGTGAGCCTGAAAGACGCGCTGCTCGGACTGCTCTTCCCGCCGGTCTGTCTTCTCTGCGGAGAGCGGGAGGAAAAGGACGGCCTCTGCGCCTCCTGCCGGAAAAAGTTCGCCCGGGAGACCTTTCTCCGCTGCCCTGTCTGCCATGAGACCGCCGACCGCTGTCTCTGCGGAACGGATCTCCTCCGCGGGGCGAACACGGAACTTGCCGGACGCCGCTTCCTCGCCCTGACATGGTATGTCCCCGTGAAGAACGCGGCGGAGGAGCCGGACCGGGTCACCGAGAAGATGATCCTCATGCTCAAGGACCGCGCCTCCTTCGCGGATTTCTTCGCCGGAGAGCTGGCCCGGGAACTGAACCGCCTCTTCGAGCAGGCGGGCGAGGATCCCCGGGAGTGGACGGTATCCTTTTGTCCCCGCTCCGCCGAACGGTTCATGAAAACCGGATTCGACCAGAGCGAGGAGATCGCCCGGCGAGTATCGAAAAAACTCGGATGCCCGGCGGAAAACCTCTTTGTCCGGGTCACGGAATCAGAGGAGCAGAAAAATCTCGGCGGCAGTGAACGGAAGGCGAACGCCCGGGACAGCATCCTGCTCCGGAAAAGTAGATTCCGCAGGGGATCGAAGGTCCTTCTGATCGACGACATCCTCACCACGGGCGCGACCGTTTCATCCTGCGCCGGTCTGCTGGTTGAAGCCGGAGCCTCGAAGGTCTTTCCGGCCGTTCTCTCCCGCGCCCTCACGAAAGAAAAGCGCTGACTGTTTCCCATCCCAATATCGGAGGAAGATCCCATGAAAAAGATCAAACTCATCCTTACCGCCCTCGCCGCTGTCCTGGCCTTCTCCGCCCTTGCGACCTGCCTGTCCGCCGCCGACGCCGCGACCGTCGGGACCAAGGCGAAAGCCCTCAAATCCCTCGGCCTGTTTCGCGGGGTGTCGGACACCGAATTCGATCTCGACCGCAGTCCCACGCGGGTGGAGGCCCTCGTCATGCTGATCCGCACGCTGGGGAACGAGAAGGAAGCGACGGGAGGAGACTGGAAGCATCCCTTCTCCGACGTGCCGTCCTGGGCGGACAAATACGTGGGCTACGCTTATGAGAAGGGGCTGACGAAGGGCGTCTCCGATACCGAATTCGGGACGGGGAACGCGTCCGCGGCGACTTACGTGACCTTCATGCTCCGGGCACTCGGCTATTCCGATTCCGCCGGGGATTTCAGCTGGCAGGATCCCTTCGGCCTGGCGAAAACCGCGGGCATCCTCCCGGATACTGTCGATCTCGAGGACTTTTTGCGGGCGGACGTGGTGGAGATCTCCTTCAGCGCCCTGAAAGCAAAGATCAAGGATTCGAAGGATACCCTCGGCGACCGGCTGATCTCGATGGGAGCCTTCACGGCAAACGATCTCAAGCTTGCAACGACCCTCGCTCCGGGCGGAGGCAGGCAGATCTTCGTCCGGGACCCGAATCCCGCCATCCTCCCCGTCGAGCCGAAGGATCCCCTGCTCCCGATGGACGACGACGGTCCCGCCATCGGGGACTGAATCCGGAAAATAATCAAAACTCCCATGCGGAAGAAACTGCACGGGAGTTCTTTTTTCGTTCGGGGCTTACCGGGACAGTCCTGTCACAGCTTCCACTTCGTATAGAGGAGGGAGGTGAACGGATCCCCTTCGACCTGCTGATAGTATACCGTCAGAAGGGAGCGGTCGGGAAGCTCCACAGTCGCCGGATAACCGAGGTCGCAGGGCGTCGTCTCATGCAGGATGTATTCGTCCTCCCATGTCTCCCCGCCGTCCCGGGACACCACCGCGCGTTCTCCGAAGGGCTCCGTCCGGCGTCCGAAGGAGAGGATCACGGCCCCGGAAGAATGGAGGCAGAGATGGGGCGGGGATCCCTGGATGTGGGTCGGGACGAGGGGGGACCAGCTCCGCCCGCCGTCGTCGGAATGGGTCTCGAACATGGTGAAGCCGAATTCGACCTGCGCCCCCTCCCCGCGGATCATGCCGAGAAGCCTGCCCGAGGGAAGCTCGACGACGTGGGGTTCGTGGAAATTGTCCGGGACCGTGCCGTCGGGGATGGAGAGGACGGAGAGCTTCTCCCAGTTCATCCCGCCGTCCCCGCTCCGATAGGCCGCAACTGCGCCGTAGGGCAGCTCGTCTGTATACATGGCCTTACCGAGATAGAGGAGGTCCCCGTTTTTCAAGAGGATCGGGCCGTGGGGAGCCGAAACGGGAACGCGGACGGTCTTGCCCCAGGTGAATCCGCCGTCCTCCGACACCCGCAGGAAGGATCCGCCCCGGGCATGTTCCTCCGGAATGGTCGGATAGGCGTCCAGCACCCCGTCGGATCCCGGCCAGACCTTCCGGATGTGCTCGCCGTAGCGTTCGAGATAGACCTGAGCGGGGTGGGAAAACCAGGTCACGAGGAGTTTTTTGCCGCCGAGGGAGACGATCCCCGCGTCCCGGTCGTCGAGATAGGTGTCGTTGACGACGGAGGGGATGCTCCAGGTGCGTCCGCCGTCGAAACTGCGGTAGAGGGCGGTCTTGCCGAAGGGGCAGATATGGCTGACGCGGAAACCGGAGTCCACGGCGTAGAGCGTGCCGTCCGCGTCCATCGTCACGCTCGGCCAGCCGTGATAGCGGAAAAAGGTGTCGGGCGTGCGGCAGATCGCGCCTCGTTTGCATTCCGGGTATTTCACCATGATTGTCGTCTCCTTTGCTGTTTTTATTCCTGTCCGCGGAGGGAGAAAAGCTGATTCAAAACGGTCCAGAGAGCCGGGAAAGGCCGCATGAGGTTCCAGACCCCGATGCCGGAGAAGCTGAAATCCGCGATCAGACGGGCTTTGGCTTCGACGGAGCGGGCGTTCTCAAACCAGACCACGTGCTCCACGGCGTCGGCGTAGGTCTCGGGGCGGTCGAAATAGGTGAAGAAAGGGGAGGCCGCTCTCTCGTCGAACCGGATCCCGGCGCGCTTCTCCTTCGCCAGCCTCACGGCCTCTTCGTTTCCGAGGGACCGGGCTTTCGATTCTCCCTGTATGAAAGGGAGCGCCCAGTCGTAGCCGTAATTCGGGAATCCGAGGGAGTATTTCCGGGGATCCGCTTCCGTGACGGCGTACTCCGCGACCCGCCGGACTTCGTTGAGCGGCGCGACGGCCATCGGGGGACCGTAGGTGTAGCCCCATTCGTAGGTCATGAGCAGGGCCCGGTCCGCGGCGTCGGCCAGAAGTCCGTAGTCGTGCCCCCGGTAGAGCAGGCCCTCCTGAGAGGCGGAAGTCTTCGGCGCGAGAGACACGGAGACCTCCGTCCCCTCCGGCAGCCCTTCCTTCGCCCGGCGGATGAAGTCGGCGTAGGCTTCGGCGTATTCGGCCGGGATGTACTCGAAATCCATGTCCACCCCGCCCCATCCCTGTTCCAATACCGCTTCCGAGAGTTCCCCGATCAGCCGGGCGGAAAGACCGGGATCGGAGAGGAGGCGGGACACCAGCTCCGGCGAAAAGGTCCCCCGCTCCGAAAGGGAGGTCAGCACGAGCACCGGGGAAACGCCGTAGGACCGGGCGAGGGAGATGAGATCTTCTCCTCCCTCCGGCTCGATCAGTCCTCCGTCGTCCCGGATGCCGAAGGAGAAAACGGAGAGTTCGCCGAGATAGGGCAGGACCTGACGGAGCAGGGCGCGGTCGACGTCCGGGTAGACGTATCCCCCGGCGAACAGCGGACCGAGGGCGGGGGCGGGAAAGGAGATGTTCAGCTCCTGACCCGGATAGATGAAATCCTCCCCGCCGAGGATGGGATTGTTCCGCCAGATCTGATTCAGGCTGACCCCGTACCGGGCGGCGACGGAGGTCAGAGTGTCCCCGCCGACCACCGTATGGACCACGTCCGGCTCGAGGATCAAAAGATCCTGCCCCACAGCGAGCCGGGAGGGATCGGAGAGCAGATTATCCGCGATGATCCTCGTGGGAGTCGTCCCGTACAGGCGCGCGACGGAATACACCGTTTCGCCCCGCTCCACCGTATGAATGCGCATATCCACCGCCTTCCGACGGGGCTCAGAAAGCCGTACCGCGCCGCCCCGTCCTGTGTTCAAACGGTCCATTGTATGCGGCGCGGCACCTTCTCATGCGGGAAAAGGGGGAAATCTCCCGCTCAGCTTTATTTCAGGTAGATCTCGAGGACGGGGATATCCGCGCCGAGGGGCTTGTAGATCGGGAGCGGAATGTCGACCGTCTTGTTTTCCGGATTGTACGAGAAGCGCATTTCGGAGGCGTCGGACAGGATCTGGATGTATTCGACGTGTTCCGCGACCTCGCCCGTCAGGCGGATCTTGCCGAAGGGCCAGGAGTACATGTGCAGATACAGCCGCTTCGTGTCGGGATTGTAGGTGTAGCGGCAGTCGCGGGGGCATTCGAATTCCAGCGGAGCCTGGGTGCATCCGTAGATCGAGCGGGAGTGGCGCTTCATCCACTTGCCGATGCCTCTCAGCCGGTCGTAGGCCCGTTCGTCGAATTCGCCGCGGCCGGTGGGACCGACGTTGAGCAGCAGGTTCCCGCCCATGGAAACGCTGTCGATGAGCATTTTCAGAAGCTGATCGACGCTCTTCCAGCTCTGTTCGTCCCGGTAGTAGCCCCAGGAGCCCGAGAAGGTGTGACAGCCCTCCCAGACCACGGGGACGCCGTTGACTTTGTACCATCCGTCGGGCATGTACTGCTCGGGGGTCTTCACGTCCTGATCGATCTGGAGGCGGTCGTCGATCATGATCTTCGGGTTGATTTTCCGGATCTTTTCGATCAGTTCCTCGCTGCGCCAGACTTCCTTGCCCTTTCCGGCGAATCTGCCGCCCGGGCCGACGGAGAAGTCGAACCAGATGATGTCGACGGGGTCATAGCGGGTGAGGAGTTCTTCGGTCTGGTTGTGGAGGTATTCGACGTACCGGCTGAGGACCCGGTCCTTGTCCCCGGCGATGTACTCCTCGTTGTCCCGCATCGGATGGCAGTGGTCCACGGTGTAGTCCGGGTGATGCCAGTCGAGGAGGGAGTGGTAGAAGCCGGTGCGCAGTCCGCGGGAACGGAAGGCCTCCACCATCGGGGTGAGGATATCCTTGCCGTAGGGGGTGTTCGTCGCCTTGTAGTCGGTGTAGGCGGAATCCCAGAGGCAGAAGCCCTCGTGGTGCTTGGTGGTGATGATGAAGTATTTCATCCCGGCGTCTTTCGCGGCGTCCGCCCAGAGCGCGGGATCGTAGAGATCCGGGTCGAAGTGGCGGAAATACTTCTCGTCGTAGATCTCCGTGGGGATCCGCTCGTAGTTTTTCAGCCATTCGTGGCGCGCGCCGAGGGCGTAGAGGCCCCAATGAATGAACATGCCGAAGCGGTCGTGGGTGAACCAGCTCGTGTCGCCGGGAGTCGGCGCGGGTTTGATGACGGTCAGGTCTTCGAGTCGCATAACAGTCCTCCGTTTGATTCCCTGATTTCGTTCAGACGGGTCCGTTCCCCGTCTTCTCTGTCAGATTACCATAAATCCGCGCGTTTTGCAAGGGGTTTTTGTAAATCCCGCCGGTTTTTCGCTCCTTTCCCTCTTTTTGTTCCGGAGGCGGAGGGGAAAGAAATATAAATAAACCGTAAATTCCGCCTCTTCCTCCTTGCAATCCGGGACGGGATATGATATAATGTCCTTCCGTGAAGCAATGCACAATAGCTCGTGAATCAAGGCCATACCAGCCGGGGGAGCAGCGGGTCCCTGTACTCGAAGTCCGCTACAGCGAGGGTGGATTCCCGTTCCGAGGGCGGAGCTTGTGCGGTCTGTATCATACGGAATGTGTTGACGAATGGGTCTTGCGCGATTCGCGGCTGTGAACCATGTCAGGTGGGGAACCAAGCAGCATTAAGCAGTGCAGCGGATGCGCCGCGAGGCAGCCTGTTCCGAGCAGGAAGTGTGGTGGCGCGCATGATCCTTCGTTCGAAGTTCGGGTGTATGGTCTTGATTTGCGAGCTATTCTTGTTTTGTTGAGGGGCAGATATGCATCAGACGCTTTACAGAAAATACCGTCCCCGCACCTTTGACGGCGAGGGGGGCGTCGTGGGTCAGGAGCAGGTGGCTTCCGTCCTCCAGTACGAGGCGGCTCACGACAGGCTCTCCCACGCCTATCTGTTCTGCGGTCCCCGCGGCACGGGAAAGACCTCCTGCGCCAAGATCCTCGCCAAGGCCATCAACTGCGAGCATCCCGTGAACGGCAATCCTTGCGGGACCTGCTTCGCCTGCCAGTCCATCGACGCGGGCACGGCTCCCGACGTCACCGAAATGGACGCGGCCTCCAACAACGGCGTGGACACGATCCGTGATCTGAAAGAGGAGATCTCCTTTACCCCGGCGGCCCTGAAAAAGCGCGTCTACATCGTGGACGAGGTGCACATGCTCTCGGCCTCCGCCTT
The DNA here is from genome assembly GCA_902782445.1 of uncultured Ruminococcus sp. Classification (GTDB taxonomy): domain Bacteria; phylum Bacillota; class Clostridia; order Oscillospirales; family CAG-272; genus UMGS1696. The sequence continues at coordinate 85,293 of CACZNC010000008.1, forward strand.
CAACGCGCTCCTCAAGACGCTGGAAGAGCCCCCCGAGCACGTGGTCTTCATCCTCGCCACCACCGAACTGCACAAGCTCCCGGCGACCATCGTCTCCCGGTGCCAGCGGTTCGAATTCCGGCGCATCCGGTTCGACGTCATCGCGGACCGCCTGCTCTGGATCGCGGAGAAGGAGGGGCTGAAGCTCGATCCCGAGGCCGCGCGCACCATCGCCAAGCAGGCGCAGGGATGTATGCGGGACGCCATCAGCCTGTTCGAACTGACGTCCTCCGGCGGATTCGACGTCACCCCGGAACGGGTCGCGGACGTTCTCGGTCTCGCCGGGATCCAGACCCAGTACAAAACGGCGGTGGCCGTCGCCCGGAACGACGCCTCCGCGATCTTTTCCATCGTCGCGTCCGTGGATGCCTCGGCGAAGGACATGACCGTCTACTGGACCGAATTGCTCGGATTCTGGCGGGACATGCTGGTGATCCGGAGCCTGCCCGAGGAGGAGCGCGTCCGGTATCTCGACTACACCGAGCCGGAGCTCAAACTGCTCTCCGACGGCGCGCGGCGATTCCGTCCCGAAGCCATCACCCGGCATTTCGCTCTGATGGACGACGCGCTCCGCGAGATGATCCGGCTCCCCCAGTCGAAACGGATGACCGCCGAGATCACCCTCATCCGTATGGCAGACCCGGCCCTCGATTCCACGGAAGCCGCGCTTCTCGCCCGGATCGCGTCCCTCGAGGACCGTCTGGCCATGCTCGAATCCGGCGCGCCGAAGATCTTTCCCGAAATCCCCGCTCCCACGGCTCCCGAAATCCCTGCCGCGGCGGAGGAACCGAAACCGGAGGCGACTCCGAAGACTGCGGAGGACGAGCTTGTTCCGGCGGATCTCTCCGACGCCATCGAACGGTGCCGCTCTTCCCTGCCCGGGTGCGCGGGGCATCTGATGGAGTGCGACTGCTTCGTCTCCCCGGACGGCTCCCGGATCGTATTGAAAACGCCCGGCGAATTCGCGAAGGACATGCTGTCCTCCCCGATGAATCTCCCGAAGCTGGCCTCGGCCTTCACGCTTTCGGGCATCGGATCCCCCGGGGCGCGGCTCGAGATCACGGTCGGCGCGAAGCCAAAGGTCAAGAACGCCCTCGACGAGCTGGCGGACGCGGAGTATTGAATCCAAACTGAACTCTACACAGAGAGGTAAATAAAATGAAAGCAAAACTCCCGAAGGGGATCGGCGGCGGTCCTCAGAACATGCAGGGCATGATCAAGCAGGCCCAGAAGATGCAGGAGGAAATGGAGACGCTTCAGGCCGAGCTCGACGCGAAGGAATACGAGATCCAGGCGGGCGGCGGCGTCGTGACCGTGAAAATCAACGGCAAGCTCGAGATCCTCTCCATCGATCTCAAGCCCGAAGTCGTGGATCCCGAGGACATCGAGACCCTCTCCGATCTTCTCACGGCGGGCGTCAACGAGGCGATCAAGACCGTCTCCACTGCCAACAACGAAGCCATGAGCAAGGTCACGGGCAGCCTGAACGTCCCCGGTATGCCCGGTCTCTTCTGAGATGGCAGAAAATCTGGAGCCCCTCGAGCGGCTGACGGACATGTTCCGCAAGCTCGACGGCGTGGGGAAAAAATCCGCCTCCCGCTACGCCTTCTGCGTTCTGAACTTCTCGGACGAGGAAGCCGCTGAATTCGCGCGGGCCATTCTGGCGGCGAAGACGGAGATCCGCCGGTGCAGGATCTGCCAGAACATCACGACGGAGGAGATCTGTTCCGTCTGCGCGTCCGAAGCCCGGGATCACCGGACCGTCTGCGTGGTGGAGGATCCGCGGGCCATGCTCGCCATCGAGAAGACGCGGCAGTACGGCGGCGTGTACCACGTTCTGCACGGCACGATCTCCCCGATGCGCGGGATCACCCCGGACAAGCTGACCATCCGGGAACTGCTGGCGCGGATCTCCCCTCCGAAACAGGAAGAAGACGGGGAGACGGAACAGCAGCCCCGGGTCGAAGAGGTCATTCTCGCCACCAACCCGACGGTGGAGGGCGAGGCGACCGCGATGTATGTGGCGAAGCTGCTCTCCCCCCTCGGCGTGAAGGTGACGCGCATCGCAAACGGTCTTCCCGTCGGCGGAGACCTGGAATACGCGGACGAAATCACCCTCCGCCGCGCGATGGAAGGGAGATATGCTCTTCTCTGACTCCCCCGCACAATACGAAAATACCGCGGTCCCACGGATCTAATACTAATTCCACACAAAAACATTGTAAAATGGTTTTGTGTGACCCAGAAAGTCAGATTGACTTTCTGGACAGTCTAAATCAATAATTTAGACTGGAATTTGTATAGATCCACGGGATCGCGGCTGTTTTTGCCTAGCGAGCCTCAGTACTGGTTCGTGTCGAGGTAGTCCATGACGTCGATATCGGTGAAATAGGCGTCGAGGATCTCTTTGGCGGTATAGCCCTTCAGGCCGAGCTCGTAGGCGCCCCACTGGCTCATGCCGACGCCGTGTCCCCAGCCCTTGCCGACGATGATGAAATTGTCCCGGTCCTCGGCGTAGGCGGTCTTGTAGGCTGTCTTCCCGTCTTCGGAGACCCGGGTTTCCTCCTCCTTCACCTTCTCCTGTTTCGCCCGATCCTGCGCGGCTCTCATGGCGTCCGTCCTGCTCTCGGCGACGCCCTTTCCGTAGAGCTCGTCGTACTCCTCCCCGAGGAATGCGGCGGCGTTCTCCGCGGTCACCGCGAAAATGTCATGCCGGAAATAGTCCGCGTACCCTTCGCCGGACATGAGAAGGACGGAGTTTTTGAAATAGCTTTTTTCCAGCGAATCCTTCGTGATGACGACGAATTCGTCGAGATCGGTATAGCTGTAATCCATCCCGAGGGGGCCTTCCGGGATCTCTTCGATCTGTGCGGCCGGCTCTTCGGGTTCGGAGATCTCAGGTCCGGCTTCCGGGATCACGATGTCCTCGGTATATTCGACCTTTCCCTTCCCGATCACGAAATTGGAACTCTTCACGTAGGGAGTGAGCGCGATGCGGACGGAATCCGTGGTGTCGATGGTGATTTCGGTTCCATAGCTGTCGGTGACCTTCAGGGTCTTGATGTAGGTGGAATTCTTCGCCAGTGCGGCGATCTCCACCTTTTCCACGGATCCGCGGAGCTCGGAGTAACCTGCCTGACGGAAGCGGTCGAGCAGGGCGGTCGGAGAGATCTCCGTGATCCAGAACGCGTTTTCGTGGTTCATGTAGTTTTCCCACGGCGTTTCGACGGCCTTGAGGTACGGCACGGGTTTGGTCCCGTTCCATGCGTCCTCCGCGTTGACCGTAACGCCGCCGACGCTGGAGGAATAGTACCCCTCGACGATGTTCCGGTCGTAGGTCATGACTAGTCCCGCCGTGCCGAGGACCGCTTTCATGAGCTTGTCGTTGATCCTCCCCGCGCCGCGGTAGACCTGGCAGCAGACCTCCGGGCAGAGATCGTAGCCGAGGGATTTGTGCTTGCCCTTCTCGCCGCAGTAGGAGAGGGTAAAGGACCGGACGGTGACGGCGAAGGCTTTCTGGGTCTCGAGGGGCCATTCGTTCGAGGTCTCGTAGGGGAGGACCCCGGCGATGTAGGATTCGAGCGGCACGACGTTGATCACGGCAACCCCTTCGGGAGCGCGCCGGAACGCGAGGACGCCGTCGTAGATATTCCCCGCCGGGACTTTGACGTAGGTATTCCCGTTCCGGTCTTCCTCCGCCCCGACACCGAGTTCCAGACCGCCGTCGCAGTCGAATTCGAAGATCACTTCATAAGTCGAAGGGTCTATGGCGGAAACTCCGGTGGTGGAAGGGCCGACGACGGAGACCCTGCGGTCGGGAAACAGATCTTCGGCGTCTTCGAGATCGTCGTAAGCGTCTTCCCAGGAGGTATAGGCCCCGAGGCGGAGAGCGAACTGTCCGTGAACGTAGGCGGGGGTCACGGAAAAGCCCATTCTCCGCGCGCTGCGCTCGATATCGTACACGAGGTCTTCGAGATCGTAGCGGTCGCAGTCGGCGCAGTTGACCTCGATCCGGTAGCCCCCGAGATCGGTCGTCCGCTCCGAGGAGGCGACTTCAAATCCGGAGCCGTCCGATGAGAGATTCGCCGCGGGAGCGAGGGTGATTTTCCGGTTTTCCAGTTCCCAGACGGTGCGGAAATCGCGGTCCCCGTCCATCTGCTGGGATCCGAGGACAAATCCGGCTTCCGAGGTGACTTCAAGGGAGGAAGGGGTTTCGTCCCCCACCATCAGACCCACCGTAATCAGAACATCCCCGCTCTGTTTCAGCGAGGATGTGTCGATGGTGTCGGTTTCCGCGGCGTTTACCGCTGACGCAAGAATGGTGATGGTATAGGAAGCCGCGCCGAGGATCATGAGCACCACCATGATGACGGCGATCACGCGGACGGTCAGCTTCTTTTTCTCTTCCTGCGTTCTCTTTCTTTTTTCTGTGTTATCCCTTGACAATGGAGTAATCCCCCCTGACCATGATGTAAACGGATTCTGACTGTGCGACGAGACCGCGGCCGTCCGCACGGGGAATCAGGCACATGTGATTCTTCGTGAGAAATTCGCCGTTGTAGATTTCGTATCCGCCCGTAATGTCGGCCAGCCCCTGCTTCGCGTCGGGAGCCATACAGACGGCCGAGCCCGCCCGGAGCATCACTTCGCACGCGGATTCGGCGTAGAGGATGTCGCCCCAGGTCAGCTCCACCACCTCGAAGACGGTGGACTGCCCGGAGGGGACCTCGACCGTCGTGACCGCGGGAGTTTCGGCGGCGGCGCGCTCGTTCCGGTAGGATTCCAGCGTCCCCACGATGCTCTCGATCCGTTTGTCCACTTCGGAGAGGATCTCGTTTTTGAACTGGTTCGAGAGATAGCTCAGGGTGACGATGGGATCGACCGAGCTGTCGTATGCGGCCGCGGATGCCAGCACCCCGGCGGACACAAGGAGCGCGCAGGCGGATGCGGCGACGGCGGCGATTTTCTTGTTCATAGCGTCAAGACCTTTCAGCGGTTCGTCCGGGACCCTTTTCCGAGCCCCGCGCTTCTGCTATTATACACGACGGAGCGGGATTTTTCAAGAGCGGAGGCCCCATATCCCGCAAAAATTTACATTCCGTTCGTGAAATTGGCAATCGTTTCCCCTTTTTTCCTCATTCGAGGGCGATCTGCTCCGGGACCGCGATCCCCGTCGCCGGGATTTTGTTTTTGCGGCACTTGGAGAAGGCGGGGCGGGCGGCGTTTTCTCCGATGAGTGCCCTTGTGATCTTCAGCCCGTCCTTCATCGTGAACAGGGTGACGCCCTGGGACGAGCGGGTGGTCTTCACGGGCACGAGATCGGAGGAGATGAGGATACCCTTGTTCGCGCTGTTTTCGAGGAAGAGATCCGCGCTCTCCCCTTCTCCGAGGAAGAAGACGGCGGCGATGGGGGAAGCGGAAGAAAACGCCCCGGTGAGCTTTTTCCGGTTGGTCTTCGTCTCGTAGGCGGAGGCCGGGATCTTCACGCCCTTGCCGTTTTCAAAGAGGAAGAGGAAGCAGTCGCCCTCCTTGAAATCGGTGATCGCTTTCATCATGACGGGCCGCTCGCCGTCCTCAAATCCCAACCGCGCCGCGATGAACTCGCCGAGGGCGGAGGCCTTGACGGGATCGAATTCGGAGCAGCGGGTCTTGTAGCACTGGGCCCGGTCGGTGAAGAAGAGCACTTCCGCCGTGTTTTCCGTCTCCTCCGCGTTGACGATCTCGTCGCCCTCTTTCAGCTTCTGCTCGTCCGCGCGCATGAGGGACTGGCGGGTAATCTTCTTGAAATACCCCTCCTTCGTCAGCACGACGTAGACGGGATAATTGTCCTCCCCGGTGTCCTCGGGAACCGCGATCTGCGGGACTTCGTCGAGGATCTCCGTCTTCCGCGGCTGGCCGTATTTCTTCTTCACGGCGGCGAGCTGGCGGGCGATGAGCTCCTTGACCTTGATGTCGTCGGCAAGGACGGCTTCGAGGTCGGCGATCTCCTTCTGCAGGGCTTCGATCTCGCGGATCCTTTCGAGGATGTATTCCCGGTTCAGGTGGCGCAGGCGGATCTCGGCGATGTACTCCGCCTGGACCTCGTCGATGGAGAAGCCCTCCATCAGGCGCGGCACGACCTCGGATTCCTTCGCCGTCTCCCGGACGATGCGGATGGCCTTGTCGATATCGAGCAAAATCTTGCCCAGCGCCCGGAGAAGATGGAGCTTTTCCTTTTTCTTCCCGAGCTCGAAGGCCAGTTCCCGGCGGACGCACTTCATGCGGAACGCGATCCACTCGGTGAGGATGTCGCGGACGCCGAGCTGTTTCGGGGCTCCGTCGATCAGAACGGTGAAATTGCATCCGAAGCTGTCCTCCAGCGTGGTCTGCTGGAAGAGCTTCTGCATGAGCACGTCGGGATCGGTGCCGCGCTTGACGTCGATGGTCAGTTTCAGGCCGGAGAGGTCGGTCTCGTCGCGGATATCGGCGATCTCCCGGAACTTGCCGTCCTTGAGCATGTCCGCGATCCGCTTGATGATGATCTCGACCGCCGTGGAATAGGGGATCTCGGTGATCTCGATCAGGCTCTCGGACTTGTCGTACCGGTATTTAGCCCGCACCCGGACGCTCCCGGCCCCGGTCTCGTAGATCTGCCGCATCTGGTCCCGGTCGTAGAGCAGCGCGCCGCCCCCCGGAAAATCGGGACCCTTCACGATGTCCATGAGCTTTTCGACGCTCGTCTTCGAATTTTTGAGGAGCGCGATCGTGCCGTCACAGATCTCCCCGAGGTTGAAGGAACAGATCTGGGAGGCAAGTCCCACGGCGATGCCCGTGTTCGGCGAGACGAGGATGTTCGGAAAGGACGTGGGAAGCAGGACCGGTTCCGTCTTCGTGTTGTCGTAGTTCGGGACCATGTCGACGGCGTCCTTGTCGATCCCCCCGAAGATCTCGGCGGCGATCTTTTCGAGCCGGACTTCGGTGTACCGGGACGCGGCGGGGGAGGTGTCGCGGCTGTACTGCTTGCCGAAGGTCCCTTTCGAATCGATGAAGGGATGGAGGAGGGATTCGTTGTCCCGGGTCAGGCGCACGAGGGTGTCGTAGATCGCAGCGTCGCCGTGGGGGTTGAGCTGCATGGTGGCCCCTACGACGTTCGCGCTTTTGATATAGTCCGCCCCGGCGTTGAGCAGTCCCATCTTGTACATCGTATAGAGCAGCTTCCGGTGGGAGGGCTTGAAGCCGTCGATCTCCGGGATGGCGCGGGAGACGATCACGCTCATGGCGTAGGGCATGTAGTTCGTCTCGATGGTCTCGGTGATCTGCTGATCCCGGATCACGGGCGATTTTTCATCGACGGAAACGGTTTCTTTTTTCTTTCTGGGCATTTTTTCCTCTGAGTTGGATGATTATCGGGACGCGGCGTGGATGACGAATTCGGCAAAGATGGAGTTGGCCCAGGCAAACCACGCGCGGGTGAAGAGTTCGGGATCGTCCTTGTGGAAGCCCTCGTGCATCAGTCCCCGTCCGGCGGTCGTGGTCTCGAAGAGATCGAGCAGGTAGTCGATCTCCGCGTCGTCCGTGGAAGTCAGGCCCTGCATGGCGAGGGAGACGTGCCAGATATAGTCCTTCGGGGTGTGGGGGGAACCGACGCCCTTCGCGGCCTTGCCCTCGAAATAATAGGGATTGCGCTTCGAAAGGATGAACTTCCGGGTGTTCTGGTAGATCGGATCGTCGGGAGAGCACCAGCCGAGGTAGGGGAGGGAGAGCAGGCTCGGGACGTTCGCGTCGTCCATCGTGAGATAGTGCCCGAGGCCGTCCGTCTCGTAGGCGTAGATCTTTCCGAATTCGGGATCCTCGGTCACGGCGAATTCCGCGATGCCGGCGTTGATCTCGGAGCGGAGCTTTTCCGCGCGGTAAGCGAATCCCTCGTCCGTCCAGACGTCCCGGGCGATCTCGGCCATGTACCCGAGGATCACGGAGGCGAACATTTCGGAGGGGATGAGATAGTGGTAGGTGCAGCTGTCGTCGCTGGGGCGGAAGCCGGACCAGGTCATGCCGGTGTATCCGACGGGGGAACCCTTGCCGTCGTGGGAGAGGGTGTCGGTGGGCGGGCAGTTGGTGCGGCGGAAATAGTACCGGGAATTCTCCTCATGCCGCTGTTCACGCTCGAAGGTGTCGAGGATCGTGCGGCAGGCGGCCTTGAACGTGGAGTCGAGATGGTCGGTAGTCTCCGAGGCCTTCCATAAGTGATAGGCGAGGTTGACGGGATAGCAGAGGGAGTCGACCTCGTATTTGCGCTCCCAGGCCATGGGGTTGCGGAATTCGGTGTCGTCGTGGAACTGCCACTGGGTGATGTGGTCGCCGGTGCGGTTGAAGGCGTTGGCGTAGGGGTCGTTGACGACGCAGAGGGACTGCCGTTTCACGAGGCTGGCGACGAACGCGCGGATATCGGGATCCTCCTTCGTCAGGGGAAGATAGTGGCGGACCTGGGCGGACGAATCCCGCAGCCACATGGCCGGAATGTCGCCGGTAATCACGAACGCGCCGTTCTCATCGTTCGTCACGGTGGTCTCGATGGTGTTCAGATAGGTGGCCGGGAACATCTCCGCGATGACGGGACGGCCCATTTTTCTGAGTTTGTCCTGCACGGACGCCACATATTCGTTCATTTTTTCGGTGATCAGAGACATGGTTTCCTCCGGTTGATGGTTTTGGGGATCAGGTCCGGCCCGATCCGAGGGTGAGGATCTTCGATCCTGCGGCGCGGATGATGCGGTTGTAGAGGGCCAGGGTCTCCCCTTCCGGTTCCGGCAGTTCCGCGTAGATCGTTTCGAGCCCCGCTTCGTCGGCCCTTCTGAGGAGGGAGAAAAGACGGCGGGATGCCTCCTTCGCGTCTCCCCGGTTTCCCGTGAGCAGCATCATGCCGCCCCCGAAATACCCGGCGTCCTCGTTCGGGATCATGACGCCGTACTTTCCTGAGGCGTGCTCCCGGACGTATTCGAGGAATTTCGCGTGGGAGGCGTTGATGAGGACGACTTCGGCTTTCGGGGCGTAGTGCCGGTACTTCATGCCCGGGGATTCCGGGGTCCCGTCGGCGGCCAGGGAGGGCTCCACCACGGCGGGGGCGATCCTCACCTCCCGGCAGACCTCGGCCAGCATCTCCGGCGTGACGGCTCCCGGTCTCAGAACCGTGCAGGCGTCGTCCCCGTCCGGCCGCACGACGGTGGATTCCAGCCCGATCTCACAGGGGCCGCCGTCCACGATCATCTCGATCCTGCCGTTCATATCGGCATAGACGTGCTCCGCGGCGGTGGGGGAGGGGCTGCCGGAACGGTTGGCGGAAGGCGCGGCGATGGGATGGCCGGACACTTCGATCAGCCGTCTGGCCACGGGGTTGGAGGGGCAGCGCACGGCCACGGTCCCGAGCCCTGCCGTCACGGTGGAGGGGATGCGGTCGGTCTTCTCGAGGATCACGGTCAGAGGCCCCGGCATGAACCGCTTCGCGAGCCGGAAATAGAGCGGTCCGGGGCGGGCGAAGTCTTCGGCTTCCTCCGGGCGGGCGACGTGTACGATCAGCGGATTGTCCGCGGGACGCCCCTTCGCCGCATAGATCTTTTCCGCGCTGGTCTCAAGGAGCGCGCTCCCGGCCAGCCCGTACACCGTCTCCGTGGGAATCGCGACGAGCCCGCCTCCCCGGATGATCCGCGCGGCCTTTTCGATGACCCGTTCGTTTTCCGCGGGATCGCCGGTGATTTTCAAAACCTCAGTTGTCATTGCCGTTACCTTCGCCGTTTTTCAGTTTTTCCGCCGTGTCCGCCGTGGCGAGGGCGTCGATCAGTCCGCCGAGTTCGCCGTTGATGATGCTTTCGAGGGAATAGAGCGTCAGGCCGATGCGGTGGTCGGTGACGCGGCTCTCGCGGAAATTGTAGGTGCGGATCCGTTCGCTGCGGTCCCCCGTTCCGACCTGGGACCTGCGTTCGCTGGCGATCCGGTCGCTCTGTTCCCGGCGTTTGAGATCGTAGAGCTTGGCGCGGAGCAGTTTCATCGCCTTGTCGCGGTTCTTGAACTGGCTGCGCTCGTCCTGACATTCGATCACGATGCCGGTGGGCTTATGCAGGAGGCGGATGGCGGATTCGGTCTTGTTGACGTGCTGTCCGCCCGCGCCGCTGGATTTGATGGTTTCGATCTCGAGATCGTTCTGGGAGATCTCCACCTCCACATCCTCCGCCTCGGGCAGAACCGCCACGGTCGCCGTCGAGGTGTGGATGCGCCCGGAGGTCTCGGTCTCCGGCACGCGCTGGACCCGGTGGACGCCGCTCTCATACTTGAAGCGGGAATAGGCGCCCTCCCCGTTGACGAGGAAGGTGATCTCCTTATATCCGCCGAGCTCCGTCCCGTTGAATCCGACGAGCTCCGTGCGGAAATGCGCCGCGTCCGCGTACATCACGTACATCCGGTAGAGCACCGCCGCGAACAGGGCCGCCTCTTCCCCGCCCGCTCCGGCCCGGATCTCCACGACGACGTTCTTGCCGTCGAGGGGGTCCTTCGGGAGCAGGAGGATCTTCAGCTCCTCCTCGTATCTTGCGGCGTCTTCCTTGGCGGCTTTCAGTTCTTCGTCCGCCATCGCGAGAAGTTCCGGGTCGCTTTCGGAGGAGAGGAGCGCGAGGGCTTCTTCCCCGTCGGAGAGCGCTTTTTTGTACTGGCGGAATTTTTCGATCACGGGGGCGAGGGCGGCCCGTTCCTTGAGGAGCGCGGTACACCGGTCGATATCTTTTGCCGTCGACGGATCGGAGAGCTCCGCGTCGATGCCGTCGAACCGCTTTTCCGCTTCGTTCAGCCTCTCAAACATCGCCCTCTCCTCCCCGGATCCGCAAGACAAGCCGCCTCACCTCCGCGGCCGTCTCCCGGATCCCGTCATAGTCTCCGCGGGCAAGCCGGTCCTTATCCGCGATGAAGCTCCCGCCGCAGCAGAAAACGCATTTCAGCCGGAGATACTCCGCCGCGTTCCCGAGGGTGATCCCCCCGGTGGGCATGAAGCGGACGTTCCGGTAGGGCGCCGAGAACGCTTTCAGCATCCGCGCTCCTCCAGCCGCCTCCGCCGGGAAGAATTTCAGCGCGGTGAATCCCATCCCCATCGCGGCCTCGATCTCCGTCGGGGTCATGATCCCGGGGATGAAGGGGACACCCGCCGTGAGAGCCGCCTCCGCGATCTTCGGGTTGAACCCCGGCGCGACGACAAAACAGGCTCCCGCCGCGAGGGCCTCTTTCAGATCCGATTCGCCGAGGACCGTTCCCGCGCCGACCAGCAGACCGGGTTCGGCCTCCCGCATCCCCGCGATCACGGACGCCGCGGCCGGTGTGCGGAAGGTGATCTCCGCCGCCCCGAGTCCCCCGGAAGTCAAAGCGGAGGCAAGGGGACCGGAAACGGAGGGATCCTCCGCCGTCACGACGGGAACGATCCCCGTATTTTCGAGTATGTCAAACCAGTTCATCATATTCGCATGAAAACGATACTCCGGTACGCGGAAAACATACCGGAATATCGCTGTACCTCAGAGAAAATGCGGTCTTATCTGCAGAACGCCGCGAACGCACGGTGCGCCTCGTAGAGGTCGGCCTTGGAAATGAGTTCGAAAGGCGCGTGCATGGAGAGGACCGGAACGCCGATGTCCACGGTCTCGATGTTGTGATCCGCGATGTACATGGCAACGGTGCCGCCGCCGCCCTGATCGACCTTGCCGAGCTCGGCGGTCTGCCAGATCACGCCTGCGTCGTCGAAGATCTTCCGCACTTCGCCCACCAGTTCCGCGGAGGCGTCGTTGGTGCCGCCCTTTCCGCCGGATCCGGTGTACTTGGCAAGACCCACGCCCGCGTGAACGATGGCGGAGTTGCGCTTCTCGTAGACCTCGGGGTAGTTCGGGTCGAAGGCGGCCGTCACGTCGGCGGAGAGGCACTTCGATCTGTCGCGGACGACGTTCGGGTTGCCGCCGAGGTTCTTCGCCAGCTCGTCGATCAGATCCGAAAGCAGGACGCACTGCATGCCGCTGACGCCCACGCTCCCGATCTCTTCCTTGTCGGCGAGGACCGCGATATTGGTGTGGACGCTCTCCTCCGCTTCCATGAGGGCGGTAAGGGCGGGATAGGAGCAGACCCGGTCGTCGTGGCCGTAGGAGCCGATCAGCCAGCGGTCAAGCCCCACGTCCACGGTGTTCTGGGCGGGGACGATCGAGAGTTCCGCGCTGATGAAGTCGGATTCGGTGATCCCGTATTTCTCATTGAGGAGGATCATGATGTTCAGCTTCGACTTCTCGTCGGCGGGGGTGATTTTGCCGTCTTCCTCGATGAAGGGGGAGGAGCCGAGGATCACGTTCAGTCCTTCGCCGGTGAAAGCCTGTCCGAGGGGACGCCCGTTCTGATCCTTCGCAAGATGCGGGAGCAGGTCGGAGATGCAGAGGACGGGATCGCCGGGTTCGTCGCCGATCCGGATCTTTACGGTCTCGCCGTCGGCCTTCGTCACCACGCCGTGGAGGGCCAGCGGGATGGTGATCCACTGATACTTGCGGATGCCGCCGTAATAGTGGGTCTTGAAATAGGCGAAGCCGTCGTTCTCGAAGAGGGGATGCTGTTTCAGATCGAGCCGGGGGGAGTCGATGTGGGCCGCGCAGATGCGGACGCCGTTCTCGATGGGCTCCGTCCCCACGTGCATGGCGAAGAGGCTCTTGCCCCGGTTGTTGAGATAGAGCCGGTCTCCCGCCTTGATGGGATCGCCGACGGAATAGGGCTTATACCCCGCCGCTTCCAAAAGTTCGATCCCGGCTTCGACGGCTTCGCGCTCGGTCTTCGATTTGTCGAGCCACGCGGAATAGCCGACGGCGTAGTCCTTCGCCTGCTGAAGCTCTTCGGGGGTCTTCACTTCGAACGCGCTCTTTTTCTTGTAGAAGAGCTCCTCTTTCAGGGCCTGTCCTCTGGTCTTCTCGCTCATGTTGAGGATTTCCTTTCTGTGATTTCAATTTCTTTATGTTCGGATGAAATATTGCCGTGTTCAGGAATAGACTTTCCGGAAGATCTCCGCCTTGTCGAGAATGGCCCCGATCTTGACGTTCAGATCGTCGTAGGGCGTGCGGACGAGATTGCCGTTTTCGTCGTCGTATTCCTCTTCCAGCGACCAGAACGTCACGGTGTCCACGTCGGTCTCGAAAGCGGCGAGCACCGGGGTCCAGCGGCCGTAGATCGAATAGAGATAGGCGAGATAATACGCGCCGCACCGGATATTGATCTCGGGATCGTAGAGCGCCGTGTACTCGTACCGGGTGTGCATGGCGCCGTTCAGCCAGTCCATCGTCTCCGGCCTGATCTGCATGAGCCCGATGCGTCCGTCGTCGGACTTGGTATTGCTCCGGTAGCCGCTCTCCACGAAGATCACGGCGTGGAGCATGGATTCGGGGACGCCGTACTCCGTCGAATACTTCGAGACGAGGTCGGTGTAGTCCCTCGGGTTCGCGGCTTTTTCCAGCTGTTCGCAGAGGAACTGATACCCGTATCCCAGCAGAACGGACGCGGCGAGGATGATGACGATGACGGTGCTGCGGCGCACGGCGGAACGGAATTTCATTCGCGCGGCCTCCGTTCCATGAGCTCTTCCCGGAGCCGGACGAGCCCCTCCGCCGTCTTTCGCACCTGAACCGCGAGTTCTTCGAGACCGCCGTCGTTCACGATCACGAAATCGGACCGGGCTTCCAGCTCCTCGGCCGGGATCTGGGCGGCGAGACGTCTGCGGGCGTCTTCCTCCGAGATCCGGTCCCTCTTCACGATCCGCCCGAGGAGGACGTCTTCGGGAGCCGTGACGCAGACCACCGCGGAACAGAACCGGTCGAATCCGCTCTCGAAGAGCACGGGCGCGTCGATCAAAACGATCCCGCATCCTTTTTCCGCGTATTCGGAAAGGATCCGGCGGGTCTCTCCGAGGATGTGCCGGTGTGCGATTGCATTGAGGTCCCGGAGGTTTTCGGCGTTTTCCTCCCCGAAAACGAGCGCGCGCAGGGCCGCCCGGTCGAGGGAATTGTCCGGGGCGAGGATCGAGGGGCCGAAACGCTCCGTCAGCTCTTCCACGCAGGGGGAGGGGACGGGCGCGGGGGCGGTCAGGGCGTGGTAGACGGCGTCGGTGTCGATTGAAGGGATCCCGCAGGCGGCGAAAAGCGCGCAAACCGTTCCCTTCCCCGATCCGCTCCTGCCGCAGAGGCCGACGGACATGACCTCGTTTTTCTCCATAAATTCGCCTCCCCCCGATTCCGCAAAAATCAAGTTATTATATCACGGTTTCCGCACGAATGCAACAGGTTTTTGTAAATACGGAAGGATCAGGCGAGCAAGGCGCACAGTTCGTCGATCTCCTCGGCGAGGGAGGCAAGTCCCGCTTCCCAGAACGCCTTGTCGGTGAGGTCTATCCCGGCGATCTTCGCGGTGTCCTCCACGTCGTTCACCGAGGTGGCGTGAAGCAGTTCCTTGTACACCGGGACGAAGGCCGCGCCTTCCTTTTTGTATTTCGCGTACAGCCCGCGGGCGAACAGGCCTCCGAAGGCGTAGGGGAAGTTGTAGAAGCTCAGGTCCCCGCTGTAATAATGCCCCTTGCAGAGCCACATGAAGGGATGCAGGCAGTTCGGATCCAGACCGTCGCCGTAGGCCTTCTTCTGGGCTTCGAGCATCAGTTCCGAGAGGCGGTCGGCGTTCATGAACTCCTCGGAGCGGTTCTCGAAAACCGAGGTCTCGAAGAGATAGCGGGAATAGATGTCGCAGATGATCTGGCAGGCGTCCGTGAGCTCGCTCTCGAGGAGGTTGATCTTTTCCTCCTTCGTCTCCGCCATGGCCCGGGCGGCGTTGTTGGCCACGACTTCGTTGAAGGTGGAGGCGGTCTCGGCCACCGGCATGGTGTAGTCCTGATTCAGGATGCTGTGTGTAAAGACCTGCTGATCGTGGAAGGCGTGTCCCAGCTCGTGGGCGAGGGTGATGACGTCGGAGAAGGATCCGGCGAAATTCGTGAGCACGCGGCTCTGCTTCGCCGAAGGAACGCCCGCGTCGAACGCGCCGCCGACCTTGCCCTCATGGGGCCAGAAGTCGATCCAGTTTTCGTCGAAAGCCCGGCGGATCATCCCGGCGAGTTCCGCGTCGAAGGGGGTGAAGAAGGAGAGCAGGGCTTCCTTCGTCTCCTCGACGGTGAAGGTGCGGTCGCTCTTTCCCATCGGAGCGAAGAGATCGTACCAGGGCAGGCCGTTTTCGTGTCCGAGGGCTTTCGCCTTGGCGCGGAGATACTGCCAGAACTTCGGGAGGTATTCTTCCATCGCTCCGATCAGGGCGTCCAGGGTCTCGCGCTTCATGCGGGAGTTTTTCAGAGCCTTGTCGAGGGGGGAGTCGTAGCCGCGGATCTCGCATTCGGTGATGGTCTGGAGCTTGATGGAGTTGAGCGCGAAGGCTACGGCCTCCTTGATGGACTCATAGCAGGCGAGCTCCGCTTCGTAAGCATCCTTCCGCACGGCGGGATCGGGATCGTAGGCGAGGTTGCGGACGGCGGAAAGGGGGATCTTCTCCCCGCGATAGTCCGCTTTGACGGAGCTCGTCAGGGAGGACTGGAGATCTTCCCAGGCGGAGGCTCCCGAGATCTTCATTTTGGCGAACAGTTCTTCCCGGGCGTCGTCCAGCAGATACCGGCTTTCCCGGCGGATCGAGCGGAGCAGATAGGCGTATTCGCCGAACTCGCCCCCGATCAGCCCATCGAGGTCTTCGAACCCGGCGATCAGAGCCCGGATCTTCGCGTCGGAGGCGGCCGTCGCGCTGAGTTTCGACATAAGCCGTCCAGTCATGCTGGAGGCTTCGGCGTCCGCGGTGTTGACGGAGAAGCGGAGGGAGGCGTATTCGTAGAGCTTCGAGGCGAGGATCTCGAGGGACTCGGAGAGGGCGAGATAGCGGCGGATCAGCTCCGCGTGGGGCAGGTCCCCGGCTTCGGCTCCCAGTTCCGCCGTCTCGGCGATCTTCGCGTCGAGCTCGTTCAGATCGGCTTTCAGTTTCGGGTCGTCAAACCCGTCGTAAAGGATGGAAAGGTCCCATTCGTTCGGCATGGCAAAAGTCTCCTCTTATGTGATACTAAATCCCTTCTAAGGGGTTACGCGGCTTCTTGAAATGAAGCCCTGCTGAACAAGTTCAGCGGCAAGAACTTCTGAAATGGATAGGGACAGGC
>CACZNC010000009.1 GCA_902782445.1 uncultured Ruminococcus sp.
GCTGACTCCATTTCGTTCAGTCTGTGTCCGCACACCCATATAGCCATCCAACCATATCAGAGTTATCGTTCGTGAGCTCATGATCAGAGATCATTCGCATTCTACGGAGAGCGATCAAAACCCATGAAGACAGCTTTATAGAAGGAATATAGTATCAAAACCGTTCGGAAAGAACTTCGATGTTCTTCATCCGAACGGTTTTTGATTTTCTATGATTCGGGAGATTTTCCGGCCGGACTTATTTCAGCATCTCCTGCCCGCCGGTGACGGGGACGGCCTGACCGGTCTCGTACTTCTGGTCGATGATGTAGGCGACCGCCTTTGCCACGTCCTCGATGCGGCATCCGCGTCCCAGCGGGACCTTCGCCTCGTAGAATTTGCGGACGTCGTCGACCGTCTTCGCGCCGGGGACCTTGCCCGCGTTCAGATACTGCACGAACAGGCCCTTCTCGGGATCGCTCCACAGGGGACCGTCGAGGAAATTGCCCGGGCAGACGGCGTTGACCTTGATGCCATAGGGAGCCAGTTCCAGCGCGAAGGACTGGGTCAGCCCGATGCCGCCGAATTTCGAGCCCGCGTAGGCGAAGTTCTTGTTGGACCCGGCGAGACCGGATTTCGAGTTGATCTCGATGATGTCGGTCATATAGTCGGGGGCGGCGGATCTCTGGAGCTTCATGACGGCGGAGGCATACTTCGCGCAGAGGAAGTAAGCGGTGTAGTTCACGGCGGTCACGAGCTCGAGGTTCTTTTTCGTCATTTCCTCGAGGGAACCGGCGCGGACGATCCCGGCGTTGTTGACGAAGATATCGAGGCCGCCGAAGGTGAGAACCGTGTCTTCGATCATGGTCCGGACGGAATCCTCGTCGGACACGTTCGCGCTCACGGCCAGCGTTCCGGTCCCGCAGTCCGTGGCGATGGATTCGGCCGTCTTCTTCGCGCCTTCAAAATTCATGTCCGCGATCACGACCGCCGCGCCTTCGGATGCGAGGAATCTCGCGATGCCTTCGCCGAAGCCCTGGGCGGACCCGGTGACCACTGCGATCTTCCCGGCCAGCTTCTTTCCGCCGCCAGCCGCCAGGGAGACCTTCGCCCGGTAGCTCTCGACCTCCCAGTTGACGATGAAGTCCACCATCGCCGGAGCCATGTGCCGCACGCCGCCGAAGTTCTCCGCCATCACGGTGATCGCCATCGCGTCGTGCCATACGGCGTCCGCTGTCTTCGCTTCCTTCATGGTCTTCCCGAGGGCGAAAATGCCGATCCCCTTCGCGGCGACGATCTTCGGCATGAATCCGCGGCGTTCGGTCAGCTCACGGAAGGCGGCGGCGATCCCTTCGGGGGTAAAGTCCTCGAGGAAGAGGGGCTCCGCCTTGCAGTAGACGATGTGGTCGGGGGAAAGCGGCTGTTTCAGAATCTCGAAGCTCTCCGCGCTCTCGGCGAACTGCATCGAGGTCTTGTCCGCGGAGAAGACGACGGACGCGCCGCCCTCGGGATCGTAGAGCATACGGAGCACCGGGGCGATCTTCGCGGCTATGGTGCGGTCGGTTTCCGCTTCGGTGAAGTCGGGACGGATCTTGATGTTCGCGTCGAGCCGGTTCATCACGTCCGCGACGATCTCGTCCAGTCCCGCAACGGTCTTGGCCGCGAAGAAAATGCCGTGATTCTGCAAGAACACCACGTTCGCGTCCCGGTCGTTTTCCTGCCGGTACTCCGCCAGCTTTTCCCGGCACTTCGAGGCGAGGATGTATCCGGGCTCGCATTCCTCCACCCACACAGCCTCGGGGAAGAGCTTCTTCACAGCGTCGGCCCCGTCGGCGTCGGCGGAGCAGGTCAGCGCGTTGACGCGGGAGGGATGGACGTGCAGAACGTATTTCTGGGGGAAGAGGTCGTGCAGAAGGGTCTCGACGGAGGGACGCTTCGCCTCTTCGCCGGGCAGACGCGCCGCCATCATGTCCTCGAGGACCGCCGCCTCGCGTACCGCCTGTTTCTCGGAATACTTTCTGCGCCAGATCTCCCCGAGCTTGCGGCGGCTCATCACGACGAAGCCGTCCCCGGTGATCGTGGCGAGAGAGGTCCCGCTGCCCTTGACGTACAGGGTCTGGTCGGTCTTCATGGAGGTGTTGCCGCCTCCCGCGAGGACCATCCCCGGGTCGCTGCCGTACCGGTTGGAATATTCCACCAGAAGATCGAGTGCCGTTGCCATATTGTCATCCTTCCTTTCACGAAAAGCAATTGTCTTATTGATGTGATGTCAGTCCGCGTATCCGCCGCGGCGGGCGTAGATGCCGGTGCGCTCGGCCAGATCCGGGTATTTCGCGCGGGTCTCGGCGGAGAACATAGCGGAGGAGAGGTCGTCCGTCGCCGCCAGTTCGTGGCCGATCAGGGCGTAGGTCGCCTTCATGAGATGGGGGTAATCCTTCAGCGCTTCGCATACGAAGGACTGCCGCGGGGAATTGATGTCCTCGCCGGAGATCTGGAACAGGCCCCGTTCGTCGCACATCCGCATGACGCGGGCAAGCTGTTCCTTCGTGTTGCGGGAGGGCATGTAGGTGACGGCGTCGAATCCGCAGTCCGCGAGGGTATCGAAGAGCTCGTCGAGGTAGTCGTCCTCGAATTTCTGGGCCTTCTTGTCGCCGGTGGGGGATTCCCCGACGTCGCCGAGGTAGGCGTATGCGGAGATCGCACCGAGCCGGTCCGCCAGCGCCGTGAACTCCCGGATGTTCATGCACTCGTCCGTCGCGTCGACGTAGAATTTTTCGACGAGGTGCCCTTTCAGCACGCCGAGGATATCGTATTCATAAAAGTTGTCGGGAGCGGTGAGCAGCTTGTCCTTCGTTTTCGCGCTCATGGGGACCCCGGTGAGTTTTTCGATGAAACCGCAGGCGTCGGCCCGGTCCGGGTAGGCTCCCGTGATCTTCTTCGTCAGGGCGTAGCAGATGTGCCGCTCGGTGACGCTCCCGCCCTCCTTCGCCATCGAGAGGGGGTACACGTCCCTGTCGAAATCGAGGGAGATCCCGGCGGAGGCGGTGAGGGCGTTGATGTTCGCCACCATTTTGCGGTTGCGGTCGTTGCGCTTTTCCCGCAGTCCCGCGAGCACGGCTTCCGCTTCCCCGATCTTCGTGTGGGGGATGCCGTGCATGGCGAGGTAGGCGCAGGACTTCTGGTCGGGGTTGTTGACCTTCCGTCCGTCGAGGGGCGTCTCCGTCACGTTGACCCGGCATTCAAAGCCGCAGGTCACGGGCATGTCCATGATCTTCCCGGCCTCGACGAATTCCCGGATGCCGCCGACGGAATCGTGGTCCATGATCCCCGCGGTGCGGAGTCCGGCCATCCACGCGTACCAGACGGCGGAGGTGGGCGTATAGGGCGAGAAGGAGAAGCAGGTGTGGATGTGGTTGTTCACGTAGATCCCGCGTGCGGGCGTGGGGATTTCCCCGGCGTCGACGGCTTTTTTCAGGTCCCGGAGGGCGTCCAGCCGTTCGGCCGCGGTCACGTCGGTGCGGGAGATCGTGCGGAGGCGTTCGTTTGTGTCCATGTCGTTCAACCTCGGATGTTCTGGTGTATTTCCTGCCCCGTCGGGATCGGAGGCGGAGCGGGAGGAGGGAGTCTCTTCCGGTCTCATGCCGCAAAAGATCCCCGTGAGTTCTGTCCAGTGTGCCGGGATCCGCTCTCCGAAGAGGAAGGCGGCTGCGGCGAGATATCGGTTCCGCGCTTTTTCCGCGTCGGGGGAGGCGGGATCGAAATTCTTCCGTCTTTCCGCCCGGAGCATGACGTTTTTCGGAGTGTCCTCCGGATCGATGAGCTCGGTGGCGTCGCAGCGGTAGCCCTCGGCCTCCAGTTTGAGCAGCCGCAGGGCGTCGGTGGCGGCGGAGGCCAGCTTCTGTCTCAGGATCGGGACATCCGCGACAAAGTCCATCGGAGGGCAGTCCATCGACCGGTTCAGTTCCCGCTGACAGCAGGGGGTGGAGAGGATCACCGTCGCTCCGTGTGCCGCGGCGAAATCGAGCACCAGATCGGTGGCCGTGTCGCAGGCGTGGAGGGAGACGACGAGATCGGGGCGGCGTTCGGGCTCGAAATCCCCGACGTTCATCGCGTGAAAGCGCATCCCGTCGAATCCGGCTTTCCGGGCGATCTCCGCGCAGGTCTCCATGACGCTGGCTTTGAGATCGACGCAGTCCATTCTGACCCTGCGGCCGCAGATCGCGGTGAGGGTGTGGTAGGCGGCGAAGGAGAGATAGCTCTTGCCGCAGCAGAGGTCGCAGACGTAGAGCTCCCCGTCCCCGCCGATGCGCTTTTCCGCCTCCGCGACGTATTCGGAGAACCGGGCGATCTGGCGGAATTTCGACTGCGTCCGGTCGTGCACGCGGCCCGATGCGTCCGAGATCCCGAGGGCGGTGAGGAAGGCCTCGCTCCCGTCGAGAAGCCGCTTTTTCTCCCGGTCGTTGCCCCGCAGGGAGAGCTTCCCCGCCCCCTCCGCCGGTTTCCCGGGATCTGCCGCGCCGATCTTCCCGCGTTTGAGAAGGGTGACGGTCCCCTTTTTCGAGATCATGAGGGAGGCACCTCCGCCCGCGTCCGTGAGATCGGCTTTGCTGAAGATCTCAAAGGCATCCGCCGCCGCGCTTCCGATCTCCTCCGGCGGGACATTCTTCTGGCTCACGCGGCCTTCGGTGAGGGAGGTTTCCAGCTGGAGAACGGTCTTTCCCCCGATCCGGCGCATCTCCCCTCGCATCTTGACGGCGTCCCCTCCGGCGGGAGAATGAAATGTGACGTTTTTCAGTGTCCCGGCTTCGGCGGACAGACGGAGCAGGGCGGCGAATTCCGCTTTTTTGTTCTCCGTCATTTCTTCTTTTTCCCCCCTGTGCCGCCCGGGAGCGCTCCGTAGTTGATCTTTTTCGGAGCCTGCCCGGAATTATCTTCTTCCCGAGGTTCCGCGGATTTTTCGGCGGCTTCCTCTTCGGCGGTCTTTTTGCTCTTCTTGAACTGGAATTTGCTCTCCGTTCCCTCGAAGATCCGCTTGAGGTTGCCCCAATGCTTGATGACCACGATGGCGGCGATCAGGATGGCGAGGATCTGGCAGATCCACATGCCGGTGAAGGGCCTTGCCTGATTGAGCCGGTTGAAGAGGAGGGGATAGAGGAGGGAGCAGAGGACGGAACCGAAGGAGATGTATTTCGTCATGCCCACCACGAGAAGGAAGATCCCTAATAGAATGAGGAAGATCCGCCAGTCGAGCATGAACAGCATCGCCGTGAGGCAGAGGATCCCCTTGCCGCCGCGGAACTGGTAGAAGACCGGGAAGATATGCCCGATGAAGCAGGCAAACCCGGCGATGGTGGCGGTCAGATACCCGAAGCAGCACCACCCGATCAGGATGGCGAGCACGGTTTTGAGAAAGTCGCCGACGAAGGTGAAGATCGCCGCGCGCTTTCCGTAGATGCGCATGATGTTGGTGAACCCCGCGTTGCCGCTCCCGTAGTTGCGGATGTCGTCGCGGTAGAACTTCCCCGACACGATGATGGCGGTGTTCACGGAGCCGAGCAGATAGGGGATCAGGATATACACGACGGCGAGGAGGAGTTCGGGCACAGTGGTCCTGTTCTGCCAGAGCGAGCCGATCAGCCCCATGTAGCCGGTCTGATACCGCATGAAAAACTGAAGCATTACCGTTTGCCTCCGAAATCCTGATCCTCGTTTTCACCCTTCTGCCGGATGATGAGTTTGATGGGAGTGCCGCGGAACCCGAAGGTCTGACGGAGGCAGTTTTCGAGATACCGCTGATAGGAGAAGTGGAAGAGCTCGGCGATGTTGCAGAAAATCACGAAGGTCGGCGGCGCGGTCTCGCTCTCGGTCATATAGTAGATCTTGAGGCGCCTGCCCTTGTCGGACGGGGGCTGGACCCTTGCCACGGCGTCCGCCAGCACGTCGTTGAGCATACCGGTGGAGACCCGCATCTTCGACTGCATGTTGACGTAGTTGATCTGCTCGAAGAGCTTCTCCACCCGCTGTCCCGTCTTCGCGGAGAGGAAGAGGATCGGGGCGTAGGTCATGAAGGCCAGCTCGTCGTAGATCTTTTTCGTGAACTCCGCGGTGGTGTTGTTGTCCTTGTCGACGAGGTCCCACTTGTTCACGCAGATTATGGAAGCCTTGCCCGCTTCGTGCGCGATGCCGGCGATCTTCGTATCCTGATCGGTGATGCCCTCGGAGGCGTCGATCATGATAAGGCAGACGTCCGCCCGGTCCACGGCCATTTTCGCTCTCAGGACGCTGATCTTCTCCACCCGGTCGTCCACCTTGGACTGGCGGCGGATCCCGGCGGTGTCGATGAAATTGTACCGGCCGTGGGCGTTCTCGAAATAGGTGTCGATAGCGTCCCGGGTGGTGCCGGGCATGTCGGACACGATGCAGCGCTCGTCCCCGAGGATCCGGTTGACGAGGGAGGATTTTCCGGCGTTCGGCTTGCCGATCACGGCCACGGCCACGGTGTCCTCGTCCTCTTCCTCGTTTTCGAATTCCGGGAGAGCGTCCAGCACCGCGTCGAGCACGTCCCCGCTCCCGCTCCCGTGGAGGGAGGAGATGGCGATGGGATCGGTCTCGAAGCCGAGCTCATAGAATTCGTAGAAGGTCGGGTCGACGTCGCCGATCCGGTCGGATTTGTTCACGACGGGGATGACGGGCTTGCCGCTCTTTTTCAGCATCAGGGCGATGTCCAAATCGTCCGCCACGAGCCCCGTGCGGATATCCACCATGAAGATGATCACATCGGCGGTCTCGATGGCGATCTGGGCCTGCTCCCGCATTTTCTGCAAAATCACGGAATCGGTCTTCGGCTCGATGCCTCCGGTGTCGATCACCATCATGACGCGCCCGCGCCATTCGCATTCGCCGTAGATCCGGTCGCGGGTGACGCCGGGGGTGTCCTCGACTATCGCGCGCCGCTCCCCGATCAGTTTGTTGAATAAGGTGCTCTTGCCGACGTTCGGACGCCCGACAATCGCGATTACTGGTTTTGCCATGTTCTCTCTATTTCCTTTCGTGCGCCGGAAAACCGACGGCATACGCGTTTCACATTCCACATAGAGCGTCGAGCAGGGCCGCTCCGTCGTTGTCCGCGAACTCCACGGGAACGCCCAGTCTTTTCGAAAGCTCCTCCGGGGTCATTCCGTCGAGGAAGAGGTCCCCTTCCGCCCGGAGCGTCGTCCGGGAGAGCAGAAGGACTTCGCCGAGATCCTCCCCTTCGAGCCGCGCCGCGATATCCCCGCCCGTGAGCAGACCCGTCACCGTGACCTCGCCTCCGAAAAAGCGGTTTTTCACGGGGAAGACCCGGATCTTGAGCATTGGGCAGCGGGATTCCAGTTCGCGGGCAAGCATGGAGATCGTCCCGTAAGCCGCCTCCCCCGTTGCGACGGAGACGGTACGGTCCACGGCTTCGCATTCCCCGTCGTCCATCAGGGAGAGCGCGGAACGGAATTCGTGGATCAGCGAGGCCAGCATCCCGACGCCGTTGTCGATCTGGGGATAATCTCCGTAGAATTCGTCGGGGGGCAGGGGGACGCCGCTTTTGACGTAGAATTCGTCCGAGGGGAAGATCAGTCTCGCGGGACCGCCGTCCTCCGCCTCGTGGGTCCGCCCGAATTCCCCGTTGAAGCGTTCGATCTGCCGAATCACCGCTCCGCATTCCTCGGGGGAAAACGGTTCCAGCGGGTAGAGTCCCTCGCGGAAGGCGGTCAGTCCGACGGGGACCACCGACACCGAATCCATCGCGGGCCAGAGTTCGCCGAGATCCTTCATCGTCCGGTCGAGCTCGTCGCCGTCGTTCAGGCCGCGGCAGAGCACGATCTGTCCCCGGAGGGCGATCCCGGCGTCCGCCAGTTTCCGGAGATACCCGAGGACCTGTCCCGCGCGCTTATTCTTCATCATCCTGACCCGCAGATCCGGATTGGTGGCGTGCACGGAGACGTTCACCGGTGAGATGCGCATCTCGATGATCCGGTCGATGTCCTCGTCCTTCATGTTCGTCAGGGTCACATAGTTTCCGTGGAGGAAGGAGAGGCGGCTGTCGTCGTCCTTGAAGTAGATCGTTTCGCGCATCCCCGGGGGATTCTGGTCGATGAAGCAGAAGACGCATCCGTTCTCGCAGCGGTGCTTCTTGTCCATGAGGGGCGTGCCGAATTCCAGGCCGATATCGTCGTAGACGTTCTTTTTGACGGAGACTTCGATGATCTCCGGGCCGCGGTGCAGTTTCAGCACGATCCGCTCCTCCGCGAGCCGGAAACGGTAGTCCAGCACGTCGCGGATGGGATGGCCGTTGATCTCGAGAAGCCAGTCCCCCGCAAGCACCCCTGCCCGGGCGGCGCGGGAATGGGGCAGCACCCCGGTGATTTCAGGCATGGGACGGGCTCCTTTCGCAGGGAAAACACACTAGTACAGGATATATTATACACTCTTTTCGCCGAAAGGTCAACACGAAAATCAAAAAAGACGGCCGCAGAGGGGCGGGAATCCGTTTCTTTGTCCGCCGCGCTCTTGCAATCGCTTCCCGGATGTGGTAAAATATAGTCGGAGTCTTTTCGGCCCGGGGACGCTTATTCCGGGCAAAACCGGCAATCATGAATGTTGAGCCCCGCGTCACCCCCTTCATCCGGGAGGACGCGGAGGCGCGGAGGAACTTATTAGATGGAAGACAGGAAAAAAATCCTTGTGGTGGAGGACGAGAAGAACATCGCCACCGTCCTCGCCTACAACATCAAAAAGGAAGGCTATGACTGCGACGTCGCCTACGACGGGGAGACCGGGCTGCACATGGCGACGGAGGGATCCTACGACCTTCTCCTTTTGGATATCATGCTGCCCCGGCTCAACGGATTCGAAATCTGCGAGCAGGTGCGGCGGACGAGCCAGGTGCCGATCATCTTCGTCACGGCCCGGGAAGAGGAGAAGGACCGGATCCTCGGGCTTGAGACCGGCGCGGACGACTATGTCACCAAGCCCTT
Source organism: uncultured Ruminococcus sp. (assembly GCA_902782445.1). Taxonomy (GTDB): domain Bacteria; phylum Bacillota; class Clostridia; order Oscillospirales; family CAG-272; genus UMGS1696. Next base: position 8,988 of record CACZNC010000009.1, read on the forward strand.
CTCCTTCAAGGAGCTCATGGCGCGGGTGCGGGCGAACATCCGGCGGTCCGCGGGAGAGGTGATCCGCGGGAAGGAAGAGGGGACGCCCCGGGCCGAGCCCATCCGCATCGGAGAACTCGAAATCGACCGGGAGCGGTACTCCGTCACGAAAGCCGGCGAGATCATCGACCTGTCGAAAAAGGACTACGACCTCATCCTCTTCCTCGCGGAGAACGTGGGGACCGCCTTCACCCGGGAAGAACTGCTCGGCCGGATCTGGGGCTACGACGACTACTACGGCGATATCCGCACGGTGGACGTCACGGTGAGCCGTATCCGCAAGAAGATCGAGAAGGACCCCGCCCGCCCCGAATACCTGATGACGAAGCGCGGCGTCGGCTACTTCCTCTGCGACCGCTGACATGCTGAGAAGTCTGTATTTCAAGATCGTTCTGATCCTGCTCATCTTCATCGTGGCGGTGATGGCGGCGGTCGGCGCGATCCTGTTGAGCGGGGTCACCTCGTTCTTCATGGACGATTTCGCCGCGCAGATGACCGACTGCTTTTCCGCGGAGAGCTTTCTCTACCGGGATCTCTGCGACGCGGCGAAGGGCCCGAACTACGCCTACGACATGAAGAACGTGCTGTCCTCCTACCGCAACATCCTCGGCATCGACGAGTACCGCAACTACTACGTGCTCAACCTCGACGGGGAAATGCTCTACGGATCGGACACCGAGCTCGGCGAATCCCTCCAGCTGACCCCGAACCTGCTCTCCGCCATCTCCGGCTCCGAAACCAACCTCCGAGGCGGCATGGACTACGCGGACTGGGCGGTGCGGATCCCGGTGGAGGACAGCGAGGACTGCGTCGTCTATATCAAGGACTCCCTCGACGAGATGCGGCAGCTCAACTCCGTGCTGTTCTCCATCATCCTCCAGGCCCTGCTCATCGGGGTGCTCATCGCGGTGCTTCTGTCCTTCTTCCTCGCCAAGTCCATCTCCTCGCCGCTGCAGAGCCTGACCTACGACACCCAGCTTGTGGCGTCCGGGGAGTTCAGCCACGATATCGAGGTGGATTCCGCGGACGAGATCGGAGTGCTCGCCGAGAACTTCAACTACATGAAGGAGCGGCTCCGGTCGACGCTCGACGAGGTGAACGGGGAGCGGCAGAAGCTCGACACCGTCCTCTCGGGCATGAGGGACGCCGTGGTCGCGTTCATGGCGGACGGCACGGTGCTCCACTCCAACCGGAGCGCGGAAGAACTCTTCGGGGACGAACTGCGCGAAAACCGCCTCACCCTCGAATCCTGCCTCGAGAAGCTGGATCTTCCGCTCGGTCCCGGGGAGGGCGGGCTCAGTCTGACGATCCCGGACGGCGGCGAGATCACCCGGGACGGCTACATCTTCCACGACCGCATCGCCGAAGGGCATGTGTACGACGTCGGATACGCCCCCCTGCGCCTCTCCCCGGAGGAAAAGCAGGAACTGGGCTGCGTCTTCATCATCCACGACGTCACAGGCCGGTACGAGCTGGACAAGAGCCGCCGGGAATTCGTTGCCAACGTCTCCCATGAGCTGAACACGCCCCTCACCGCCATCAAGGGAGCCACGGAGACGGTGCGGGCAGACCCCGGGATGGACCCGGACATGCGGGACTACTTCCTCGACATGGTCCTCTCGGAGAGCGACCGGATGCACCGGATCGTATCGGATCTTCTCACCCTCTCCCGCCTCGACAACAACCGGACGAAGTGGGACATCGAGACCTTCGACATGCGGGCCTTCGTGCGGCATATCTGCGAGATCATGCGTCCGGAGATCGAGGCCCACCGTCACCGGGTCACCTTCGGTTCGGACCGCTCCCTGCCTCCGATCACGGCGGACCGCCAGCGGATCGAGCAGGTCGTCATCAACATTCTTTCCAATTCCATCAAATACACCCCGGACGGAGGGCAGATCGACATCGTCCTGACCCACCGGGAGAAAAAGACGGTGGTGCTCGTGATCCGGGACAACGGCGTCGGCATCCCCGAGGAAGACGTGGAACATCTCTTCGAGCGGTTCTACCGGGTGGAAAAATCCCGCACCCAGGACGCCGGAGGGACGGGCCTCGGTCTCGCCATCGCGCGGGAACTGGTGGAAGCCCACGGCGGCACCATCACCATCAAGAGCAAACTCGGCGAAGGGACCACGGTCCGCATCGAACTGCCCGTGGAATGCAGGCTGAAAACGGATAAGGACCGGAACGATCCCCTGAAATAAGACGGAGAGGAGGCGCGGAACATGAAAAAAAGCAGGCTGGCCGACCGGCTGCTTCTTCTCGCGGCCGCGCTTCTGCTGGTTCTTCTGGCCTTTCTGACATTATGGCTCATTTCCGCCTTCCGCCAGAATTCCCGGACGGCGGCGGACTTCGACCTTACGGCGGCCATTTCGAACCGGAACACGGAGGAGGATATCGCGACCTGCCTCCTGCCCGAATTCGCCGGGATCTCGGTGGACGGGGAGAGGCTCGGGCTCGTCGGATCCGAAAACGCCATGCGGGAACTGACGCGGACCCTCGCCCCCCTTCTCTCGGAAGCCCTTTCCTCGGGATCCGTCCGGGAAGGCAGCGAGGAGGAATGGGCCGCGTTTGCCGAGGCGGAGAACTCCGTCTATCTGCGGCTCCACAGCGAGCTCGGGGACGCGATCGTCTCCCTCTTCACCCGTGTCGCCTCGGAGTCTCTCGCGGGCGCCTCCTTCCGCACGCCTCCCGAAGGATCCGGATCCTCCCGGCGGATGGGCTATCTCTCGGAGATCGTGCTCCATCCCTACGCCCGGGGGGAAAATTTTGAGGAAACCGCCTTCCGGAGCGCGGACGGGACCGTGCGGATCGTGACGGTGACGATGCCGAACACCATCCTGTCGGCGGAAGACCTCTCCCGGTTCGTCGGCATCTTCCGCGGCGCCCTCCGGTCCTTCGCCTTCCGCAGATCCGCGGCGGACGGACGGGTCCAGCCGGTGGTGACGGATCAGTTTTTCGCCCCCTGCGTCCTGATGACCGAAAACACGGCCTCCTTCGTCATGGAGAGCGTCCAGGAGCGCAACGCCGTTCTGACCCTCTTCGGGCTGAATCCCGACAAACTGCTCTCCGCCCGGGAGGAATCGGACGGCGCGACGAGCTATGTGGCAACCCGGGGCGAGATCATCGTGGGAGAGACCTCCCTCACCTACCGGGCCACCTCGGAAAGCGGGATCGGACTCGCCGCGCTGACGGGGAACGGGGAGAGCGGGAATCTGGCAAACTATGTGTCGGCGGCTCTCAGGCTCTACGACGGGATCAAGGCGGCCAACCGGCATCTCGCGGGCGGGGACGCTTCCCTGCTCCTGACCTCGGTCTACGCGGCGGAGGGCACCGTCCGGCTGGTCTTCCACTATGTCTATGACAATATCCGGGTGATCGCCGACCGGCCCGCGTTCACGGCGGAGTTCGAAAACGGGCTTCTGCGCGCCGCGGAACTGTACACCGTATCCGTGCAGAGCCTCGGCAACCGGGAGGAGGTCATGGCGGGGTCCTGGTTCTACCGCTGGATGGAGGCGAAGCGCGGGGTCCCGGGGAGGGTGTTTTTGACGTACCGGGCGGATTTCCTCTCGGAGTCCGTCGCGCCCGAGTGGGCCGGAGAATGACGCGCTGACAGCGGATTGCCGTATGCCGGCATGTTTTGAAGATTTTTCCCGAATTTCGCCGAAAGGAGGTTTCCGCCGTGAAAAGCAGAAGAGTGATCCTGATCCTGATCCTGGTGCTGGCCCTGTCCTGCCTGATCCTCGGGGTCATTCTCGGGGGGATCCTCCGGGAGGGGAACACGCTGCCGGATTCGGCGGTGGACGACATTCTCGACCTGCTGAGGGAATCGGGGATCACGGCGGACCGCTCCCTCGTCTCGGGCAGGCGGAAGACGGCTCCGGTCTATGTGCTCGGCTCCGGGGATTATGAATCGACAGTCGCGTCCCTGCTCTCCGGGAGCGTCCCGGCGAAGACCTACGACGTGCCCGAGGGGATGATCCTTCTCATGGAAAACGGCGCCCGGGTGGATTTCGGCGAGGACTTCTCCTTCCGTTACAGCAGGGGGGGCGAGCGGGTCGACGCATACCGGGCGGCCGATCTCTCCCCCTCGGGCGTTCCCCTCAGCGGGGAGAGAAAAGCGGCGGTGGAAGCCATCGTGACGGAGTTCCTCGAATCCGGCAGCCGCTCCTTCGAATCCGGCGGGGAGCGGGTGGATATCCGGTGCGAGACGGACGCGGTGTGGGAGGCCGAGGGAGTCCAGTACGCCATGTGCTCCCGCAGCATCGACGGGATCCGCATCGCCGCCAACCGCGTGATCTGCGCCCTCGACGGGGACACAGTAGGGGAGGCATGGGGGACCTGGTATTTTCTCACCCCGGCGGAGTCCTATTCCGCACAGCTTTCGGACACTTTGAATATCCTGTTCAATATGAAGAAGGAAATCGGCGCGGCGAAGACTCCCGTCACGGTGAAAGCCGTTACGCTGTGCTATTCCCTGTGGTTCCGGGGGGACGGGGAGGGGTTCTGTCTGATCCCCTGCTGGCAGATCGCCACGGACACGATGGGCTCCTTCCTGTTCAATGCGCTGGATGGCTCGTTTTACACAAGAAACTAGAGGGATTATGTCGAAAATCTGTGAAATTTCTCCACCATGTATTAAATTTATGAAAATCCTTCCGAAAAGCACTTCCATTCGGCCCCCCGAACTGCTATAATATACGGGCATGATATCATGCGGTTTTATCCCCTGTTGCCACGCGGAGGGTTTTCCCTTCCCCGGCTTTGATATTTCCGCAGCTCATCGGCTGTGTTTTTGCGGCTGTCCCGCAGGTCCGAAAGAGATCCTCCGGGCGGTTTCGCTTCTATATGCCTTATCATCAGGAAAGGCCCGGTACGATTCATGGAAAAAATCGTCGTTAACGGCGGAAACCCGCTCTTCGGTCAGGTCGAGATCTCCGGATCGAAGAACGCCGCTCTGCCTATTATATATGCCTGCGTCCTCGTCCGCGGAAAATGCGTGCTCGAGAACATCCCGGACGTCTCGGACATCCGCTGTTCCTTCGACATCCTCCGCGGGATCGGCGCGAAGATCCGCATGATCACCCGCACCACCTACGAGGTGGACTGCACCGACGTGGAAGCCGGACGGTCCGACTACGATCTCGTGCGGAAAATCCGCGGCTCCTACTATCTCCTCGGATCCGAATTCGGACGCTTCGGACGCGCCAAGGTCGGCCTGCCCGGCGGATGCAATTTCGGCGTCCGTCCCATCGACCAGCACATCAAGGGGTTTGAAGCCCTCGGCGGACGGGTCTCCACCGAAGGCGGCTACGTCGAGATCGAATCCGACAGAGGGGCCGTGGGCTCGAACATCTTCTTCGACCTCTCTTCCGTCGGCGCGACTCTGAACGTCATGATCGCGGCGGCTACCGCGGACGGCGTGACCGTCATCGACAACGCGGCCCGCGAGCCCCATGTGGTCGACTGCGCGAACTTCCTCAACACCTGCGGGGCGCAGATCAGCGGCGCGGGCTCCGACGTCATCAAGATCAAGGGCGTGAAGGAACTGCACGGATGCACCTACGCCATCATCCCGGACATGATCGAGGCGGGCTCCTTCATGGTTGCCGCCGTCGCCACCCGGGGAGCGGTGAAGATCAACAACGTGATCCCGAAGCACCTCGAATCCGTCACGGCGAAGCTCATCGAAACCGGCGCGGATGTGGAGGAATTCGACGACGCGGTGATGGTGACCTCCGGCGAAACGATCCGGCGCACTTCCGTGAAGACCCTTCCCTACCCCGGCTTCCCCACCGACATGCACCCCCAGATGGCGGCCCTGCTCTGTACGGCGGAGGGAACGAGCTACATCAACGAAAGCATCTTCGAAAACCGCTTCCGCTACGTGGAGGAACTGAGGCGCATGGGCGCGCGGATCAAGGTGGACGGACGCATCCTCGTGATCGAGGGCGGCGCTCCCCTCTCCCCGGCTCCCGTCATGGCGACCGATCTGCGCGGGGGCGTGGCCGTGATGATCGCCGCACTCACCGCGAAGGGCGTGACGGAGATCTCCGAAATCAATCTGATCGAACGCGGATACGACAACATCGTAGGTAAAATGCAGGCGCTCGGGGCGGATATCCGCAAGGTGACGGTCCCGGACGACGCGCAGCTTGCCCGGGCAAACTGAATCCGCAGGACATAAATAAAATTCCCAATAATCAGGAGCGAAAACATGAAGGTCACTCTGGAAACCGTGATCGGCGATATCGTCGACGCCGACGAGAACACCGCCGATATCTTCCTCGAATCCGGTATGCACTGCATCAGTTGCCCCGTGTCCCGTATGGAGACCGTGGAGGAAGCGGCGCTCGTGCACGGCGTGGACGCCGACGAGCTGGTCGAGAAGCTCAACGCTTATTTTGAATCCAAAAAAGAGAAATAAGGTGAGGGAGAAGGCGGGCGTCATGCCTGCTTTTTCTCTTTTCCGGCAAAACGCCGGGCGGACCGGAAAGGAACGGACATGAATCACTCCCCCCTCTCCCCGGCGAACCTCTTCCGTCCCGCGCTCGACGGCAGACTCGCGGCTGCGGCCTCCTTCGTGCGGGAAAACGCCGTCGTCGCCGATATCGGCACGGACCACGCCCATCTCCCCCTCTGGCTGCTCTCCGCGGGCAAGATCCGCTTCGCCGTCGCCTCGGACATCAACCGCGCTCCCCTCGAGAGGGCGAAAAAGAACGCGGCCGCGGCGGGATTTTCGGACCGGATGGACTTCGTGCTCTGCGACGGGCTGTCCGGACTCGAACCCGAAAAGCGGGGGATCACGGATATTCTCGTCTGCGGCATGGGCGGGGAGCTGATCGCGCGGATCGTCGGGGAATCGGAGTACACGCGAAGACCGGGGGTGCGGCTGATCCTCTGCCCCATGTCCCTGCCCGACAAGCTCCGGGCATATCTGGCGGAATCCGGATTCGAAATCCTCGACGAAAAGCTGGCCGAGGCGGCGGGAAAACGGTACGCGGTCCTGCTCACGGAATACGACGGACTGCGGCGGACTCCCACCCCGGCCGAACTTCTCCTCGGAGCGGCAAATATCGGGAAGGACGATCCCCTCTTCATTCCCTTCGCCGAGGAATGGCTCGCGCGGGTGGAGAGGAAGATCAAAGGACGTCGGGAGGGGGGACTCTCCACAGCGGAAGACGAACGTCTCCGGGACGAAATCAAGGAAATCCTCAAAGAAAAGACTGCTGACGGAAACGGGAGGCACCAAGCGATATGACAGTACGGGAACTGTACGAGGGACTGACGGAACTCTGGCCCCTCTCCCTATCCTGCTCGTGGGACAACGACGGGATCATGGCAAGCCGGGACACGCGGGCCGAAGCGAAACGGATCCTCGTCTCCCTCGACGCATCGGCGGACGCGATCCGTCACGCGGCGGAAAACGGCTTCGACGTGCTTCTGACCCACCATCCCATGCTGTTCCGGGGCGTGAAGAACGTCACCCGGGACACAGTGGGCGGCATGAGGGTCCTCGAAGCGGTCGGGGCGGGACTGAGCGTGATCTCCCTGCACACGCGGCTCGACGCTGGGAAGAACGGGGTGAACGACACCCTAGCCCGGATCTGCGGATTCGAGCCCGCGGGATCCTTCGGGGACGACGACGCGCCGGGGCTCTGCCGGTACGCCGACTGTAAGCCCATGACCCCGGACTATCTCGCCGCCCTCGTGAAGAAAAAGCTCGGATGCCCCGCGGTCCGCGTCACGGGATCGGGCAGGGGCTTCGTGCGGCGGATCGGCTTCTGCGGCGGCGACGGAAAGGATCAGATCCCGGCAGCCGTTCTCGCGGGGTGCGACGCCTTCATCACCGGGGACGCCGGCTACAATATGGCGGCCGACGCGGGGGAGGAAAGCGAGCTCTACACCGTCGAATGCGGGCACTGGCATTCGGAACAGCCCGTCTGCCAAATCCTCGCCGAAGCAGCGGAAGCCCTCTCCGGCGCCGAAGTCTCCGTCTACAACAGCTGCGCCTACCGCATTCTCTGAACAGAGGTTTTCATCATGGATAAAACGACGCTTGCGGAATACGAAAAGCGGGCCCGCCGGATGGTGGTCTACTGCTGGTTCTCCTACATGATCCTCTACATCGGCAAGAAGACCCTGAAACTCTGCCTGCCGGACATGATCGCCACGGGCGTGTGCACCGAAGCCCAGGGCGGCGTCATTTCCAGCGTCTTCCTCGCCAGCTACGCGGCCGGGCAGTTCATCAACGGCTGGCTCGGTGACCGGATCCATCCGCGGACCATGATGACCGGCGGACTGATCCTCAGCGGCGCGATGAACGTCTTCATGGGGCTCTGCCATTCCGCGGGGCTGATGACGCTGATCTGGGGCCTCTGCGGCTTCTTCTGCTCGATGCTCTGGGCGCCGCTGATCCGCGCGGTCTCCACCTGGACGACGGAACGGGTCGCACAGGCCTGCGCCGCCTCCCTTTCCGCGACGATCCCGATCGGGACCCTGCTCTGTCAGGCGATCGCGGCGGCGGTTTTGCGCTGGTCCGACTGGCGGATGGTCTTCATCGTCTGCGGCTCGATCCTCTTCGTCTCGGGCGTCGTGCTCGCCATCCTTTTCGCGGGGCTGAAAGACCACATGAGCGTCCAGGCTCCCGCTCCTCTTCCGGAAAAGAAGGAAGCGGACGGCAAAGCGGAAGACGGACTTCCCCGCGCGCCGAAGACCGTTCCCGTCACCTTCCTGCTCTGCGCGGGACTTCTGGCGGCCTCCTTCGGCATCCTCTTCAACGGCATGATCAAGGACGGCCTCGACGACTGGATCCCCACCATGCTCACCCAGCGGTTCATCCCGGACGCGTCCGTCGTCACGGCGGTCACGATGATTTTGCCCCTGCTCAACATCGCCGGCGTGTTCGCGGCAAAATGGGCCTACGCCAGATACCACCTCTCCGAACTCGGGCTCTGCGCCCTGATGTTCGCTGTCAGCGCGGTCTCCCTCGGGGGCGTGCTCCTGTTCGTGAACGGAACAGCGAAGGGCTTCCTTCCGGCGGCGGCTGTCACACTGCTCTTCGCCCTTTCCTCCGCCGCGATGCTCGGCGCGAACACCATGCTGCTCACCTTCATCCCCCTGCACTTCTCGAAGGTCGGACGCGCTTCCCTCGTGACGGGCGGCCTCGACTGCCTCTCCTACGCGGCGGCTGCCGTCACCTCCCTCATCACGGGGCGGGTCTCCGGGGCCTTCGGATGGAGCGGGGTGCTCGTCGGCTTCTCGGCGGCGGCGGTCCTCGGAGCGGTCGTCTGTCTCGCCGGGAAGGGCAAAATGGCTGAGAAATACAAAGAACTGGACGCTGCCTGAATCCCGCGGCGTCATGAGGATAGAATCATGATCCACCATCCGCAAAGGAAATCCGGCAAAAACGCCGCTTCCTTCTGTCTCGCGCTCCTCCTTCTGCTCTTTTCCGCAGGCTGCGTTCTCCGTCCCTCGTCGGCGGAGGAGGCGGAATCCCTGCGCCGGGAGGAATCCAGAGTCCCCGAGACCGAACCGCCGGAGACCGTTCCGATCAATCCCCCGCCGCCGATCACCGAGTGGACCGGGGAGACCGGAGAATCCGAGACGGACGCGCCGGACCCCTCCGGAAATCCCTCCTCCGCCGGATCCCTTCTTGCCGCGGGCGGGAAATACTGGAGCTTCGAGGACGGGAAATGCGTCTACCGTCTTCCCGCCCGGGACGAAAGCGCGCTCTGGCCGATCGAGGAGATGTACGATATCCCGAAAGATCCGTGGAGCGATCAGCCGGGCGACTGGTACGGCCCGAAATGGACCTACGACGAGGCGACGGGAGAAGCGGTGATGGAGTACAACCGCGCCGAAGACACGCTGAACTCCGTGAAGAAGCGCCACGCGATCTACCTCGGGGACACCTCCCGCAAGGTCGCCTACATCACCTTCGACGGGGGATTCGACAAGGGCACGACCGCGCTCATCCTCGACACGCTGAAGGAAAAGGAAGTCCCGGCTTCGTTCTTTATCAACTCCTGGTATCTCGAAACCGCCTCCGACATGGTGCGCCGGATGCTGGACGAGGGACACATCGTCGGAAATCACTGCGTGAATCACGAAATGCTGACGACGGTGACGAGCGAGGTCTTCCTCTCCGAAGTGCGGGATCTGGCGGATCAGTTCGAGACCAAGTTCCCGGACGCCCCGCAGATGATCTATTTCCGGCCCCCGGGAGGAAACTGCAACGACTGGGTCCTCCGCTTCGCCGAAAAGCTGGGCTACACCACGGTGCTCTGGTCCTGGACCTACGCGGACTATGACGACAACGCCCAGCCCGATCTCGGCGTGTCCTTCGACAAGCTCAAGAGCGGCCTGCACCCGGGCTGCGTGTATTTCTTCCACACCAACTCCACCACCACGGTCTCGCTGCTGCCCCTGGCCATCGACTGGATCCGCTCCCAGGGATATGAGATCCTGCCGATCTGCGATATCGAACCGTAAAAACGCCGCAAAGGAGGACGTTCCATGCCGTCTCAGACCATCCAGTGGTTCCCCGGGCACATGGCGAAGACCCGGCGGCTGATCGCCGAAAACCTGAGTTCCGTGGACATCGTCCTCGAACTTCTCGACGCACGGATCCCGGTCTCCTCGAAGAACCCGGAGATCGACCGGCTGACGGGGACCAAGCCCCGCCTGACCCTGCTCACGAAATCCTCCCTCGCCGATCCCGCCTCCACCGCCCTCTTTCTCGCCGCGGACAGCCGGATGCTGGCGGTGGACACCGTGACGGGGGAGGGGATCCGCTCCATCGCTCCCGCCGTCCGGAAGATCCTCGCCGACAAGCTGGCGCGGTACGAGGAAAAGGGGATGAAAGGACGGGCGGTCCGGGCCATGATCGTGGGGATCCCGAACGTCGGCAAATCCTCCCTCGTCAACCGTCTCTCCGGCGGGAAAAAGGCGAAGGTGGAGGACCGTCCGGGTGTCACGCTCACCAAACAGTGGGTCACGACCTCCGCGGGGATCGAACTTCTCGACATGCCGGGGGTGCTCTGGCCCCGCTTCGACGACCGGAAGACGGGAGAACGCCTTGCCTTCACCGGCGCGATCCGGGACGCGATCCTGGACACGGAGGAGCTCGGAGGCGCCCTCTGCCGGGATCTGTACGCCGCGCACCGGGATCTGTTCTGCGCCCGCTACAAGCTGGATCCCGCGGCGCTCGAAGGCATGTCCCCGGCGGAACTGCTCCGGGCGGTGGGCAAAAAGCGCGGATTCCTGCTCTCCGGAGGCGAGATCGACTCCCTGCGGGCGGCGGAAATGGTGCTGGACGAATTCCGCGAGGCCAAGATCGGCCGGATCACGCTGGATCCCCCGCCGGAAAAGCCGGAAAAGAAGGCCGAAATGCCGGCCCCGGAGGAGAAAGGAGAGGACGATGCTGGATCCGCTGTTTGACGCGGGGTTCGCCCGGGAATACGGCGTCGTTTGCGGGACGGACGAGGCGGGGCGCGGTCCTCTCGCGGGTCCGGTGGTCGCCGCCGCGGTGGTCCTGCCGGAGGGGATGACGATCCCGGGCCTCGACGACTCGAAGAAGCTGACGGAGAAAAAGCGGGAAGCCCTCTACGACGTGATCCTGCGGGAGGCAGCCGCATACGGAATCGCGGAATCGAGCCCCGAGGAGATCGACCGGATCAACATCCTGGCCGCTTCCCTGCTCGCCATGCGCCGCGCGGTGGAACAGGTCCGGCGGACAATCGAACCGGACATCGTGCTGGTCGACGGAAACCGCCCGACGGAATTTGGCATCCCCTGCAGGACGGTGGTGAAGGGGGACGGGATCTCCCAGTCCATAGCCGCGGCGTCCGTCCTTGCCAAAGTGACCCGGGACAGACTGATGACGGAGCTCGACCTGCGCTATCCCGCCTACGGGTTCGCGGGGCACAAGGGCTATCCGACGAAGGAGCACAAGCTGGCGGTCTATGAATTCGGTCCGAGCCCCGTGCACCGGCGGAGTTTTCTCTCCTTTCTCGAGCGGGACCGGGACCGGCTGGAAAAAGCGCTCCGCGAAAAGCGGGAAAAGGAAGCCGCAGAACGGCCGGAGGACATGCCATGACTGCCCGGGAACTCGGGAGAGTCGGCGAAAAAGCGGCGGCGATCTGGCTGGAAGAACACGGGTACACGATCACGGGCCGGAACGTCCGCGTCGGGCACGGGGAGATCGACCTGATCGCGGAGGACGCGGAATATCTCTGTTTCGTGGAGGTCAAGACCCGGCGGCAGTTCCCGGATTACCGCCCCTGGAGCGGCACCCCGGCAGAGTCCGTGACAAAGCGGAAACAGGCAGTTCTGCTCCGTTCCGCCGACGCCTGGCTGTATGCCAATCCGACGGAGAAGCAGCCGCGGATCGACGTGATGGAAGTGTACGCGGACCCGGAGAGCGACGTCTTTCGGATCCTTCTGATCGAGCATTACCCCAACGCGGTACGGAAGCGGTCCTGGTATCCGAAGCCGTGGTATTGATCCGGCCACGTTTATCCTGCCTGCGCGCGTACTCTCTTCGGCTCGTGCTTACTCCCTGCGGCCCCCGTTTACTCCCTGCGGCCCGCACATCTTCCCTACGGCTCACGCGTCCTCCTTTCAGCGGGAAACGCGGAAATTTGTCGGGAAATCCGGGCAAATCGGCGCAAGTTTTTTTGAAAATCCCTTGACAAACCCGCGGCGGTGTGGTATAATAACTGAGCAACGAGAGAAAGCCCATGGGTTTTATGTGCCGGAGTGGCGGAATTGGCAGACGCCCGGGACTTAAAATCCCGTGATACGAAAGTATCGTACCGGTTCGAGCCCGGTGTCCGGCATTTCTCCTGTTGAATCGAATATCGCGGGGTAGAGCAGTCTGGTAGCTCGTCGGGCTCATAACCCGGAGGTCATGTGGTTCAAATCCCTTCCCCGCAAGAGCAGTTGGTAAAATCCAACAAAAAATCAGCTCTGATCGTTCAAGATCGGGCTGATTTTTGTTTGTTATCGACGAAAATCCGGTGACTTCTTGCCGGCCCTCACCTCCGGGGTGTGGGCTGACCCATACCGTGACCCATATGCGGAAAGGGCCGGAAAGGGCCGAATGTGGGCGGAGACCTCCGGGTGGGAAGTTGGGCGGGGATTTGGGCAGGGGTTTGGGCGGGATTCGCGAGGACGGGGGTGGGAGTGTGCTGGGAGGTTATGGCAGGGGAGGGTGTGGCTTATACGGTGAAACGGTTTACGACATGGGGTGTTCCCTGCTCCGGCGGGCGGCGGTTCCACGCCCTCTCAGGGCAGGGGCTTTCTTTGTTTGAGCGGTGAAATTGCTGCTTGATGGTCTCCGAAAAGCAATTAAATAAACCACATTCTGCAGGTACAGTAAATACCCCACGTGAAGATTCCATATTCTTCTTTCGCCGCCGTCAGACCATCCATCCGCCGGGAGCCCATTTCGTCTCCTCGAGCAGGAGATTGCCGGAGAGGACGTATCCCGCGCCGTCGTCCCGGAAGCGGTATTCCCTCAGTTCGGAGGGAACGAGCATCGACGCGTCGTGCCAGAATCGGACGGTGAAGACAACTTCGTCTCCATCCGCCTTTTCCGACTGTACGGTGAAGAAGCGGGTGAAGAATTCCAGCGCGCCGAGCGGGGTATATCCCGGCTGCGCATCGTAGGGCTCGAGCCAGAGGAAGGCGGCAAGCGCGCGTTCGGCCTCCGGAAACTCCCCGCCATCGAGCCATGCCGCGTCGTCCCGCCGTCCGATATCCGCGAGCCGGAACGCACCCCCGGAGATCTCCCGGATCAGGGGCTGATCGAGGGAAGAGAGGAGCTCGAAGGTATGGATCCCCGGAGAGAACATGCCGTTCCCTTCCCAGAATTCCGCCTTCATCACGATCCGGCATCCGGAGGGACAGAGGCGTTCCATCTCGTACATCACGAAGACGACCTCGGGCAATCCCGTTTCGGAATAGGATCCGTCCTCCCGGTACCGCATCGCGTCAAGGGCTTCCGCGTCTCCCTCCGCGAAGGCTTCTGCAAATTCGATGGAGCTTATATTGCTGTAGGCAGAGAGCTCGGACAGGTTCCGCGCGCTGTTCGAGACGGTTCCCGTAACGTAGACACGACCCGCGAGGAAGGAGGTATCGGTTTTCGACCGCAGGGCTTCGAGAAATCCTTCGTCCGTGCCCGGCAGGCGGGGATTGCGTCCGGCAAAAGTCAGGATCACGGGATCCCCGTTCCTCAGCTGTCCGCTCCTCATGGCGCGGCGGATGTAACACCAGTTTTCCTCCTCCTCGGGAGCTTACGGGGAAAGGACCTGATTCGGGATCGAAACGGTGCGGAAGCGGAACAGGGCGTCGTCCTCGCTTCCGGCGACAAATTCCGGTTCACCGACAGCTGCGGTGTGCCCCTTCTGCCACGAGGGGAGAACGGCGGAGGCCATCTTCGCAAAGTCCCCGCCGAACGCTCCGAGGTCCCAGACGGCGGAGAAGGTCACCCATCCGACGGGATCGCTCTCGTCCTCCGCATAGAACGACTGATCCATCGGCCAGGACCTGCGTCCTGCATTCTGCACGAAGATCGTGATCCTGAACGGGTCAGACGCGTCCCACGCCGTCTGTTCCTGCCCGAAATACGGGAGGACAAGATAATCGGTGTCCGGGTTTTCCGAGGGCATGAGGGTCCCGGCGTCCGCACGGTAGAAGAGCGTTTCCCGCGCCTCCACCTCGCCGTCCATCCGATAGATCCGGTCGACATAGAAGCCAATCTCCCCGGCGGCCCGCGTCCTCAGCCCGACGATCTCGTATGAGAAGGGCGATCCGTCGGACCCCTGCGGGTACAGGGCTTCGAGCTCCCGAAGGACGGAGGAGAGATCGATCCCCTCCCGCGCGGCGAATTCCTCCCTTGTGAGGAGTGAGTCCGTCCTGATGTTGTAGAAGATGTTTGCGATCCTGTCCGGGCCGAGATAGGTCTTCGGGAGCTCCGCCCGTACGGTGACGCACAGCACGCCGTCCCGCTCGCAGAACTCCGTGACGATCTTCAGTCTGAAGAAATCGTAGTAGAAGCTTTCGAGCTGTTCCATGTACCCGTTGTAGAGTTCCATGAAATCATCCCGGATCACCTTGTTGATGGCCGCCTCGTGCGGGGAGTCCGTGCGGATCTCTTTGATATCCACATCGATGAGGAAGTCCCCGTGCTCCTCCTTCCTCTGCAGGGCCGTCGCGATCTCGTAAGGGTACGACTCGAAGACGGGCTCGGGCTCGGCAGTAACCTCGTCGACGGGACCGTCCGGGAGGTTTTCGAGCATTTCGGCGAATCCCCGGACGATCTTTTCCCGTCCCCACAGCTTCCCGGTCTCCTCATCGGGCCCATGATACAGCGTCCAGTCGAAGAAGAGGGTCACGTCGCCGGAGGGCCATTCCATGCGGGCGAGGTACGTTTCCGTCTCCGCCCCGCAGACCCGTCCGTCCGCGTCGAGGAACATGCCGCCCGCCCAAACCACGTTGTCGGGATCGTCCGTCAGATAGGCAGGAGCCCAGTTCCAGACGGTGTACCGCGCGCCGTTCTCCTCGAAGGAATCCGCCGCGGCGAACACGCAGATCTCATAGCCGGTATAGACCTTCCCGCCGTTCATCCCGAGGGAATCGCGGACGGTATCCTCGGCGCGGGACCGGACGGCCTGGCCCCACAGCTCGAAGGCCTCTTCGTCGATCTTGTCCTCCACCCGGTACGCTTCGCGCAGGAGCCGGCTGAGCTCCCGGTCCCGGTAAACGGCTCTGCTGCTTTCCGCGCCGTTCAGGACGACGCCGATCCGCTCTCCGTCGGTATCCGCGAACAGAAGCAAGGTTCCCGACGGCTCCGGCAGAAGGACTTCGAGGGTATAATACCACGAAAGATCGGAGAGCTCCGTCCCCGCGGCGGGATCCCGCAGGCCGAGGCGGTTGAGAAGCGGCGCAAGCTCCTCCGCGGAAACCGGATCGACCGGGCCGTCGACGGTCAAGAGATCCTCTGCCCTCAGTTCACGCAGCCAAACGGACAGCGCGTCGGAGGGCGGTTCTTTTTTCTCCACTGTCAGGCACGGCCCGTCGAAGTCCGGCGCGAAGGTGAAGAGAACCGTCCCGTAATCCGCCTCGTCCCACGGATAGTCGGAGGCGTTCATCAGATGAGCATAAACCTGGACAACGCCGTCTTCGTCCCGATCGGTCAGGATTTCGGAGATATCGAATTTCGTCGTGTTCTCCCCCATTCCAACGGGCCAGACGATCGCGTCTCCGTCTGCCCATGCGGATGGGACAGCGTCATCTCCGAAGGCCTCCCGGACCGCGGCGAAGTAGTCGAAATCCCGGATGCCGAAGAGATTGTGCACCGCGTCCGCGCAGACAGACTTGTCGATCCGGACGGACATGCCGTCTTCGCTCGGAGGGGCGACAGAGTAGGGATATTTCCAAAGCGGCATCGTATCCGCGAACCGCACGGCGTCGAGGGCCGAATAGGAAGTCTTTCCGTCGAGCCAGCTCTCGTCCATCACGTGGCGGACCAGTTCACGAACGGTGAATTCCGCATGATCCGTGGCATAGAATAGAACGCGTTCAGGCTCTTGTGTTCCGACGGGCTCCCAGTTCCCGTTCCGAAAGGAGGCGAACCGCCAGCCGTCCGTCGTCTTTACCATCGTCACGGTGACGCGTTCGGCGCTTTCGACCTCGAAGGTTCCCCGCGCAAGATAAAAGGTGGTATAACGGTAGACGATCCGCTCGTCGGTTTTCTCCAAGAGCTCGAACCGGTCGAGGGAAGGGGTATATCCGCCCGATCCCGCGTCCGCGTCCATCACGCAGGTCTTCCCGCCGTATTCCGCGCACCTTTTCCCCGGTCCGGTGACGGATTCCCACAGCTCTGCCGTGAAGAGGAAGCGTCCCGCGTCGTCGAAGTCCGCCCAGTTTTCATACCGCCCGTGACAGATCAGATAATGGAGATCCATGCCTGTTTCCGGGTCGTAGATCGTGACGTGGGGGTACTGATGGCAGTCGATAAAGGGTTCTCCGTCCCCCCGCGGGAGGAAGTCTTCGATATAATATGCGCTCGGTCCCCACGCCGCGGGCAGAAAGGTCATGGCGCGGAGATAGAGCTCCCGCTGTTCCTCGTCGAGGAAATCCGGGACCGGATACATGTTTCTGATTTCTTTGCCGACCGGGGGTTCGGGTGAATCTCCGGTTTCGATTTCCCCGCGTTTAACGAGGCGGATGTGGGGCAGAGCTATCGCGTCTGAGCCGTTCGTCTTCGAGAAGATCAGCCGGTATTCGCCGTAGTCGATCCGCTCCCCCGCCAGTCCGACGGGCTCCGGTCCGTCCGCCGGGTCGTGCACATAGCTGACAAGGCGGAAACGCACTGCAACAGAGATCTCGTCCCATACGACGCTCATATCTTCATAATCGAAATACCCGTGGGAAAGCCCGGTAGGATTTACGACATAGCGGTCGTTTTCCGCGTCGTAGCGGAAGAAGCTGTCTTCGAGCTCTCTCGGATCATCCGGCTGAATGCCGAACATTTCCGAGGCGATCCGGTATGCATGCGCGCGGGGCATCCCTTCCCATCCCTCCGCGTCGTCCCCCTCGTGCCAGAGCTTGCGGAGGGAATCCGGGAAGGTCTCCAAGCGCGCCATGACGCCGGTCAGCGAGATAAAGTTCCTTGCGATCCTGTCGTTCAGCGGATAACCCTCGTCGAGCGCAGCTTTCGGCATCATGTTTGTGACGAGGAACCCTGCGATCTCCTCGGCTTCTTCGGGGGTGAACAGACCCTTCGCGCGGAGGGCTTCGTCCCGCAGGGTCTTCGGCAGATAATCGGAGAGATAGTCCCGGAAGCTCATATCCAAGAAGGTTTCAGCCGGATAGCTCTTCGGATAGTTCTTCTTCTGTTCTTCAAACCACCCCGATCCGGTCAGCGTTTCGTCCAGTGTATAGATAAAGCGTCCGTCTTCGTAGCGCAGGGAGCCGGTTTCCGTGTACGGTTCGTCTTCCCTGTTTCGGAATGCGTACAGCATCGAGATTTCCTGAAGATCGAGGAAATCGGCGTTCGTCCGGATGCAGGCGGCCGTGCCGTCCCCGTTCTCACGGACGCGCAGCTGATACCCGGCCTCCGCCTCCGCGCTGTCAAAGCAATACGCGCCGTCCTCCGTCAGGAAGATATAACTCACGTCCGCGTTCTGTCCGGAGGGAGCCCAGACGGTGAAGAACGTGAAATCATCGGCGCTGGAAAGCCCGAACCAATACGGACCGAAATAGAGGGGACGATCCAGCTCGTACCATTTGCCCCGCCAGCGGAACGCCGTGAGCATAAAGCGGTCGGAGTCCCTGCCCTCGAGCCGCCCGACATTCTCCGCGCAGAGGCAGAGATCCCCGAGATCGGCGACGTTCACGGCAGCTCTGTCCGGCGAAGGATCCGCTTCGGGATCGGAACCGGGATTTCCGTCTTCGTCATAGGAGGAAGGGTAAAGCGCGGTCAGGGCTTCGCCGTATGCGAGCTGCTCCGCAGAGAATTCGTATGCGGCGGCGTCCTCATAAAGCGCGGCGACTCCGTCGGAGAGCGTCATTTCCCGGATCGCGTCCGCCGGATCGCCGTCGAGGTCTCCCCGGAACCAATTCGCACCGGTCATGGCGATCTCTTCGCCGACGAGGGACAGAAATTCCGGGCAGTCGGTGGAGACGACGGTCACGCCGACGGTCTCGCGGGATTCCGTGCCGTATTCATGACCGGCGTCAAAGCGCACGGATAAGACGGCGCTGTATGTCACGTCGGAGCGGAGCGGATCGTCATCCCCGCGGAGAAGATCGTATGGAGAGAACGTCGCCGAGAGGGTCCCGTCCTCCCGCACGGCATAAGAGCCCCGATAATCAAGATCGTCAAAGACATCCTTCCCCTCGCTGACGACCCAGCGGAAGGAGGTCTCGGCGTAGGGTGAGAGGGCGATCGAGAGGGTTCGGAACGCGTCCCCGTCCCGGATCCATCCGTTCCACCAGCCGGAGTTATAAAGGTGGGAGCTTTTGTCGCCCGGGAGGGGAGAGTCCATATACTTCCCGGACGAGAGCAGAACGTCTTGTCGGTCCGGGGTCAGCGGCTGCCAGTCGCCGTTCGGAAGAGGCGCGAGGGAGCGGGCCGCAGAGGACGCGGAATCGGGGGAACCCTCCTCGTTTTCCGTTTCTTCTTCCGGCTGAACCGCGGCGTCGGTTTTCAAAGGATTCGTCGCGCAGGAAATCACCGCCGCGGCTGCGAGAATCCCGGCGAGGACAGAGACCCAGAGCTTCGGCTTCTTCCAGCTGAGGATGTGGCGGATCCGCGTCTCCACGTCCCCTTCGCCGAACGCCGGCGTGACGGGCACGGGAAAACGGCGGTCCGACGCGAAGGACAAAAGGGACATGCTGTACACCTTCGCGATCCCTCGGCGGCCGGAGAGAACGGCTTCGTCGCAACGCATCTCCATGTCCCGAGACATCAGATGAAATGCCAGCCAGACAAAGGGATTGAACCAATGGACGGCGAGGATCCCGAAGGCCGCGGCTTTGACGAGATCATCCCGGTGGCGGATGTGATAGCGCTCGTGATCCAGCACATAGCTGAGACATGCTTCTTCCAGCCCGAAGGGAACGTAGATCCGGGGACGGATCAGCCCGAACAGGAAGGGCGAGCGCATCCGGTCGGACTGCCAGACATTGTCCTCGAGCCAGACAGCGGAAGCTAGCATCCGGCGCAGAACCAAAGCCCCGGCGATCCCGTAGAGCAGGAAGAGCGAGGCTCCCGCGATCCAGACGACGGTCAAAACACGCAGCCAGGCGGGAGATTTTGCGGTTCCGGTAGCGTGATCGGGCTCCGCCGGTTCCGTAAGGACAGGTTCGGCGATCACCTCCGGCGCTGTGGAAGGCTCGGCGGGCGAAAGAACCTCCGGCTCTTCTGTGACGGAGGGGATCGGTGTCGGCGAAACGGGATCCGCAGCCACCTCCGGCATGGGCGGGCGTTCCGTCACGGCAGGGGTACTCTGCTGTTCCGTACCTGTTGTTCCTGCCGGGAATGATTGCGGTTCATCAGCGGAAGAGATCGGATTGTCCGGCTCCGCGATTTGAACGTTGGCAGCCGGGGACGGTTCCGCGGACGGAGAGGAGATCGGCGCGTCGGCGGATCCCGCAGCTTCAGGGGATTCGTCGGAAACCTCCGGCGATTGGATGGGCAGCTCCGGGACTTCCGGCTCCTGCATCGCCGCATCGGACACCGACAAAACCTCCGCGATCCGGCCGGGTTCCGCCGCGGTTTCGAGAACGGGCAGGCGGAACAGGGACAGCGCGAAAGGCACGCTCACCGGACAACAAAGCCGGAAGGCCACCGCCAGCCAGAGGATGTAGGAAATCTTTTTCGGCGCGCGGCGCAGGCATAGGCGGAGCAGAAGGACCGCGAGAATCACCACCGTCGCCGTAACGCTCATGCCGAGGACGACGAGAAAAACGCGCTCCATCTCACTCCTCCTTGTGTTCGTCGATCAGCTTTTTCAGCCGCTCGGTCTCCTCCAGAGAGAGCTTTTTCGATCCGAGAAAGGAAACGAGGAACTCCGGCAGCGATCCCGCGAAAGTCCGCTCGATCACGCGCTCGGATTCGGCGGCCTGCACCTCTTCCCGGGATACGAGGGAAGTCACGACGGCGCCGCGGTTCAGAGCGAATCCCTTCTCGCACATCTTTTTCAGCATGGTGAAGGTGGTGGATTTCTTCCACTTCATTTCCTTTTCGGAGAGCTCCACGAGCTTCATGGACGAAACCGGCTCGTTGTCCCACACCAGTGTCATGAACCGGAATTCGCTGTCGAACAGTCTGATATCTTCCATGGATTTGATTGCTCCTCGATCTTTTTGTCTTGGTTGGTCTGCCCAGACCGACCTTTATTACAGTTTACCACAAAAAGTCAGGCTTGTCAAGGGGGAAATAAAAATTCTTTCGTTATGACACCTTTCTTTGACTGAGCGGTGCAGCTTTTGTCACACCGCCCCCTTCAGCCCCCCGCTGACTTTGTCCGCCGCGTCGCGCTTCATGTCGTCGGTCACATGGCCGTAGACGTCCAGAGTAAACGCTACGCTGTAATGGCCTAACATGGACGAAAGCGTTTTGAAGTCCACGCCATTAGCCAATGCTATCTTACAGAATGTGTGTCGACAATCGTGGAAACGAAGCTCCGGAAGCCCGGCGCGTTTCAGAATGCGCTTGAACATCGGCAGGACGGAATCTGGATCCTGCGGGCCGCCGTTCGACGAAGGGAAGATGTACGGACTGCTGTTCCCTTCCCGCTCGTGCAGATCACGGAGGAGGTCGATCACGTCATCCCCGATGGCGACCGTGCGGTATGCGTTCTTGGTCTTGAGCGGGCCTTCCTCGATCCGTCCCTGCACGCGAATGACCTGACGGCGGATCGTGAGCGTTTTCTTGTCGTAGTCCACGTCTTCCCACTTGAGCCCGAGCAGTTCCCCACGGCGGAGCCCGGTCGAGAATTCCACATAGTAGAACTCAAACTTGCCGCTGGCCTTTGCCTCCGCGAAGAATCTCCCGAGGTCGGCGACGGGCATAGTTTTCATCTCCTGCTTCTCCCTCTTCGGGAGTTTGCACCCCGCCACGGGGTTGGTCAGGATCAAGTGCTCCGCGACCGCTTTCTCGAACGCGGAGTAGAGCATCGTGCGGATGTTTGCCACCGTTTTGACCCTGAGACCCCGCGGCTGCTTTTTGGATTCCTTCCGCTCGATCCGGCCGTCTTTCAGGAGGAGTCGGACACATCTTTGATTCCTCTCTATCCACATGTTTCTCTGGTATATTTTGTCAAACTTAAGTCAGCGGGATTGACAAGCTCCATCAGACGTGCTATATTGATGTTGACAAGGCGCGAGAAGTGGGCAACGCCGTTCCGGTAGCTCCCCTGCATAGAGACCCCTGTCAATGAAACAGCAGAGAGTCGTAGGCAGCGCCAAATCTTTGGTAGCTCCTTAACTTCCAGACTCCTTCTTTTTCTATTTCTATAGCGTTTTTTGATTGCAGCATCTTGCACTGTTTTTAATTTTCTGCTATACTGATATGGGAACGCCGCTGCTGCGATTTCAGTGTGGTTCCCTGTATCGGTTCCGATAAGGAATCGCCGTCTGCTTTTCAGAATTCACATTTTGTGTCTTGCTTTCCGTCTGCGGAATGGTTATACTGTTTGTGAGGATTCATCCGGGAGGTGATCGCGTTGAGCCAAAGACAAATCAGCATCGCAGACATGCAGTGCTGGGTTTTTCATCATGCACAGCGAAAATGGAACCTCGCGCCCGCCGAGTGCGCCGTTCTGTTCCGCCGGTTCGATCTTCTCGGATATATCTCAGAGTGTTACGATCTGCTTCACGTAAGCAGTTATCAGTGTGCGCTAAAGGATATTGAAGACCTTCTGCGCAGCAAGGGGGGGCTGTATGATCCGCCTTCCTGCAGACGGTGTTCTGTACCACGGGAGCTATACAAAGATTTCAAGCATCGACCTTTCCCGCTGCCGTCCCGGTCTCGATTTCTTAAAAGGTTTTTACCTGACGTCCTCGTACAGTCAGGCACTCTCGTACGTTTTCTGCCGCCGTTCGCAAAGCACAGCGGAGAGGATGGATCCACGAAGCGTTTCCCGTGCGGGACGGACAGGTTTCCGTCTTTGCCTAGTCACCGGATCCGAACCTGTTTATCCACATCTTTGACGACGCGGATGAGGAGTGGCTTCATTTTACAGCCATGCATGACGAAAGGAATTGAAGATGGTTAATAAATTAATAATTGAGAATTTTAGAGGATTCCAACATATTGATATGAACGATTTGACGAGAGTCGCTCTCGTATCTGGAAGAAACAATATCGGAAAGAGTTCTTTATTGGAAAGTCTGTTTCTCATGATGGATCATGCTGCAGCAGATTCTTTTGGTAAACTGTCCTCTTTTCGCAATTCATTCGTTACTGGGTCAACAACCCTTTGGGGGCCATTGTTCTTAAACATGGATACCAGTAAACACATTCATATTAGAGTTATGGATGAATCGAAATGGGCGCGTTTGGAATATTGGAAGGACGAGAATTATCTGCCTCAAAGTGTAAATGGAATATCTGAGGATACTTTGGTTCAATTCAGGACAGCACTAAAAAATGATTATGCACTCTCTTTTAGTTATAAAGAAGGTGACCGTGATAAAATTATAGAGAATTATCACGAACTTGGTCATTTTTCCCTGAATAATGCGGGCAGTATCATGCGGGAAATCTCGACGAATCTATCTGGAAATGAAGTTAAAACACAAATTCCAACACAATACTTTAATTCTGTTTATTCTCGCTCAACGGACAATCTGTTAAGCAGTATTGGAAGATATGAACTGGAGGGCAAAAAAAATGAAATCATTGATATTGTCAAAGAACTCGACCCGTCGATAGAGGACATTATCACCGTAGCCCCGCAAGGCGTGCCACAATTATACATTAAGATGGGAGGAAAAACAATACCGCTACAATATTCCGGTGATGGAACCATTAAATTATTAAATATGAGTGTTGCAATATTAGAAAGGAAAAATGGCCTTGTGCTGATAGACGAATTGGAAACCGGTTTTCACTATTCGATGTATGGCAAGCTGTGGAACATCATTGAAAAAATCAGTAAAAAGTCAAATTGCCAAGTTATTGCGACTACACATAGTTATGAACTAATTTCTGCTGTTGGTGAAAACTTTGATGACAAGGATGCATTCTCCTACTATCGTATGGGGCGTAGAAACGACGGAGTTACTTTGTTCCGTTATGACTTTGACCTCCTTGATCATGCTTTAGCATCGGATATGGAGGTTCGATAATGCGGACGCCGAATGAAGCAACAACAAAAACCCTGGAAAAGCCTTTTGTTATTTTGTGTGAAGGTACTGATGACAAGAATTTCTTGGATTGTTATTTTTCGTATTTAAGAGATAATTCCGATCCAAGATTCAAAGACAATATTCAAGTCAATCGTTTTGATGGGGCTGAAAAACTATCTGATTCTTTAGCAACCATGAAGAACACTGAGGGATATGAGAATGTTAAGAGAATACTGGTAATACGTGATGCAGACACGAATATCAATGCAGCAATTAGGAAAGTTGAAAGTGCATTTAGACACAACGCTCTTCCTGTTCCTACAGTTTGTAACCAATGGGCTGGAGACACTCCGCCCAATACAGCATACACCTTAATGCCCGCTTGCGATGTTTCTTCGAAAACCGGGGCACTTGAAGATTTGTGTTGGGACATACTGATTCGCGATGATTTAATCAGTTTTAAGCACGATGTTCAATCATTTATTGATGAAATTAAGTCGAAATACAACAGCATAGGCTCACACGAGCACAAAAGTCGCATACATACATATTTCTCTGTTAACAAAGAATTTGTTTCAATGAAAATAGGAGAAGCCGCACGAGCTGGGGCTTTCAACTGGGAACACGAAAAGCTTGAACCTCTGAAAAAGCTGATCGAAACAGGGTTATAATCTCTAGCATTTAGATCGCGAATGCTATCATCGGCGAAGCAGAAACCTTTATTTCTACAATGGCGCGACTGGAAGAAAAGATCAAGAATAATATGGATAACAAAATTAATATTATTTCAGAATGATGATAATTAATATGAATGAAAAGGGGCTCTGAAAAAATGTGAGGTAATCCCTTTCTTTGCCTGAGCGGTGCAATTTCTGCACCGCTCAATCTCTTTTTCGCCATTCCTTACACCGCCCCCTTCAGCACTCCGCTGACCTTGTCCGCCGCGTCGCGCTTCATGTCGTCGGTCACGTGGCCGTAGACGTCGAGAGTAAACGCTACGCTGTAATGGCCTAACATGGACGAAAGCGTCTTAAAATCTACGCCGTTTGCCAGCGCGATCTTGCAAAAAGTGTGTCGACAATCGTGGAAACGAAGCTTCTGAAGCCCTGCCCGTTTTAGGATCCGCTTGAACATCGGCAGGACGGAATCTGGATCCTGCGGGCCGCCGTTCGGCGACGGGAATATATATGGACTGCTGTTCCCTTCCCGCTCGTGCAGATCCCGGAGCAGGTCGATCACATCGTCGCCGATAACGACCGTCCGGTATGCGTTCTTGGTCTTGAGCGGGCCCTCCTCGATGTGTCCCTGTACGCGGATCACCTGACGGCGGATCGTCAGCGTTTTCTTTTCGTAATCGACATCCTCCCATTTTAGACCGAGCAGTTCTCCGCGGCGGAGGCCCGTCGAGAATTCTACATAGTAGAACTCGAACTTACCGCTTGCCTTTGCCTCTGCGAAAAACTGACCGAGATCGGCGACGGGCATGGTCTTCATCTCCTGCTTCTCTCGCTTCGGCAGCTTGCATCCGGCAACGGGATTTGTCAGGATGAGATGCTCCGCGACCGCTTTCTCGAACGCGGAGTAGAGCATCGTGCGGATATTCGACACCGTTTTCACGCTCAATCCTTTCGGTTTGTTCTTCGATTCCTTCCGCTCGATCCGCCCGTCGGTCAGCAGACGGTTGAAGAACTTCTGGAGATCCAGCGTCGTGACCTTGCTCATGGTCAAACTGCCGATGCCCGGATTGACATGGAGGCGAATGTTGCCCTCATAGGTTTCGTAGGTGGAAGCCCGCATGTTCGGCTTCTCGAAGTTCTCGAGCCATGTGTCCATCCAATCCGCCACACACATTTTGTCGGAGACGACCACGTCGATCTTCTGCACCTCCGCAAGCTTGACGGCCAGTTTTTCCTTGACCTCCGCCTGCGTCTTGCCGAGGACATTCTTGAAAATCTGTTTGCCCGTGACGGGATCGTGACCTGCGGTGTACCTCGCCTCCCAGCGGCCGTCCGACCGTTTGCGGATATTGCCTTCGCCGTTCGCGCGTTTCTTTGCCATGTTTGTTACCGTCCTTTCGTACTTTTTGCCATCACACAACATACCACAACCATGTCCGGAAGTCCAGCCGTCTGTGGGCAGCGGCGAAACTTTATCATTCCAGACACATTTTCGGCTGCGGCATATTGCGTTTTGGCATTGTTCTGATATACTGATAGTGGGCTTTCTGTTCTATAGACTATCGACCCTCATTTGAAATGAGGGTCATTCACATCGTCAGATTGACCGCGTGATCCTTCGCCCACTGCTCTCGGCGCAGTTTGGAATCGACCGGGACGCGATCCACCCGAGGCTCGTCCGGGACGGTATCGCAGAGCATCTGGCCGACGTTGACGAGCAGATCGCCGACCTCGCGCTCGACGGACGCGTAGGAATCTTGCGCTTCCGATTCTGACATATCAGAATAGCTTGCCACTTTGACAACCATGTTGCGGATGGATTTGAACTCCCGGTTCTCCTCCAGCGGGATCTTCTCCGGCACCGCGTCGGTGTAGAGCCTAACCGTGGAGCACTTGTACTCGTACCACTTGTCATACAGCTCCGCGATCTCCGGCGTCTCCGCGATCATCCGCACGATCTCATTGACCGTCTTTTTCGTCTCGGAGTTGAGGTATCCATACACCTTTTTGCCTTTGTGCTGACGCAGTTCCTTCCGCAGCTGCTGAAACATGAAGACCAGAAGGTTCTTATCATTCATCGACCATGCTTCACTCAGCAAGGATTCCATCTCCGAGCGGAACGTTGCCTTGAGCTCGTCGCGCACGACCGTCTGCTCGCGGTACACGCTCATCATGTCCTGCCGGAAAATGTCCTGCGCCATGAACCGTTTGATGTTGGCGATTCCCTTCTTCGAGAGATATGCCTCTGTCGGATTCTTCGACCATACCATCATGTGAACGTGCGGGTGTGTCGGGTGCTGATGGAAGGCGGCGTACCACCTCAGGTTTGCCGGATCGATCCCCATCTCCCGCGCGATGTCGTTGCGATGCGAGCGCAGGAGGTTCATCCATTCCACCGCACGGTTGTAGCCGAGACGCTCCGCGTCCTCGCGTGTCAGCGAGAAGATATGACACCACACATTGCCGGGATGCGTGTCCACCTCCTTCATGATCGCCGCCATGTTGATCCTCTCGCCCTCGTCCGTGAACATCCCGTTCGAGCCGCGACGGTCGTTGATGTAGTCCGCCATACCGGAGCGGGAGCCGGACCGGAGTATTTCAACACCTTCACGCGTTGCGATGTAGTTCGCCAGACCGCCGCGCGTACCTCCCTTCTTGGTTTTACTCCCCGGTTTGTAGTACGGAGATTTCAGAATCAATCCAGCCATCATTCGTCCTCCTCGTCGTAGTTGAAGTCACGCAGGTCGAGCGTTCCGTTCCATCCCCGCGCATCATCCTCTGCCGTGTCGTATAGCTTTTCCAGCTCATCCGGCGTCCAGTTATACGCCGTCGCGAGCACATGCGTCAGCGCGTTCTGCTGTACTGCCATTTTGTAGAGCACCCGCGCGATCCTGTTTTCCGAATCTCGCACCTTCGCGCCAATGACAGATTCGAGCGCGGGCGTGAGAAACCTTTGACTGCTTGACCTCTCCACCCATTCCGCATAGAACTGAACGGCGTCGCGGATGAATTCATTCCGCGATTCGAGACCGAGCTTTGCTGTCATCGCATCACACTTTGCCCATAGTTCAGCGGGCATTCTGACACCCTTCGAGGGCATCGGGATTGTCTGTTTTGCCATTGATACCATCCTTTCCATCTTGTATGATCCCGGCATTTACCCGTGGCCGGAAACTGAGCCCATGCCGGAATCTCTGCCTGAATTTGCCTGAAAATCTGCCGGAAAAAGCCGCGAGACTCCGGGTTTCGACCCTGAACGCTCTCGCTGAATGCCCGGAACCCCTTCAACGTAGCCTATCCTCCCGGTCGGCGTTGCCGTCCGATGTGGGCTGGCGGGGCCGAGAGACCCGGCTTTATCCTGCTCCACTTTCGTTCGGCCCCGGCGACCCCTCAAACCCCTTGTAAATCCTCGATTCTCCAAAGGCGGAAATACCCCCTTGAGGACGGAAAGTCCCCCTCCCGAAATCGGGCTTCACGTCGCCTCCTTCCGCGGATGCTTTTGATCGTATTCCTGCAAACGCCGCGCCGTGTCGGCTTTCCGAAGCTCACGTTGGAACCGCGCGTCGACGATATCCTGTATCGGCATGATCGTGTACTTCAGATTCCCGTTCCAGTTCTTGCCTTCGTGATTTGTCACCGTCGTCGGCTCCGTCTCGATCAGACCTTTGCGTTCCAGCATCTGCACGTATTTCATGACCGTGCGCTTGGACATACCCACGGCGTTTCCGATCGTCGTGTAGCTCGGATGGCATGTGTACGTCGTCCGATCTTCGCAGTACATGAGATAGGCGTAGACGAGAATCTCCCCGCCCGACAGACCGAGACGGAAGATTTCATTCGGCACCGGGAAGTAGTTTCTGATATGATCGACGTTCTTCCCTCTCACGCACATCCCCCCTTCGTGTTCGTCGTCACCCATTCGATGAACCGATCCTTCGGAATGACAAGGCGGTTCCCGATTTTCAGTTTGGGAAACGATTCCTCGTGCAGCAGTTCATACGCCGTTGCCTGCGAGACGCCGAGCACCTGCGCGAGCATCTCCGCGTTGAGGAACAGCGGGAGCTCATCGTAAGACTTGACTGTGGATTTCTTCATCTGGAAGACACCTCCTTTGTATCGTCCTTCACCATATCCAAGGGGTGACCGTTTCGTTCACCCCTTCCGTTGTCCGGCTGACAGACCGGGAGCGTGACGCCAAGCACGTCATGAATCTCCTCCACCCAGCCGGAATCCATTTCATCCGAACCGTCAGCAGTGCCGACAGCAGCGCCGTCATGCATACGGTCGTCACTGTTTTCAGTTTGATCTGTCACTGCATCCGGATGTACATCAACCTCAATCGTATCAACGGTTTCAGACACATCCGGCGTGACCGTTTTCGAGTTATCAGTGCCGACCGGAACGACCGATTCGCATACACCGTTCTGACCGTCACCGTCGTCACTCCGCATCGGTTCATACCAGATTTTCATCAGCCGCTGACCGTTGCTCCGCCAGTTCAGATATTTCACGCCGTGCTGTTCGAGATCGTCCGCGCGTTGCTGCATCAGCTGTTTGAGGTGCTTTGCGTCCGTATCCACACCTGCGAAGGAATTGTACCGCTCCGCGAACTCTGCGTTGCCGCCGCTGTACAATCCGACCGCGCGGACGAACGCGACGAGCTTTTACAGCACCTCCGGCAGACTGTGATCCGGCGCGCCGAGCGAGTCCGCCAGCAGTTCCCAGTGTCCGTTTTCAAAACGCAGCAGCATCTCCCGCTTTCTGATCCGTCGACCGGCGCAGATCAGATCCGCGTCGTTGCTGTTCCGACCTTTTTGCGTAAGTACATACACGCCGTCCGTCGCGCCTGTGAGAGCAGACGAGCCGGAGATGCGGTTGAGCGGATCGCTGTCTCCCTGTTTGCGCAGATGGTGAACGAGCAGGATCGTCATTCCGAACCGATCCGCCAGTTCTTTCAGCTTACGGATCTCCGCGTACTCTCCGGCGTACCCCGCGCGAGAAGACTTTCTGCGCACGACCTGAAACGTATCGATCACCACCAGCACCGTGTCCGGATGCTCCGCGACGAAGGACACGATCTGATCGCACAGCCCTCCGTTCAGCTTTTCCGCGGTGACGGCGAAGTGCGCTTCGCAAGGAATATCGTCCGTCAGCATGTACGCGCGATCCTGCAGGTCGTCGATGCTGTCCTCAAGCGCGAGATACAGCGTCGTGCCTTTCCGTGTCGGCAGATCCCACAGCGGTTCTCCCTTCGCGACGCGGATGCAGAGATCGAGAGCCAGCCACGATTTTCCGACCTTCGGAGCGCCGCCGAGGATGCACACGCCTTTCGGGATCAGCGTTTCGACGCAGAAGGACTTCCGCTCGCGGTTCATGTCCATCAGCGTCGGACCGTCGATGACGTTCTCGAAGCACCTTCCCGTACGGTTTCTTCGCGTCATCGCGGACGCGCCTGTCGGATTTGCGTATTCGTTCATTCGGTTACCTCGCTTTCGTTCAACGTAGATTTCATATTCCGATTCTCGTACCGTGTTCTCTCTGCGACCATCGTCATCACCTTCCTTTCCGCCGCAGGGCTTGATCTGTATTTTGGGTTTTGCTAAACTGATTTGAGAAGGGATCGTCATTTCCCGACATCGAAAAGAAAACCGCTCCACACTATCAAACTTGAAAAGTGGGAGCAGTATCTATATTCCGATTTTTGTTTTGAGGGGATCCATCTGTCGTGATTTCCCTCCGCCTATATTGTGGAGACTTTTTTCCTCGGGCAGAAAATCACAGGACTATATATTTTCGCGTCTGACAATTTTTCGGGCAAGAGGAATTTTGAGTTCATCCCTCCGACCGTATTGTGGAGTAATTTTCGGATTTTCCAAAAAAGTGCCGACGATTATTTTTCCGTCCGAAGATTTTTTCTGATAACATCCTCTCATATATACCCCGACAGAAGAAACGCGAAATATTCCATCAGCGGAAAAATTCTTTGAGATGGTCTTTTCCATCCCATCGCGCAGCGAGAAAAATACTCTCTCAACGGGATATGGACAAAGCACCGAATCTATGGTATCCTGTATCCGACGTCAAAAGAACCCGCGTGGGGCAAATTCAAAAAAGGAGAATACATGATGAAGCTCTATCTCGCAGAAAACCTCAAACGTCTGCGCGTCGCGAAAAACCTCACGCAGGAACAGCTTGCGGATGAACTCGGCGTGTCCGTGCAGTCCGTCAGCCGTTGGGAGAACGACAACTCCTACCCGGACATCGAAACGATCCCGGAGATCGCGCGGTATTTCGGCGTGACGACCGACGAGCTGATGGGCGTGAACCAAGCGTTCCGGGAGGCGAAATTCAACGAGGAATGGGAAATCTTTCGCACGAAAAATGAGGACTATGACACCGCAATCGACCGCCTCCGCAAACTGCACAGGGATTTCCCCGAAAAGCCCCTGCCCCTCGTCCGTCTGGTCCTCTATCTCTCGGAGAGCGGCGAAAACAACTATGCGGAACAGCGCTCGCTGACGGAAAAACTGCTCAAATTGGAAAATGCAAGCCAGTCCGACCGTGACTACGCCAAAGAATGGCTGATTATGAACGCGCCGGAGAGCGACCTTCCGGAACTTCTGACCCGCTTCTCGACCAAGCAGGATATGAGCCGGGAGGCGCTTCTGGACGCACGGTGCGGGTTCGGCGGCAAAGGAGCGGGAGAAATGGACATAGAGACCGCCGGGAACGGATACAGGCAGTTCTATCTTCTCTCCCTGCTCCATGGCATATTCAGGCGTCTCACTCATGTGCAGGACCATCCATCCCCTGATGAAGCCATCGCAGACCTCGAACGAGCGGTCCGGCGAAATCTCGAACTCATCAATCTGTTCTCGGGCACGTCCAGGATGAACCTCGTATCCGGCGACGGGGAGCCCGATCTTTGGTATTCCGAACGAATCGCCGATGGACTCCGCCTTGCCTGCTACTGCGCATCCACCAATCGGAAAGAAGAAGCGTTATCCCATCTCGAAGACACGACGCGCCTGTTCGAGCGGTTTTACTCCATGCCGGAGGGAACGAAACTGACCTTCCGCTGCCCGGAGTTGGATCATCTTTCCCTGACATGGTACACCGGGGTGCGCAACCCGGAGGACGTGGAAAACTTCACGGACGGCTTGGTGCTCTGCAAACGCGCGGAGGAGACCTTCTTCGGTCTGCCGATGTACTACGACCGCAAAGACGGTAAAGAGGAGTTTGACCATAACGTCGAATGCCCCGTCTGGGACATGTACCCCCTCGAAGCAGAGCACGGCTGGGAATGGTTCGACCCGATCCGGGAAGACCCGCGCTTCAAGGCGTGCGTCGAGAGGATGAGACGGTTCGTCGTTCCCGTGACAGCGGGCGAAACAAAGTTCTTTCCCAAGCCCCTGAAAGCCGAATAAATCCCATGAAAACCGTATCTTGCCAAGAGGTACGGTTTTCGTCTCTATATTGTTTCGGGTAAAGTAACAATGTTGAAAACTGCATTCTGCAGAGTAAACACCTGCGGCGGTCCTGCTCCACGTGCGCGCACGGCGGCGTTGTTGGCGTTTTTTCGCCGGGAGGGAGCCGTTGCTCTGGCTGACCGAACACGCCCGCCAAATCGCCCGGACGGGGCAGTCAGGGCGGTCTATCTGTCATCTCGTTTGGAGCCGGTTTTCCTCTGCCTGTTTTCTGTGTTTCAAATACGGCCTCGCAAACGACGAGGGCGTTTCAGACGTTGTCTTTATTGACTTTGAGACCACTGAACAAATCATTCCTCCGTCTCCACTCATCTGACCACATCTTCCATCGGATCCGCTGTCAGGATTTCAAGCATCATCTGCGCGCCGAGGACGAAGCCTTTGACGAAGAGGTCATGGTCGTTCTCGACGGAGAGGTCGATCTCTGCCTGAGAAGCGGCAACAAACAGAGCTTTCTGCTCCGGGGACAGGGTTTCAATCAAGCTCTCCTGACGCTCTGTTACCTCTGCCAGTAGTTTGGCGTAAACACTGTCTTTCTTGAAGTTCCGAACCATCGGCTGTATATTGCCGAGGGCAAGTTCTTTCAGCAGTTTCATCGAGATCACCGTCCTTCCGGCACACAACGATACCACACCTCCCGCCGGAAGTCCAGAAACATTTCTGTGAACTCGTCGGGACGGGAGGGCGGTACATCAACGGCTGGGAGACGGAATATTCTGTTGTTGACACGAATAGTTCTTGATGTCCCGGCTCGGATATGCTATAATATCTTTGGCTGATTATCAATCACAGATTTATATCTGAAATTGAGGAGGGAGTCCACATGAATAAACGTTGGTTCAGTTTTCTTTTGGCTATGCTGCTGATCCTCGCGTCCTGCGGGAACACCGCGACGCCAGAGGAGATCGCGCAGACCTCGGAAGCCGCGCCTGTGGAAATCCCAGCGGAAGAGACGGAAGAGACGGACGCCCGGAACATCAAGGACGACGTCCCGGAGCTCGACTTCGGGAGCGCTTCGTTCCGCAGTATCGGGCAGAGCAGCGGCAACAAGGACATCTATGCGGCCGAAGAGACGGGAGAGGCGCTGAACGACGCGATCTACATCCGGAACCGCAGCGTGGAAGAGCGTCTGAACGTCGTGATCGAACCGATGGAAGAGATCTGGTACACGGACCTGTCTTCGAAGATCCACCAGTGCGTGCTCGGCGGGGACGACGCCTACGAGCTGATCCTCGGACAGATGGAGCAGTCCGGCGCGGACAGCCAGGAGGGCATCTTCCGCAACTGGTACGACGTGCCGTACACCGACTTTTCCAAGCCGTGGTACCCGAAATCCGTCACCGACCGGTCCGCGTCCATCAACGGAAAGATGTACATCGTTGTCAGCGACATGCTGATCACCTTCGCGTCCAACACATGGGCCGTTGTCTTCGACAAGGTGCGCGCGGCGGATTTCGGGCTCGGGAGTCTGTACGACACCGTTTACGCCGGGGAATGGACGCTCGATTATCTCCTCGGGCTGTCGGACTCCGTCTACACCGACACGAACGGGGATGGGAACCGCGACCGTGACGATCTCTACGCGTTCACGTCCGCAGCGGGGGACGGCTGCCTGATGGCCTCGTTTCTGTACGGCTCGGAGGTCCGGTTCGCCGAGATCCGGGACGGGCAGGTCGTCATGACACTGAACAACGACAAATCGGTCAGCGTCTTCGAGAAGTTGCACCGGCTGTTCTATGAGAGTCAGGGCGTATGGGACACGAACTCCGCGTATTCCGTCACCGACGGGGTCGTCACCAATCTGCTGCTCACCCAGTTCACCGAGGGGAAGACCGTTTTTGCCAACAGCACCGTCGGCTCGATCGGGTCGGGGCTGCGGGAGTACGAAAACGACTACGGCGTGCTGCCCATCCCCAAGTACGACGCGAGCCAGACGGAATACTACACCGTGACGGACGCGGGGTGCAACATCATGGCGGTGTCCGTGATCGCTGAGAAGCTTGAGATGATCGGGGCCGTGACGGAATGCCTTGCCGCCGAGAGCTTCCGCTCGGTGATGCCCACCTATTACGACATCACACTCGCGGCCAAGGGCGTGCGTGACGTCGAATCCTCCAAAATGATGGATTACGTCCTGAGAAGCCGTCAACTCGATTTTGCGTATATGTATGACGGCTGGAAGGGCTGGGTTTTCCACTCCTCCGAGTTCATCTCCCAGGCGGGACAGTTCGCGAGTGTCTACAAGAAATACGAAAAGTTGACGCAGAAGTACTACGACAAAGTGCTGGCGTTCTTCAACGAGCCGGAACCGTAAAGGAAAAGGAGAACCGCAATGATCAACGCGAACGATTTTCGCGGAGCGACCGACAGCGAGACGCTGGAACGGGCAGTCGAGAACCGCACGGCGGACGGGATCGTCCTCATCCCGCCTAGAGAGTCCGATATAGAGCCGGGGCGCAAGTACTGGCTCATCGACCATGCGATCCTTCTGCCAGAGAACACGACGGTCGTGCTGCAGAACTGCACGATCAAGCTGTCCGACCGGTGCCGGGACAACTTCTTCCGCACGGCCAACTGCGGCTTCGGCTTCCCGGATCCCGCCCCGATCAGGAACATCCACATCCGGGGGGAAGGACTGTGCGTGCTGCAGGGAGCCGATCATCCGCGGGCGACCGGGGACAGTTCCAAACTGCAGCACAATCCCTGCCCACACCGCCCGGAGGACATCATCGCCATCGACGCGGACTGGGTGCCCGAAGAGCGGAAGAAGTCCGGGAAGCTCGATTTCTGGGACGTCCACAACCACTCCTACGGCACGGACGCGGGAAAGGAGGACGAATCCCAGTACGGCGACTGGCGCGGGATCGGCATCCTCTTTGCGAACGCGAAGGACTTCTCCATCGAGAACCTCCGCATCGTCGAATCCCACGGCTGGGGCATCTCGCTCGAAGCCTGCTCGTACGGCCGGATCGAAAAGATCGATTTCGACGCCCGCATGTCCAAGGAGATCGACGGGATGCTCATGAACATGGAAAACCAGGACGGGATCGATATCCGCAACGGATGCCATCACATCATGATTTCCGACATCACAGGGGAGACCGGCGATGACGTGATTGCCCTGACCGCCATCGTTCCGGACAAAGAGACATACCGGCCGGGCGGCTCGCTTCGCTCCACCCATGTGATGCACAACGATTGGTCTCGCCGGGAGCGGGACATCCACGACATCATCATCCGCAATGTCACAGCCTTCTCCTATCTCTGCTGGCTGCTGCGGCTGCTTCCGGCCAACACGAAGATCTACAACATCGTGATCGACGGGCTCATCGACGCGCGGCCGGCGGGCCATCCGAACGGCGGTACCCTGCTGCTCGGCGACGGGGGCGGTTACGGGACCAATCAGCCCGAGAGCATGTCGGGGATCACCATCTCGAACGTGATCTGCTCAAGCAGCACGGCCATCACGCTGGCCGGGTACATGAAGGATTCCGTCATCTCGAACGTCGTAAACCGGAACCCGAAGACGCCGGTGCTGAACGTTGTACGGGAAAACGGCATGGTCAACGTGATCACATCCGGATTGGTGAATGCCCATTAAGGTGTCTCTCATCGAACCACTATTGTCGGATTCTGGCAGTATTCCCAAGACATCGTATACGGAATAGTCTTCTGTAAAATAGGGGCTCATCGGAAACACCCCTTGCATTCCGAGCGGATTTGTGGTACAATAGGAGCAGAATGGAGGATTGTTCCCTTCACATGATGATCTTTTGACGCAGGACGAATATGCCGTATGACAGAAAGAATTGCAATCGATATTCCTGTCGGAATGAAAGACTATATTCAGCCCTCGAATTCTCTTCGCAGAAACGCGCTTTGGCTATATCTCTCCATTATGGACGGGAAGATATCCCATGGCAAAGCCGCGGAGATTCTCGGGATCCGCAAGCTCGACCTGATCGATTTGTATGCCTCGATAGGCTTGCCCTACCTCGACCAAACGATGGGGGAACTGGAGGAAGACCTGTCCACGCTCCACGACTTGTTTGGAAGCGAGGGCAAAGCATGATCGTCGTTTCCGACACAACGCCGCTGATTTCCCTCTGAAAAACAGGCAGGCTCGATACACTGGAGAAACTGTTTGGCGAAGTCCCCCGTTCTGGACACGACTAAATTCATTCAGACAGCATATAAAGGATCCCTACATCCCGATGCCCCTGCTCGTCTCGAACCACTAAGGGATGAAATTACCACCCGATTATACACATATTGCGAATTGGTTTTTCCCATAATACATAGTTAGTCTGGGATTTTCACAAACAAGGATCTGCTTGAAGAAATGATGATATTTGAATAGTTAGTTGACTGCTCTTAGTTATGTCGTTTTAATTTTTTGCAATGATTTTCAAAAAGGGAGGTGCTTTGCATGGCTACGGCTGAGCAGATAAAGAGTTTAGTCAAAGCATATAGCTTGCGCGATGATGAAAAATTTAAAACTGTGGTTCTGCAAATTGCTGCCCATGAAGCCAAACTAGGGCATGGAAGTATCGCGCAGGAACTAAAGAAAGAAGCTGACAACATAGGAAAAAAGCCTATGATTGGTAGACCATTAAATATAGGTAGTCCCATGTTAGACTACACGATGCCTTGTTTGGAGCTCAAAGAGCTCATAGTCAGTGATACCACCCTTCATAAAGTTGAGCGTATATTAATTGAATATCGAAACAAGAACAAGTTGTATAAGAGTGGACTTTCAAACAGAAGAAAGATACTCTTGGAAGGTAGTCCTGGTACTGGGAAAACCATGACTGCATCTGTAATTGCCTCAGAGCTAAAGTTGCCATTGTTTACTGTTCAAGTAGATAAGATGGTAACAAAATTCATGGGAGAAACTAGTATTCGGCTCCGTCAAATTTTTGAGAGTATGTCCTCCACGACAGGTATATATCTTTTTGATGAATTTGATGCTATTGGAGCTGACCGTTCATTGGATAATGAAATCGGTGAAATGCGTCGAATTTTAAACTCATTTTTACAATTCATAGAAACAGATACCTCTGATAGTATCATTATAGCCGCCACAAACAACCAGAAAATACTAGATAAGGCCTTATTTAGACGATTTGATGATGTAATTCATTATGATCTCCCAGATGATGATCAAATCCAGCGACTGTTTAATATAAAACTAGAAGGTTATACTAAAATAGGGTTATACGATTCTGATATTATCAGTTCTGCAAGAGGTCTCAGCCATTCAGAGATATCCCTTATATGCGATGATGCTATAAAAGAATCCATTTTGTATGATTCTCCAATAACGCAAGCAATGATAATCTCTTTGCTTAACGAGAGACACCGTATCTATCAAGGCAAGGAGGCATAAATAAAGATGAGTGTTGAAAAGAAAAATATCTTGCTTACTGGCATTACCGAACCATTACAGTACAAACCAAAAAGTAGTGGTGGCGGAAAGAAGCGAATTCCTGAAAGAAGTGATATTTCCTCCCATGCACAAAATGTCAGTAGCAAATACGAAATCGCTTTACGTGATGCGTTATTATCTCGAGAACAAATTGCTGCGATCAAGTTGAAGGGTACATATGCAGTCTTTTCAAGTATGCAGGATTTTGATCTGGTTACGAAGAGTCTCGAAAACAGACCGTCTGGCATACGCCTATTGAATGTTCAAACCGATGGTGGTATCACAAAAGCTACTGTCTTTATCCCTGAAGGAAAAGAAGACTTCTTTCGGAAAAGGATAAATCAGTATGCTACCGAGAAAACAAAAAACGGAAATCCCAAAAATGCTGATTTAATTGCTAGTATAGAAGATATAAAGCTTGCTATGGTGGAATCGTTTTGGACAGATAAACTGGACAAACTACCTAACACCATTTCTGTTAATTGTGAAGTATGGCTTCGTTACGATGACGGAAAGGATCTCCCATGGACATTAGTTGAAGAAGAATTTCATCAGCTTTGTGATGAATATGGGATAATCGTCAATAAAGCTAGGCATATTTTATTCCCTGAGCGTACTGTGAAAATGGTTACTGCCAATAGGGAGCAACTCAAAATAATCCTCTCCAATTGTAATTATTTATCTGAGCTAAGAAGAGCAGAAGAAGCTACAACCTTCTTTACTTCACTTGATAAGTCTGATCAAAAATTGTGGGAAGAAGATTTGTTATCAAGATGTACATTCTCAGACACAAATGTGTGCATATGTCTATTGGATGCTGGGATAAATGGTCAACACCCTTTCATTGCTCCATCTCTTGTCGAAAATGGATTGCATTCTATCAAATTAGAATGGGGTGTTGATGACAATCAAAATCAACGTGGTCATGGAACAGAAATGGCAGGAATTGCTATCTACGGTGATCTTCAGGAAGCATTGGAAAGTACAAGTCAAGTTGATGTCAGTCACAAAATCGAATCTGTCAAGATTCTTCCGAGAGTAGGAGAGAATCCTCGTGACTTGTATGGCGCAATAACCCAAGAAGCTGTTTCATTGGCTGAAATAGATAATCCTTACGCCAAACGAGTTATATGCATGGCAGTTACTGCGCCAGACTCCACAAATCCAGATGGACGTCCCTCTTCTTGGTCTGCAGCTTTGGATGAGCTAACCTCCAGCTCAGCAGAAGATGGTGAGAATCAGCGCTTGTTTTTGGTTAGTGCTGGAAATGTCCTTCCCTCTGCATTCGAAGAACTTGACTATCCTTCCCGAAATACTCTTGAACCAGTTCAGAACCCTGCTCAGGCTTGGAATGCTATAAGTATAGGAGGATATACTAGTAAGGTTGAAGTTCACAGTTATGATTTCCGTGGTTATCATGCATTAGCAGAAAAAGGGGCACTTTCCCCATATAGCACTACTTCCGCTTCATGGAAAGGTAGTTGGCCTATTAAACCTGAAGTGTTATTCGATGCTGGAAATGTGGCAACAAATGGGGATGACTACGATAGTTGTGACGACCTGTCATTACTAACAACAGGTCATAGACATAATATAAATCTTTTCTCTACTATATGTGCGACCAGTTCCGCTACAGCTCAAGCAGCGAATTTCTGTGCTAAGCTATATGCTGAATATCCCGATTTTTGGCCTGAAACAATTCGTGCATTGATGATTCATTCTGCCACATGGACAGATCAAATGCACAGACAGTTCTGTTCTCGTGGAAGCAATACCTCAAAAGCGCAAAGAAGATATCTTGTTAGACATTGTGGATATGGTATCCCAAATCTTTCCTACGCGATTCAGTGCCAGAACAATTCCGTCAATATGATCGTTCAGGAAGAGATACAGCCTTTCAAGAAAACAGGCAGCCAAGTTAAAATGAATGAGATGCACATTCATACTTTTCCTTGGCCAAACGAAGTATTAAGAGATCTTGGAGCCACTCAGGTCAAATTAAAAGTTACACTCTCATATTTCATTGAACCTTCACCCGGTGAAGTTGGGTGGAAAGATAGATATAGATACCCATCATTTGGATTGCGTTTCGAAGTTAACAAAACAGGGCAATCCCTCGATGAATTTCAACGTCAGATTAACAAACTAATGAATGAAACAGAATCTGACGACGAGGACACACCAAGAGGAGTGAATAACGACTGGTATCTTGGCGATAATACTCACAACTATGGATCTGTTCATTCTGATTTCATAGTTGCCAATGCTGTTGATTTGTGTGAATCTAAATATGTGGCAGTATATCCCGTCGGAGGATGGTGGAAAGAAAGAGCATATCTTGGAAAAAGCGAAAACAAAGCAAGGTATTCTTTGGTCGTGTCTTTATCAACCCCTGAAGTTGGCGTTGATTTGTACAACCCGATTATAAATCAAATCACTATGCCAATAACAATTCCAATAACTGATTAGATTATTTTAGTTAGCCTTTGGCTTTCCTGATTACCTCATTATGCTCCACAACTAACATTTCTCCTTTATCTAACAGGTGCATTTTCCGCATCAATCCCGCATTCTCCAAGTCAAGTCCAAGTCAAGAAGGGATCAGAGACGTTTTTCGATAGCCCCGCCAGGGTTCAGACAATTCGTCACTTTACAGACACGCCTCCCGGCTTCTCTTTCCGCTCAGACCCTTTCTTTGCCTGAGCGGTGCAATTTCTGCACAGCTTTCATCTGAGTCACGGCAGAAAACCAAGCGAATGTTTTGCCAAAATCCGGAAATAACCGGAGTCTATTCGTCAAAACGCCGGATCACCGAAACCGGGCATAATGTGTGTAAAGTTCCGCACTTCCCTGCTCCGCTTTCCGGTTTTGACCCATACCGTGACCCATACGCGGAAAAAGCACCCCGGAACAATCGGACCTATTACCGCCAAAGACCATCCGGAATTCGAGAGAATACTGCTATAAACGGCCGTATTGTTCCGAATAGTATTTCTTATACCATCTCATAACCCGGAGGTCATGTGGTTCAAATCCCTTCCCCGCAAGCTAAAAAGAAGCCTTTCCGAGGTCAAAAGCCTTCGGAAAGGTTCTTTTTTGTGCGTTTTCGGCGGAATGACGGGTTTTAGTTGATTTGTGAATCAACTTGTTCGGAGGGGGTGACCCATGTTTTGACCCATATTTTTCGGGGCGGGGATAGCCTGGACTATTGTGGGAAAAGCTTATTCCATCACAAGTACTTAGTAAAGCAATCCCTTTGAAGGTATTGAGGCAACTTTAAATGCATTTTTAATTGTTTGAGCCTCCTGCTCTCCTGCTCTACGAGCATCAGAAATAATTCTTTGATACTCAACAATTTGTGAAGGTTTCACACGGATTCCAAGTGCCGTTCCGCTATAATGCGCTTTATACATACTATATGTATTGGGATAGACGCGCAAGCAATCATCACCACTAATGAAAGTAAACCACCCACCAGTTAACTTGCAAATCTGACTTATCATGTACAATCCATAACCAGAATTGGACCATACATCACTACTTTTCAGCCCTTTTGCAGGATCGAATGAAGCTGAGACTCCTGGTTTTAATGCCCACCGTAAAGCTTCCTCATTTGATGTGATATAATTCTTGTGACTCTGGTTTCTTGACAGACTCTCGTATATGCCTATCCCTTCATCCAGAATAGCTATTTCGGCTAAATCTCGGCTCGGCCAATACTGACCACATAACCAAACATCATCTGTACCAGCGTGTTCAGGAATATTTCTTATCGCTTCCCTCAAAAGATATTGCA
Source organism: uncultured Ruminococcus sp. (assembly GCA_902782445.1). GTDB lineage: Bacteria > Bacillota > Clostridia > Oscillospirales > CAG-272 > UMGS1696. The sequence goes on from CACZNC010000009.1 coordinate 50,283, forward strand.
ATAGCTTTTGAAACTCAATATTCTTCTGTGAAAGGATCGTTGATAGGCGTTTTGCTTCCCATTCGATGATCTCACCTTGATCTGCGAAGTTTCCCTCTTCAAAAAATCTATTTGTCAAGTCTGAAATATTGATTTTGGTGAGCGGAATGTATGAAGAGCTTCCAAGTGCTTCACCAGGTGCTTTTCCATAGGGAAAACCCGCAGCTTGAAAAAAGCCCATATGACATGCATATTGAAAGTTCACATCATCTTTATATATTAGTTGTAGCTGCTCCTGCGCCAAAGACCGCTGATGACAAAACTGCCTAATTGACGCGGCAGTCAGCAGCATGGGTAATGGCTCATAATTGGTCATATCTGATACATCAAAGTAATATGTATCATCAAATCCAATACGTTACAGATACTGGCAAAACCATATCGCACTTGACGTTGATAATTGTGGAACTGGTATTTTCAACTGATTACTCCTTATGTTATGTTCCGTTCGTATTCTTGGATCTCTCCGATCGCATACTCACAAACTGTATGGATGAAATCTGGCAAGAAATCAGAATAACCAATGATATCCTTGTCAAAGAAGTAGCGCCAGTCAACAAAGTAATTGCTAATCGCATCCAGATTGGTTTTCAGCGTTGCGTCATTCTGATGTGCTTTTTCCTTAATCAAATCGGAAAGAGAGGCCTTATGAACATCCGGTAAGGTATAAAACAGCTTGTCCAATTCGTGAATACAGTCAAACGTCCCGGTTTCTTTCAATATCAGCGCCTTTAGCGCCAATTCAGCAGCAAGTACACCGTTTGTTACCATAGCAGGGGTAAGATACGGGAGTTCTCCCGCGTTGCTCTCCTCATGGTACTGCTTCATTTTCTCCGGATCGCCGAACGGAACTCGGTATCGTCCCTCCAGTTCGCAGAAAACGATGTAAAACGCTTTGCAATCCAATAGCACACTGCTGGCGTCATACGGTTTCTGAAACAGAAGTTTCAGAAACTCGCAATCAGCAGTTTTCGCGCAAGATTGACATCTCTTTGGCTGCTTAATCTCGTATTTCTTTGGCATTCGATTACCCAATTATGTATTCTTAGCGTATTCAATCAATTCAAAGAGGTAGGCGCTGTGTACAACAATAGCAAGTTTACCGCCCGTATTGTCTTGCCGAGTTCCATGGATAATACCATAGCATACTGGCGCATCGGCCTTTGCGAAACTGATAACAGGGCCCCCGCTGAATCCCTGAGTTGAGGGTTTGTCCAGCATAAAGCACTTAAACAGACTTCCTGTTACATCGAAATGTGCTACCCACAAATCAGAAGCCGGATAGCTGTCGCATGTAAAAGGCGCAAACTCTAAATCAGAATATACATCGGGCATACCATACATCGTAACAATCGATTCTCTTTCCGGAACACTCGAAAAGCTCTTTTCGAAGAATGAGATTGGTAGAACATATAACGATAGATCAAGCTTTTCGTTCGGCTCAACCTCTAAAATAGCTATATCAGCAATTGGGTGATATAGCCACATCACCATTTTGTTTAACTGATTAATCTTAAATGCAAACGGAAGCCCCGTTGCCAAATTCCTTACCCAGATATCTGTGTTGATAGTGGTATCTCTTGCAACGTGGGTGGCTGTCACCAAAAAGGTTTTTTCATCCTCTGTTTTAACAAAGAATCCTGTTCCGCCTGTCACACTATTGTTTTTGGCGGTTCTAATCGCCACAATGTGTTTGAACATTTCGTTTTTCTTCATGGAGAGTCACACCTCAACTTTCATTTCAATTCATCGCACACGGCGAGGAGTTCGTTCACACGGTCAACGATACGCTGCTGCTCGGCAAGGGGCGGGAGCGGATACGCCAGCGATGCAATAGTATCCAGGTTAATGTTTTTTTGGGCGGATTTGGTTGCCTTGCTATCTAAAATGGCTTTATATGCCATAAGCATATAAAGAAAATATCTGTTGTCCTCAATCGGATTAAAAGCATTAAACCCCACAACACTATCCGGAAAACATGCATCAAATTCAAGTATTCCGACATCAGCGATATTAGCAGCTATTGTTAAGCATAGTGTGCCTTTCGGCCATATCCGACTTTGAGCAAGCCCAATCTCGTTATAATAGGTATTGCATTCAGAAATATGTCCGTTTGAACGAGCAACATCTCCGGTTTGAATAAGAGGATAGGTTCCGTTGTCATATAGGATGTGGTCGTTTCTGGGTCTGTGTTTTGAACGCCCGCGAGATACTTCTCCTACGTCCGATAGCCGCACCCATTCCCATCCGTCTGGGAGCTCAAACGGCATTTCCTCTTCCGTGATCGGCTGGAGGGGCTTTTCTTTTTTGATCTTGCCCTCTTTGATGAGCCGCTCTTTTTCAGCGCGGATGCGTTTCAGCAGTTCGGAGGCGGGCTCGTCGGCGGGATTGCGCTCGGTGAGCTTGCCTTGGATCGCCTGCTGTAAAATGGATTTGCGGAGCTTGTCCGGGAACTCGGCGTTCAGCGCGGTCAGCCATTCTTCCGCTTTCCGGTATTCCTCCACCAGAGGCATCAGCTCTTCAATTTTTTCGACGATGCGCTTCTGCTCGGCAAGAGGTGGTACAGGAAATGGCATATTGAAGAACAGCTCTTTGTTCAGGTGGGGAATAGCAGACCCCGTTTTATTGTTACGGAATGCCAATTGTTTGAACTGCAAAAAATACAACACGTAACCAGCAAACAGCTCTTGCGGGAAGAAAAGCACCTTGAATGTACTTCCCATGTAGCCGTCCTCTGTCGCAGAAAAAACCTCTCCGGAGTTCTCGCCATCGACCAGAATCAAACGTGTCCCTTTTGTTACGTATTTTCCCTCATTAATCATGGTAGCGACGGCTTTTCCACGCAGAAATTTAGCTTCTAAATATGGAAAGCTTATGCCTTTTTTCTTCTCCCCGTCCAACAGTTGACATATACTTCCGAGTTTAAGCCAGCACCACGATTCGGGAATGTCAAACGGCAAATCATCCGCTGAAAGGGCAGTTAGTGTTTTATACTTTTTAATTCTGCCAGCCTTTATCAGTGCGGCTTTTTCCACTTCGATCCGTTTTAGCAACTCCGATGCCGGTTCGTCGTGCGGGTCCTGCGGAACCAGTTTTCCCTGCACGGCCAACTGGAGAATGGCGTTTTTCAAATCCTGCGCTGTCATGCGTTGCCCTCCAGTTTTGCCGTAATATCAGCAAGAACACGGTCGATATTGGCGTTCAGGTCGGAACGCTCCGCCTGATAACGGGCGATCAGATCGCCGGGATCGAGAATCTCTTCTTCCTCGTGGGGGAAGGAGCAACACTTATCAAAATCATAGTTCAGGTCGCGCAGTTCTTCCACGGTATAAAAGCGCGCCTTGTCAAACCCATCTACGACGATGGGCTGCTTATCTGCCCACCATTCCCGCACGGGGTCAAAATGCTTGTCCTGCATCGGCTTGGTCTTGGTAAAGCTCTTGACGCCTTCCGGATAATCGAGCCGATAGAACCACACGCCGCGGCTGGTGACGCCATTCTGGAAAAACAGCAGATTCGTGTTGACGCTGGCATAAGGCTTGAAGACCTGCGGTAGACGAATGATCGTGTGCAGGCCGTATTCTTTAAGCAATTTTTCTTTAATCGTCGCCTTCACGCCGTCGCCAAACATGAAGCCGTCCGGCAGCACCACGCCGCAGCGCCCACGGTCTTTCAACAGATTCATAATGAGCGCCATGAACAGATCCGCTGTCTCGCTTGTCTGAAACTCCCCGGGAAAGTTCTGTTTGACTGCCGCGTCCTCCGCGCCACCGAAGGGCGGATTGGTGACGATCACGTCCACACGGTCTTTGGCGGAATAATCGGAGAGTGGCCGGTTCAGGGAGTTCTGGTGGCGGATGCGCGGCACCTCAATATCGTGCAGGATGAGATTGGTCATCGCCAACAGATACGGCAGTGGCTTTTTCTCCCAGCCGTTGATGGAGGTCTGCAGCTTTTCCAAACCCTCCGTCGTAGTCACGCTGCCGATGTGTGCGATGGTGCTGGTTAGGAAACCACCCGTTCCGCAGGCTGGATCCAGCACCGTTTCGCCCAGCTTCGGGTTCACCATTTCCACGATGAAATTGGTAACAGGGCGGGGCGTATAGAACTCGCCAGCGCGTCCGGCGCTCTGCAGGTCTTTGAGCATGCCCTCATACAGATCGTTGAAGGTATGCTTCTGCGTGGCGTCGATGAAATCAACCTTTTCGTTGATGCGGTTGATGAGCTGCCGCAGATAAACGCCGGATTTCATATAGTTGTTGATGTCCTCGAACACGTTGCGGACAACAAATTTGCGCATATCGCCGTCAGACGTGTCGAGCCGTTTCAGTTCACGAAATAGCTTGTCCACGAAGGAGATCAGGGAGTCGCCGGTGATACCTTCCTTATCCGCCGCCCAGTCGCGCCAGCGCAGTCCCTCCGGGATCACACCATGGTAATCGGGACGGAATTCCCACTCCATCTCTTTCGCGTCGAAGGCTTTCAGGAACAGCAGCCAGGTGATCTGCTCAATATACTGCGCGTCGCCGTTCAGACCGGCGTCCTTGCGCATGATATCTTCCAGCGATTTTATCAATGCAGACATTGCCATAGTGCTTTCTCCTTAGTATGGGATCGTAGATGTTCTCATAATAAGATGCCCATTGTCGACAAAGAAGCTTGTATCAAAGGGAAACACGACATTATTCCAGGCAAGTCCATTCATCTTATATAGACGAGACCCGGGTAGAGGAACTTCCGTGTTTTTTCCTTCTTTTTTCAATGCCAAGTAATAAGCATGAAGAATAAGATGGTAAAGGGCGCTTAACGCAGTTAATGTGTTTTTGAGGTTGGCGAATTTGTAGCTTTCCTTGGTGACGCCATCAATCGTCACAGTATTCATTCTCTCGTGTTTCACTCTATTATATGCCTTCCACCAAATGAGTGTTGTATTTCCTGTAGAAGTTGATTCGATGTCGCTCCATGGGCTTAACGTGATCCCATAGTTGATTAGTTCGACAGACGCATTAACAAACTCCGGAGCTAAGGACAATGTGAGACGGTATTTGTCCATTTTATCATCACTAAATGCGGGATCGATTAGTTTGCAGGTCTCTTTTGCTACAACATCTACTTCGCTCCCAATTTGAAGGAGCAATTTTGCGTAGGCGTCTGAGTAAGTACAATAATTATCGACGTCAATTTTCACGAAACCCGTTGTTGCCATAAACTCTTTTTCCAGCATGATATAATGCGTCCAAAATGAATCTACTAATTCTTGACTTGTCATTTGCAATTCTCCTGTTTTACGCGGCGTAGATTGCCGACTCCAATTCTTTGATCGCTTCTCGGTATTTCGCAATGCCCCCGAAGATCGTGTTGATGATATATACCTGCGTACCGTATTGCTTAAGAGGATCGACCTTCAACACATCGACATTTTCCAGGTCGTCCAACCCGCTGTCGGCATACTTTGTCAGTAGGGCGTCAAGGATCTCGGCGGCTTTTTCGCCGTACCTGGTAAAGTAGTTGCGTTTACGGACGTGCTCTGCACGTTCTTTCCGCGTCAACGGTGGCTGGTCGAACACGATATGCAGGATCAGATCGAACGGGTCAAGGTCTTTCCCGATCTCATCACAGAGATCATCGAAGAACACGCCGCGTTTTTCCAGTTCCTCAACAACGGCCCGTTTTCTGTCCGCGTCATTCCATGCGGAGAGGAAATCATTCAGTGAGGCGTATTGGCTGCGGACATTCCGCTTGGTATAGTCGACCAGGCTTTCCGTGATGAGATTGCCGTTTTTGTCGAGATACTGAACGTGTTTCTGTGATACCGTCACCGTTGTATCTCCCAAAACATATTTGGGCTTTTTGTCTCCTCCCTGCGGAGGAGCTTTCGGCGGTTCATCGGGGCCGGGGCCGGGCTTATGCGGTTCATAATCATCCTGCTGCTCAATTGGGCCATCAAAGTCCGGATCGTGGAACAAGCGGGTCACGTCGCGGAAATCGAAAATCGTGAAATACAGTTTTCCAAGGTCTTCACGTACACGGGTGCCGCGCCCAATGATCTGCTTGAACTCGGTCATGGAGCGGATATTAGAATCCAGAACGATGTATTTGACAGTTTGAACGTCCACGCCAGTGGAAAGCAGCTTGGACGTGGTGACAAGCACCGGATACTGGCTTTCTACGTTTCGGAAGTTATCGAGCTGCTTGACGCCTTCTTCATCGTTGGCGGTAATCCGCATTACGTAGCGGTCATCCACGGCGCACATATCGGCGTTTTCATTGATCAATGCGCGACGCATACGGTCGGCATGCTCCTGATCTACGCAGAAGAAGATGGTTTTGTCCATCCGGCAATCGTGCTTTTTCAGGTAATCGGAAACGGTCTTCGCCACCAGTTTGGTACGCCGTTCCAGCACGAGGTTTTTATCAAAATCGGTTGTGTTATAAACGCGGTTGTCAATGACCTCGCCGTTATCATCAAGCTGTCCTTCATAGGGGACAAAACCCTCGATATCGCGGTCGAAGAACACGCGGATCACACGATAAGGGGCAAGAAAGCCGTCGTCGATGCCCTGTTTGAGGGAATAGGTATAAATCGGTTCGCCGAAGTAATCGATGTTGGAAACCGTATTCGTTTCTTTTGGCGTAGCCGTCAGGCCGATCTGTGTTGCAGAGGTGAAGTATTCCAGCACCTCACGCCACTGGCTGTCCGCTTTGGCACTGCCGCGGTGACACTCATCTACAACGATCAGGTCGAAAAATCCAGGGCTGAACTGCTCAAACAAGCTGTTCGCGTCATCGTCTTCGCCGGTCAGCCCTTGGTAAAGGGCAAGGTATATCTCATGGGCAGTGTCAAAGTTCTGCTTCGTCACCCAGGTCATCTTGTCTTTGAACGGCGCAAAGTCGTTCGTAAAGGTCTGGGAGATCAATGCCGTGCGATCTGCAAGGAACAGAATTCGTCTTTTAATGCCCGCTTTCCATAAACGCCAAATGATCTGAAACGCAGTATAGGTCTTGCCCGTACCAGTCGCCATAACTAACAAAATACGGTTTTCGCCGTTAGCAATCGCCTCCACTGTTTTGTTAATGGCATTCATCTGGTAATAGCGTGGTTGCTTATCGGGGTTGTCAGAATAATACGGTTCATCGATGATCTGATCCTGTGACGGGCTGACATGTGCCTGCTCATGATACATCTGCCATAGCGTATCGGGCGAAGGAAATTCATCCAGTGAGAGTGTAGTCTCCACATTGCCTTCAGTAATGTATTTGTTATGGAAGACAAAACCATCGCCATTGGAGGAGAACACGAATGGGACATCCATCATCTTGGCATACTTCAACGCCTGTTGCATGCCGTCGCTAATGGTGTGATTGTTGTCTTTCGCCTCAACGATTGCAATGGGTTTGTTCGGCTTGTAAAAAAGAACATAATCCGCTTTCAGCGGTTTTTCCCTTTTGCAGGTCTTGCCACGAGCGATGATGCGCCCATTGGTAATTGGATACTCTTCCCGTAATTGTGAAAAAGAATCCCAACCGGCATTGACAATAGCGGGAGTAATATACTTCGTTCGGATGTCTGTTTCTGACAAGTTCCTTTTTGTATCAATCATCGTTGATTTTTCCCTTTCTCCCGGAGACGATTATTCTCGAAACAATTCTAAGATGTCGAACTCATATCTGGTATGGAATGGCTGACATATACCCAAAGTACATTATACCACACCCTTCCCCAGAATTCAACACTTTTCCGGTGCTTCCGGCAAGATTTGATGCGATCTCAACTCCTTCACCACCTCCCTCTTCTCCCGCTCATCGCCTGTGCAGAGAACGTCCACCAGATACTCCACCCGCGCCAGATCATGGCATGCCTCCACGAAGCGAGGATCAAGCTCTTCGTCCAGAGCCTCCGGCTCGGACTTCGGCGCGAAGCGGACAATCCAGTCACGGAGCACATACAGACGTTCCGTCAACGACAAAAAGACCTGGCGTTCCTTCTCCTGCTCCCGTTCTCTTTCCAATCGCTTCTGTTCGATCTTTGCAGGATCGAGGATGACGGTTTCGTAGCCGACGCCGAAGTCATCGGCCAGCTTGTGCACCGCATCGTAGTTGTTCAGGCCGTACAGCCCTGCCGTCAGATCGATCACATCCCCGCGCTCGCCGCAGCCGAAACAGAAATAGTAATCGTCGTTCAGTTTCATGCTCGGGTTCCTGTCGTTATGAAACGGACAGCGCGCCATACCGTTACGGCTGACATCCAGTCCGTACCGCGCTGCTGCATCCGGCACGGGGATCACGTGTTTGACGGCTTCGTATATTGTCATAGGCATCTTCTCCTTTCCGATATGGAAATCAAAAAGCGCCTGCCGCTCTGACAGACGCTCGTGTTCCCTTTTCTGTTTGTCCGGTACGGTAATCCGTCCGGTTCCGTTTTTACAGCGCGCTTTTCAGTACCCCGCTCACCTTATCCGCCGCGTCGCGCTTCATGTCATCGTTGACATGCCCGTACACGTCAAGTGTAAAGGCCACACTGTAATGACCTAACATCGCAGACAGCGTTTTGAAATCCACTCCGTTAGCCAATGCTACTAGACTGAAAGTGTGTCGACAATCGTGGAATCTCATCTCCGGCAGACCTGCGCGTTTCAGGATTCGCTTGAACATCGGCAGGACGGAATCCGGATCCTGCGGTCCGCCGTTGGGCGAGGGGAAGATATATGGACTGCCGTTCCCTTCCCTCTCATGAAGATCCCGGAGTAGATCCACCACATCGTCCCCGATGGCGACTGTTCGGTATGCGTTCGTGGTCTTGAGCGGTCCCTCCTCGATGTGTCCCTGCACCCGGATCACCTGACGGCGGATCGCGAGCGTTTTCTTCTCGTAGTTCACATCCTCCCACTTCAGACCAAGCAGTTCCCCTCGGCGCATCCCGGTGGACAGTTCCACATAGTAGAATTCGAACTTGCCGCTCGCCTTTGCCTCCGCGAAGAACCGACCGAGGTCTTCGATCTGCATCGTCTTCATCTCCTGCTTTTCCCGCTTCGGCAGTTTGCATCCGACAACGGGATTGGACACCATCAGGTGTTCTGCGACCGCCTTGTCGAACGCAGAGTAGAGCATCGTGCGGATGTTGCTGACTGTCTTGACGCTGAGCCCTTTTGGTTTCCCCTCTGATTCCTTCCGTTCGATCCGTCCATCGGTCAGCAGACGGTTGAAGAACTTCTGGAGATCCAGTGTCGTGATCTTGTTCAGCTTCAGGTATCCGATACCGGGGTTGACGTGAAGACGGATGTTGCCTTCGTAAGATTCATACGTTGACGCCCGCATGTTCGGCTTCTCGAAGTTCTCGAGCCATGTGTCCATCCAGTCGCACACGCACATCTTGTCCGACACCACCACGTCGATCTTCTGCGCTTCAGCGATGGCGGCGGTCAGCTTCTCCCTGACCTCTGCCTGTGTCTTCCCAAGGACGTTCTTGAAGATCTGTTTCCCGGTGACGGGATCGTGTCCCGCGGTGTACCTTCCTTCCCAACGACCGTCAGACCGTTTCCGAATATTGCCTTCGCCGTTTGCTCTGCGTTTTGCCATTTGTTACCACCTGTCCTTTCCGTTTTCGTTACCACACAACATACCACAACCGCTTCCGGAAGTCCATACTCCGGAGGTGGCCCTGCCGAACTTTATCAGTTTGGACATATCTCCGTCCTCCTTTCCCAGAATCGGAATGACCCTCATTTGAACGGAGGGTCATTCCAAAATCCTCGTTCCATTTGGAATGACCGTCAGTTGAGCCGACGGTCATAGCTCTCATCACATACTCATGACCGGACCGGATTCTTGATTGTCATCATCGTCCGGGTCGTAATCATCCTCCTCGTCATACACCTCCTCTCCGTCGTCATCGTAACCGTAATCGGATTCATCGTCCTCGTCGAGATCCTCCGCTTCCTCGTCACCATCACCGAACACAACTGATTCGATGGGAGCAGGAGCGACACCAGGACGGGCGTGTGCGAACACCTCCCTTGCGTCGTCGAGCTCATCTGCCTTTGCTTTCTGGATCAACAGCATGACCACCGCCAGCGGAATCCCCATCGCCGCGCCGATGTTCTTCGCCTCC
>CACZNC010000010.1 GCA_902782445.1 uncultured Ruminococcus sp.
CTTCACATTATTGATGTAGCCTGTCCCTATCCATTTCAGAAGTTCTTGCCAGGCTTCTTTCAAGAAGCCGCGTAACCCCTTAGAAGGGATTTAGTATAACTCCTGATTCAGTCCATGAATTCCTTCACGATCTTCTCATAGGTCTTGTTCAGCATTTTCAGGTTCTTCTGGAGGACGGAGGCGTAGGTGCCGGGGTCCTGGAAGAGGCTCGCCAGCGTCCAGGTCCAGCCGTTCCAGCCGCAGTAGAGATAGCCGAAGTCCATCACGCGGCTTTCGAGGACGATCTGCATCATCTCGGCGGATTCCTCGTCCCGGGCGACCTTCGTCTGCAATGCGACGTCCACGTAGGCCGGGTTGACATTGTTCGCCGAGTACGCGCTCATGGCCTCGATCAGCGCGCCGGTCAGCTCGGGATCCCGGCAGGTGATCGGGACGGAAATGCAGTTGCATCCCGCGTCGCAGAGGGTGGCGTAGCGCTCCTGTTCCGCGTTGAATTTCGGCATGGGCAGGACGCCGAAGGTCCCGTCGAAATCCCGGGCGAAGACGTAGTAGTGTCCCAGCTGGGCGGGGGTGAAGACGGCGGTCCGGTTCATGATCGCGTCGATGCCTCTCTGGAAGGCGGAGCTTCCCTGCTGGTTGTTCAGATCGTAGAACTTCTGGCACACCGTCTGGGCGAATTCGGAATCCAGAAGGTGCTCGATCGTAAAGTCCTCGTTGACCTTCACGTACCGCAGGCCCGCGCCGTAGAGGAAGGCCGCGCCGAGACAGCCGCTGATGCCGCCCCCCATCGTGAAGCCGAAGCAGTCCCCCGCGTCCTCCGCGCCGTCGCCGTTGACGTCGAGATAGAGGCCGGAGGTGATGGACTGGAGCTTGTCGAGGGTCCATTCCCCCTCTCTGGCCAGATCGTAGAGGCCGGTGATCCCGAAATCCGTGGTCAGATCCTTGTTGAAGCCCATGGACCAGGTCTGCCCCACGTAGCTGAGGCAAAGGTCGCTCACCATCAGAAAGATCTTGCCGTTGAGGGAGGCCGATTCCTTCACGTTCGCCGGGTACCAGCGCATGTCGAAGTCCAGATAGGGGATCTCGTTCATGTTCATCGACTGCCCGCCGACCACGTCCGCCGAGGTCTGGGCCAGCTGGTTGACGACGAAATCGTAGCTGCTGTCCCCGGCCCGCACCATCGCCTTGACCGCGTTCGAAATGGTGGTGTAGTCCGCCATGAGGGGCTCGGCAAGCTGGACGTTGAACCGCTCCTCCATCGTGACCCCGCGCTGGTAGATCGCGTCGATCACCACGTCGCCCGTCATTTCCTCCACGGTCATGTCGAGGTTGTTGTTCCCGGCGTCCCCGGTGCCCTGACCCGCCATCGTGACGGTCACGCCGCCGAAGTCGAGCGCTGGAACGCTGTCGCCGATCACGGTTTCCTCCGTCTCCGGGACCGTTTCGGCAACCGCGGAGGGTTCGGCGGGGGATGTGACCGGGGATCCGCCGTCCCCGTCCGTATTCTGGATCTGGGATTCGCCGCATCCCGCAAGGCCCGCCGCGAGCAGAGCCGCCAGCAGGAGGGAGAGGATCTTCACGCTTCTCTGTTTCATTCTGTGCGCTCCTTTCATCCGTTCGGATCGTTTCCGGCTTTATTATACATCCATCCCGGATAAACCGCAAGTCCCCGGACGAAAAAACGCCGGATCCGCCTCATTTTTTGCGGCTTTCCCCTTGACAATCGGTTGAAAGTGATGTATAATCATGCACGTCAGACGAAACGCGCAGGAAACATCCTTTCATGGATGGCCGAAGGAGTGAAACTCTCAGGCGCCGCGGAAACGGCAGGGACTGGGCGCGGATGACACTCTGGAGAAACCCGGATCGCCCGGGGGCCGAAGGTGCAACGCCGATTTCCCGCTCCGGGATCCCGGCGAATCTCTCAGGCAAAAGGACAGAGCGCGCGTCTTTTTCCGATTCAAAAGGGAAGACGCTTCCGCCGCGTTTTTTTCCGCGAGAGTCTTGCTTCGGCAGGCTCTTTTTTCATTTTTATTCATACTGTTTTCTTCCCGGACGGTATGATCGCGCAAAAAAGGGAAGGCCCGAACAATTTTCGCTTCACATACCGGATGCGGCACCTGTGCCCAATGCGCGCCTGAATCTCTGCCGGAGGCCAGCACGACTGCGTCGGTGTGCGGAACTTGTTCGGCAGGGCTTCATTTTCAAAGAAGCCGCGTATTCCCCATATTTCATAAAAGGCGGTGTATTTATGCAGGCATTCCTCGACGGTCTTTCCTCCGTCAATTCGGCGGTCAACGGCGTTGTGTGGGGCGTTCCCGCGCTGGTGCTCCTCATCGGCACGGGCGTGCTCATGACCATCCTCACCGGATTCTTCCAGTTCCGCCGGTTCGGCCACATGTGGAAGACCACCATCGGCGGGCTCTTCCGCTCCAAAGCCATCCGTCAGAGCGGGGACAAGCACTCCATTTCCCAGTTCCAGGCGCTATGTACGGCGCTCTCGGCCACCATCGGCACGGGCAATATCGCGGGCGTCGCGTATGCCATCACCATGGGCGGCCCCGGCGCGGTGTTCTGGATGTGGGTCGCGGCCATCGTCGGCATGATGACCAACTACTCCGAAAACGTCCTCGGCATCTTCTTCCGCAGAAGGAACGAAAAGGGCGAGTGGTCCGGCGGCGCGATGTACTACCTCCGGGACGGCGTCGGCAAGATGAAGTACGGCAAGATCGCCGGTAAGGTCCTCGCGGTGCTCTTCTCGATCTTCGCGGTCCTCGCCTCCTTCGGCATCGGGAACATGGGCCAGGTCGTCTCCATCACCGAGAGCGTCGGCACCCTCGTCCCCTCGGCGGACGGCAAGATCGTCGGGCTCGTCACCGGCATCATCGTCATGATCCTCGCCACCCTCGTCATCATCGGCGGCCTGCGCAGGATCGCCGAGACCAACGAGAAGATCGTCCCCTTCATGGCGGTCTTCTATATCATCGGCTCCCTCGTCATCATCGCCATGAACTACAAGGGCGTCGGCCCCGCGTTCGCCGCGATCTTCAAGGGCGCGTTCAGCTTCAAATCCGCAGCGGGCGGCATCGCAGGCGCCGTGATCGCGAAGGCCATGCAGTGGGGCTTCAAGCGGGGCGTGTTCTCCAATGAGGCGGGCCTCGGCTCCTCCGTCATGGTCCACTCCGCCTCCGACGTGAAGGAACCCGTCGTGCAGGGCCTCTGGGGCATCTTCGAGGTCTTCGCCGACACCATCATCGTCTGCACCTGCACGGCCCTCGTCATCCTCACGAGCGGCGTCGTCAGCCTCGAGACCGGCGAATCCATCTCCGGCGTCACCAAGCTCGGACTCGCCACCGAGGCCTTCAAGGCGAATTTCGGCACCTTCGGCGGGATCTTCATCGCCGTCGCCGTGTCCCTCTTCGCGTTCACCACGGTCCTCGGCTGGAGCTTCTACGGCACGAAGGCCTGGGAATTCCTCTTCGGCACGAAATCCACCCTCGTCTACAAGATCCTCTTCGTGGCGATGATCCTCGCGGGGTCCGCCCTCGACGCATCCCTCGCCATCGACCTCTCCGACACCTTCAACGGCCTCATGGCGATCCCGAACCTCATCGGCGTCGTCTGCCTCTCCGGCCTGGTCGTGAAGATCACGAAAAACTACGCCGGCCGGATCATCACAAAGAAAACCCCCGAGGCGGAGCCCATGCTTTCTGCACACGATAAGAAGTGATTAGTTGAAAGCGGCTAGTGGTTAGTAGAACGAGTTGGGAATGAGGAATTGTCCTCACTCTCCGGCTCTGACAGAAAAAACGAAATCGTTCGGCGGGATCAATGCGATCTTACCGAACGATTTTTGTTTCACGTGAAACAGTCAGTTTTTTTCGAGTGAGCGGCTCACGGCTGACGGTTCTACTAGCCACTGGCCACTAACAACTCATTTCACCAGGTGTCTCTTGATCTTCCTCGTGGTGGTCTTTTCGAATTCGGTCTTGCGGAATTCGAGCTTGTGGATCTGCTTGAAGGAGGGGAGCTTCTTGTTCAGGGCCGTGATGCGCTTCTGGATCTCGGCGCGGAAGTCGTTCTCCTGCATCTCCGGGTACTTCGCGTAGTTCGGGAAGATCAGGGCCGTCAGCTTCACGCCGTCTTCCTCCTCGCGCCCGACCACCACCGCCTCCGCGATCAGGTCGATGTCCGCGAGATACTCCTCGATCTCCTCCGGGAAGACGTTCTTGCCGTTGTCGAGGACGATCACCGATTTCAGCCGTCCCGTGATGGTGATATACCCGTCGGAATCCATGTGGCCGAGGTCGCCGGTGCGGTACCAGCCGTCCTCGGTGAAGGCGTTCTCGTTGGCCTCCTCGTTGTTCATGTAGCCGACCATCACGTTCTCGCCCTTCACCTGGATCTCGCCGACCTCGAAGCCGTTCTCGTCCACTGTGCCGTCCGCGATCCGGGCCTCGCAGCAGGGGACCGCCGGACCCACGGAACCGGGCTTGCGCTTGTAATACGGCGTCACGGCCACGAGGGGAGAACATTCCGTGATCCCGTAGCCCTCGTAGATCGAAATGCCGAAGGTCTCGAAGATCTGGATCAGTTCCGGGTTCAGGGGCGCGCCTCCGCTGACGATCTTTTCGAGATTCCCGCCGAAGGAATCCCGCACGTCGCCGAACAGTTTCCGGCTCATGTCCACGCCGATGCGGGAGAGGGCGTGAGCGGCTTTCGTCGCGCCGGTGAGGATCTTGTCCTTCCCGGCCTTCTTCGCCTCCGCGAGGATCTTCTTGTACATCGTGGTGACGAAGAGAGGGACGAGGACCATCCCCGTGGGCTTGTATTCCTGGAATTCCCGCATCAGATAGCGCAGGGATTCGTTGATGCAGATCGTCATCCCGTAGTTGCAGCCCGCCATGAAGGTGGCGCCCAGCTCGTAGGTGTGGTGGAGCGGGAGGACGGAGATCAGCACGTCGTCCGGCCGGAAGGGCACCGTTTCGCAGGCGGAGTTCATCATCGAGAAGATGTTCCGCTGGCAGAGCATCACGCACTTCGAGCTTCCGGTGGTCCCGGAGGTGAAGAGAAGCTCCGTCACCCGCTCCCGGTCCGTGTCCGGCTCGAATTCACGGCCGCATTCCTGCCCGAGGGCGAGGATGTCGTCGAAGGACAGCCGGTTCAGCCCCGGGGCCGCGTCCGTATCGGGGGCCTTCAGGGGGATGAGGAGGCGCAGGGAGGGATGCCCCACGGCGATCTGCTCCATCGGCTCGTTGAAGGAGGGGGAGTACACGACGGCGTTGATCCCCGCGAAGGAGAAGAAGTTGGAGATCTCGGAGATCGCCAGTTCCTTGTCCATCGGGACCGCGGTGAAGCCCGCCGCGATGATCGCCAGATAGGAGGCGAACCAGCGGGGGGAAGTCTCGCCGATCACCGAGATCCGCACCTTGTCCTTCGATTCGCCGGCGAAGGTCTCCGACAGGCCGAGGGAGAAGCGCCGGACCTCGTCGGTGAAGTCCGTGTAGGTGATCTCGTGCCGTTCGCCCTTTTCCTTCCAGACGAACATCGTCTTGTCTCCGTGCCCCGCGAGGTTGGCGAGGTATTCCGCGATATCGGAGGCGGGGATGAAGTTCCGCTCGGTTTTTTTGTGGTTGCGTACGTAGTACTGTTTCGCGCTCATGCCAGATGATCTCCTTATTTTATCCGCTCTTGATGATTTTTGCCCGCTGATCCAAAACGGCGGCGCAGGGGTTCGTTCAGTTTCCGTCCGGTTCTTCTCCGGGTTCGGGGACGCTCTTTCCGTTCAGCTGTGCCAGATTCTCCCCGAACCGGGCGAGGACCCCGTAGAAGGTCTCCACATCCTCCGCCGGGACGTCCCGGGTGATCCGCGAGACCGCGTCGTTCAGAAGGGCGTAGATCTCCCGCGTCACGGCCCGGCCCCGCTCCGTCAGGGAAACCCGCGCGTTGTACCGCCCGCCGTTCCCCGCCGAATCGAGATACCCGAGCCGTTTCAGCTCCCCGGTGACCCGGGAGACGAAGGCCTTGTCCACCGCGCAGATCCGGCAGAGATCCGAGGAGGTCAGGCCCCGTCCGCCGCCCGTTTCGATCCCGTCCCGGTAGAGGGAGATCATCGTCATCAGGTGCATCCCTCTGAGGCCGAACCGGTTCAGGCAGTCGTTCTTGTACCGGGTGATCGCCTTGAGGACGGATTCCGTCGCGTGGGAGAACCGGATGAACCGCTCGTCGAACGGCTCACCGAGCGGTTCCGCGGGGATTCCGCCCTTTTCCGCGCGAGGCGGGATCTCCGCTCTCTCCCCGATCCCCGGCGCAATTGCTGTTTCTGCTTCCGCTGTCAATGCCGCGCTCCTTCCGACTTCCCGGAATTGGTTCGGGAAATTGAATGTTGACTTGTCAATTCCCGCTTAGTATAGCACAGAAGGAAGGGTTTGTCAAGAGGGAAATGGAAGTTGGTAGTTGGAAGTGGCTAGTAGAACGAGTTAGGAGTGAGGAGTGAGGAATGAAATTCAGAATTCAGAATGATGAATTAAGAATTGGCCGATGTTTCACGTGAAACAAACCGTCTGTCACTTCCCAATCAACTCCGGCTGACGGTTCTACTAACCGCTAGCCGCTTCCAACCAGCAACTTTTTCCCGCTTTCCTCTTGCGCAAACCGGAACTTTATGCTATCCTGTACCCGTAACGACATGCGGAAAGGGTTTTCTCATGGGCAGGATCATCAATCTGGGCGCGAACTGGCTCTTTCACCTCGGGGACGAGGCGGGGGCGGACTACATGGGCTGGGACGACAGGGCATGGAGGCGGGTGACGCTTCCCCACGACTGGTCGGTGGAGCATCCCTTCGACCGCGCGCATTCCAGCGGGACGGGCTATCTCCCCGGGGGGACGGCCTGGTACCGGAAGCATTTCGATCTCCCGGAGGACGTGGGGGGGATGCGGGTCCGCGTGACCTTCGGCGGGGTCTACAAAAATTCCGCCGTCTGGATCAATTCGAACTACCTCGGGAAGCGGCCCTACGGGTATTCGACCTTCACTTACGACATCACCCCCTTCGCGCGGCCCGGGGAGAACGTCCTCGCGGTGCGGGTCGAGCACGAGCAGACGGCGGATTCGCGGTGGTTCACCGGCAGCGGGATCTACCGGGACGTGACCCTCGAGCTCTCCGATCCCGTGTCCTTCGAGACCGACGGGATCTTCTGCTCGACCCGGGAGATTTCGGAAGACCGGAGTTCCGCCGTCCTGAATATCGAATATGAGGCCGCCGGAGAGCCGGACCGGGTCTCCTTCGCTCTTCTTGATCCGGACGGGACGGAATGCGCGTCGGCGGAATCCCTGCCGGAAAAAGCCGGAGGGACCGCGATACTGACCGTCGAAGATCCCGCGCTGTGGAGCCCCGCCGATCCCGCTCTGTACACCCTCGTCGGGCGGACATGGAAGGAGGGCCGGGTCCGGGACGAGCGGCGGATCAGGGTCGGGATCCGGTCGATCCGCTTCGACGGGGACACGGGATTTTGGCTGAACGGGGAAAACGTGAAGCTGAAAGGCGTCTGCGTGCACCATGACGCGGGAGCTCTCGGCGCGGCGGTCCCGAAGGAGGTCTGGCGGCGGAGGCTCGAAGCCTTCCGGGCGGCCGGGACAAACGCGATCCGCACCGCCCACAATCCTCCGGATCCCGCTCTCCTCGACCTCTGCGACGAGATGGGATTTCTCGTGATGGACGAGGCCTTCGACGAATGGGAGGGCCCGAAAAACAAGTGGTGGCAGGGACACAACGTCTACCCCCCGAAGCGGTACGGCTACGCCGAGGACTTCCCGGCCTGGCACCGGGCGGACCTCGAAGCCATGGTGAAGCGGGACCGGAACCGCCCGTCGGTGATCCTCTGGAGCATCGGCAACGAGATCGACTACCCCAACGACCCCTACGTCACGCCCCTCTTCGACGAGGTCCTCGGCAACAACGACGGCGGCAAGCCCGCGGCCGAACGCCGGTACGACGACAAGAAGCCCGACGCCTCCCGTCTCGCGGTGATGGCGAAGGAACTCACGGACATCGTGCACGCCTTGGACTCCACCCGGCCCGTCACGAGCGCTCTCTCCTTCCCCGAGCTCTCCAACCGCACGGGGTACGCGGACGCGCTGGACGTTGTCGGCTACAACTACAAGGAACAGTTCTATGAGGAGGACCACCGGAAATACCCCGGCCGGGTGATCTACGGCAGCGAGAACGGCAAGGGCGCGCGGGAATGGGCCTTCGTGCGGGACAACGACTACATCTGCGGGCAGTTCCTCTGGACCGGCGTCGACTTTCTCGGGGAGTGCCCCGGCTGGCCCATGCGGATCTCCCAGGCCGGGATCCTGGATCTCGCGGGATTCCCGAAGCCGAATTTCTGGCACCGCCGGGCGATGTGGAGCGAAGGCGCGGACCGGCCCTTTGTGAAGCTCTCCGCCTGTCCCGCCCTGATCCGCTGGGATTCCCCGGACGTGGAGCGGGCCTCGTGGCATATCTGGCCCCCGATGCCCCAGAGGAACGGAAGACGCCGCCGGGAGGAGCCCGAGGAAGAGCCGGATCCCCGCCTGACCGACCCGGTCCATCCGCTGATGCGCGTCTCCTGCTGCACCGACGCCGCGGCTTTCGGGGGGAAGGTCGAGCTCTTTCTGAACGGCAGATCCCTCGGCGTGAAGGACCCGGCTGAGGAGGCCGAAAAAGCCCGGGAAGCCGGAAAGGTCCCGGATCCGTACCGCGTTGCCTGGGAGGTCCCCTACGAGGACGGAGAGCTCGCCGCCGTCGTCCTCATGCCGCACGGAAAACCCGCCGAAAACCCGGATTCCACCCCCGTCGCCGACGTCCTCCGCACCCCCGGCAGAGCGGAACGGCTGATCCTCACCGAGTGGAAGCCGCAGAACGGGGAAATCCCGGCTCCCGGCGAATCGTCTCCCGCTGTCCGGATGGCTCAGATCGAAGTCCTGCTGGCCGACGCGGAAGGCACCCCCGCCGCGGACGAGGAGATCCGCTTCCAGCTTCTCGGGGACGGGGAGATCGCGGGCATCGAAAACGGCTCCCCGGACGATCTGACCCCCTACGCCGCAAAATACCGCCGGACGAACCGGGGCCGCGCGGTCGTATATGTCCGGCTGTTCGGAGACGCGGTCCTCTTCGCCCGGACGGAAAGCGGGATCGGAGGGGAGAAGGAGTTAAGAGTGAGGAATTAGGAGTGGCAGATTTAGGAGTTAGTTGATAGTGGTTAGTAGTTAGTAGAACCGTGAAGTTCAGACTTCTGAATACTGCCTCCTCCCTATACAATAAGATAAAAAATCGTGCTAGCCACTAGCCACTAGCCGCTGACCACTCAGAACTCCTCATTTCCCCTTCTCCCTTTCCGTCTGAACTCTTCCGCGACGTTTTCCTCCGTCAGGGGGGCGTAGAGTTCGGGGCGGCGGAAGGTGTCGGCCTGATTTTCCTTCCGGCGGTAGCGGCGGAGCATGTCGAGGTCGAAGGTGCCGACGTACACGCCCTCCTCCTCCCCCGCTTCCAGGACGCAGGTGTCCCGGGAGCCTTCGAAGCCCTCGAAATAGGCCACGCCGTCGAAGAGGGTCGAGTGTCCGTTGCAGTCCGGGGCGCGCTTCGGTTCTCCGGCGGGATAATTGCAGGTGGCGATGGCCGTCATGTTCTCATAGGCCCGGGCCCGGAGCTGGGACAGGCGGTTCTGCTCCATCGGGCAGGCGTTCGGGACGAGGATGAGCTCCGCCCCGCCGAGCATCAGAAGCCGCGCGGACTCCGGAAATTCCCGGTCGTAGCAGATCATGGCGCCGACCCGGATGTCCCCCTTCGCCGTATCGAGGGAGCAGACCGGGAAGCTCCCGCCCCGCGTCAGGTGCCGCTCCGGGCCGAAATCGCAGGTGTGGACTTTCGAATAGCGGAGGCGCAGTTCCCCGTGCCGGTCGAAGAGAAGGAGGGTATTGCGAGGCGCGGCCTCCGTCTTCTCGAGCAGGGTCACGCCCACCGCCATATCGAGCTCATCCGCCAGTGCGGCGAGGGCTCGGACGTATTCCGAATCGGGGGGGATGGCTTCCGCGAGCCAGTCTTCGGCGGGCCGGGCATAGAGGTCGTACCCCATCGAATACATCTCCGGCAGCAGCGCGAGATCCGCCCCCCGGCTCTTCGCTTCCCGGCAGGCCTGGACGGCTTTCGCGAGATTCTTTTCGGGCGATCCCTCCGCCGCAAGCTGGAGAAGCGCGACGGAAAACGGCAGGGAGAAGGACATGAGAGCCTCCGAGGAAGTTGTTAGTTGGGAGTAGTTAGTGGTTAGTAGAACGAGTGAGCGGGCGGAAATGAGGAATGAAATTCAGAATTCAGAATGAAGAATGAAGAATTGTTTCACGTGAAACATTTTCTCCGGTTAGGCCGCCGCATGTCCCGTTCCGCCCTCACTTTGTCATTCTGACGCACCGACGCAGTCGTGCGCACCAACGCAGTTGTGCTGTCAGCGAAGAATCTCCCAGCTTCAAGGCCAACCCATCCTTCATGTGCGGAGATTCTTCGTCGCAGGCTCCTCAGAATGACAAAGAGAAGCGGCGACGGACGGGATTCGGCCTGAATGAAGAATCGTTTCGGGAAAAACAGAACGAAATCACGATTGTTTCACGTGAAACATCCGCCAATTCCTCATTCCTGATTCTCGTTCTGCTAGCCACTAGCCGCTTTCAACTACTAACTACTAAACTCCTTGTTCCTCATTCAAACAGCGGCGTCGAGAAATACCGTTCGGCGGTGTCGGGGAGGATGGTGACCACCGTTTTGCCGGGGCCGAGTTCTTTTGCCATGCGGATGGCGGCCGCTGCGTTGGTTCCGCTGGATATGCCGCAGAGGATGCCTTCTTCGGACGCGAGGGCTTTCGCGGTGCCGATGGCCTCCCCGTCGCCGATCACGCAGAGCCCGTCGATGATGTCCCGGTTCAGGACCGCGGGGATCACGCCGTCGCCGATGCCCATCTGGACGTGGGTGCCGATGGATCCCCCCGAGAGGATCGCGGCGTTCTCCGGCTCGACGGCCCAGATCTTCATGTCCGGCCATTCGGCGCGCAGGGTCTCCCCGATCCCGGTGATGGTGCCCCCCGTCCCGATGCCGGAGCAGAATCCGTCCACCGGGCCGATCCCCGCCTCTTTCAGATCTTCGATGATCTCCCGGGCGGTGGAGGAGCGGTGGACTGCCGGGTTGGCGGGATTCTCGAACTGCTGGGGGACGTAGACCCGGGGGTCCTTTTTCTTCATGTCCTCCGCGAGGGCGATGCACGCCTCGATGCACTGGCCGATGTTCCCGGCGTCGTGGACGAGGAGGACCTCTGCGCCGTAGTGGGTGACGAGCTTGCGCCGCTCTTCGCTGACGGAGTCGGGCATGATGATGACGGTGCGGTAGCCGCGGACCGCTCCGACGAGGGCCAGTCCGATGCCCTGATTCCCGCTGGTCGGCTCGACGATGACGGAGTCCGGCGTCAGCAGTCCGGCTTCCTCCGCGGCGAGGATCATATTATAGGCGGTGCGGGTCTTGACGGACCCTCCGACGTTGAGCCCTTCGAATTTAACAAGGATCCGCGCTCCGTTCTCCGGCGCGAGGCGGTTCAGCAGAATGAGCGGCGTGCGGCCGATGGCTTCGAGGATGTTTCGGTATACCAATGGAGTACCCCCGGGAGTTTTAGATGGTAGTTGGAAGTAGGCAGTTGTTAGAAGAGTTAGGAGTTAGGAGTGAGGAGTTAGGAGTGAATTAGGAATTAGGAATGAATTCAGAATGATGAATTAAGAATTGTTTCACGTGAAACAAAGGAGAACGGTTCTACCAGCCACCAGCCGCTAACCGCTAACCACTCCTCATTCCACGATTCTCGGGACGCGTTTGGAGACTTTGCAGACGACCTCGTAGTTGATGGTTCCGGCGGTGCGGGCGAGGGCGTTGACGGATTCGCCGCTGTCCCCTCCGAAGAGGGTGACGGGTTCTCCGACGGCGGGAGGCGAGGAGGGAGCGGGTTTGCCGATGGGTTCGGTGACGTCCGCCATGAACTGGTCCATGCAGATCCGGCCCACCTGACGGTAGGGGAGCCCTCCGATCTTCACGGCGCATCCACGGTAGGCCCGCTCGAATCCGTCGGCGTATCCGGCCCCCACTGTGGCGAGGACCGTCGGGCGTTCGGCCGTGAATTCCGCTCCGTAGCTCACCCGTTCTCCGGGCGCGAGGCGGTGGATGTGCACGACCGTGGAATCAAAGCGCATGGCGGGGCGGAACCGGGGATCTTCCTTTCCGTCCGGCATCAGGCCGTAGAGGACCACCCCCGCCCGGACCGCGTCGAAATAAGCGTCGGGGCAGGTCAGGGCCGCCGCGGAATTCGCGCAGTGCCGCAGTCCCACGTCGATCCCCCGTCTCGTGAGCGCGTCCACCGCCGCCCGGTACCGCCCGAGCTGGAGCATGGTGTAGCCGCCGCAGTCCTCGCATCCCTCGAGGATCTGCCCGTCCATCAGCTCGTCGTCCGCGCAGGCGAAGTGGGTGAAGATCCCCGACACCGTGAGATTCGGGTCCGCCGCCGCCGCTTCGATGTCCTCGACGGTGCCCGCCAGCCTGTCCGGATCCGCCGCGAATCCCACCCGGTTCATGCCCGTGTCCAGCTTGATGTGGATCTTGAGGGAGTCCTCGCGGATCCGTCTTCCCCGCCGGTTGTGGGCGGCGGCAGCTTCCGAGAGCTCCCGCGCGTTGTCCGGGGAGACCGCGGCGCAGGTGATGTCCCGGGCGATCATTTCGTCCACGTTCTCCGGCATGACGTGCCCGAGGATCAGAATCTCCGGGTGGCGTCCGCAGCGGAGTTCCAGTTCGCGCAGCTCGACGGCCTCGTCCTCGGAGGAGACGGCGAAGAAATCACATCCGGCTTCCCCCAAAGCGGAGGAGACCGCGGCGATCCCGTGTCCGTAGGCGTCCGCCTTGACGACGCAGATGATCTTCGGTTTGCGGATCCCGGCTTTTCTGGACCCGGAGGTCAGGATCGAATCGACCGCCGCGTAGTTCGAAAGGAGCGCGGCGCGGGAAATGGTGGCGGAGTTTTTCTGCTTCATGGTTTCAGCTTTCTTATGTTTGTTTTCGGCATAAAGGAGACGCGGCTTCTTTGAAAAGAAGCCTGGCAAGAAACTTCTGATGTGGATAGGGAAAAGTTATACCAATAACGTGTCGTCGAGACCTGAGCACACCAATTTAGCTATCCAACCTTATCAGAGTTATCGTTTTAGAGCAAGAATAGTTTCAAAAACGCGGGATCATTTTTGCCCGTCCTCAAACCGGTAGTCTTCGATCCGCACCGTCCGCCGGTTTCCCCCGAGATCGGCGCAGATCAGCCGGACGGGCATCCCGTCGGGGGAGAGGACCAGCGTCCCGCGGCCGTCCGAGAGAAAGATCTCCTCTCCCTCCCCGGATCCGCTTTTCCCCACGGCGGGGACGAACAGGGAGACTTTGAGGGGCAGATCGGACGTTCCCCGATCCGATCCCGGCTCCTCCGGTCCGTACAGCAGGGAACAGACGGAACGCAGAAACAGGGCGGCTTCCGGATCCACCGGGGCGGGAGAGGGGAATCCGGGACCTGTGAGGGTGACGGTCCAGTTCCGCGGATCGGACCAGGAGAGGGGATCCGCCCCCGGCATGGTGATCTCCGCCGTCAGCCCCACGCTTCTCTCCGGGGAGACCGCCGCGAGGACCACCCGATCCCCCGTCCGTTCCCCGGCGCAGAGGAGGTCCTCCCCCTGATTGGTGGCGGAGGGGAGCACGAGGGTGAACGCCGCGTCCCGGGACCGGATCCGGGAAAACAGATCTTCGCGGGGGCCTTCCCCGGGATCCGAGGAGCATCCCGACGGGAGAACGAGGATCAGGACAGAGACGAAAAGGGAGGCATACCGCAAAAACCGGGATCGGATGAGCATAGCAGGAAACCGCTCCGTCTGCTGGAAGTGATACCACAGCATACGCAGCGGCTGTCCGGATTATGCCGGGGACTCACCTTCTGACGGTGGTGACGACCGTGCCCTTGGAGTTGTAAAACTTCATGACCTTGAGCATTTTGTTGGTCACTTCGAAGAAGATGACGGTGGATTTGCCGTCCTTCTCGAGCCGGGCGAAATAGGAGTCGGGGCTCTTTGTGTCGCCGCGGAAGTCCTTCACCTCGTCGGCGGCGGACCACTTGTCCTTGTATTCGTCGGTGACGGGCGCGATGATGGAATAGGCGGAGATGAGCTCTTCGGAGACGACCTTCGGCTTGGATCCGATGCCCTCGTTCAGTTCGGAAATCACGAGCTTCGCGTTCAGGCATTCGTATTTCCGGTCCTCCTTCGCCAGCTTCCAGGTGAAGAAGACGAGGATGACGAAGAGCAGGAAGAAGAGAAATCCCAGCATGGCGCCGCCGCCCTGTGTCACTTTGACGATGACGACGACCACGGCGATGTAGAGCAGGTACGCGGCGATGAGGATGATGCGCTTCCGGAGATTGGTTCCCTCCGCTTTTTTGGTGACGGTGTATTCCGCGTAGTTGACAGAATCTTCCATGACAGGCTCCTTTCGGAATTAGGAATTGGGAGTGAATTCAGAATGAAGAATTAAGAATTGTTTCACGTGAAACCTTTGTCCGCTTTCCCTTCGGAAAGGGATGATCTTAAGTCAGGCCGTCGGAGGCTTTTTTGACGTCCTCCTCCTCCACGTGGAGTGTCCCCGTGAGGAAGAGCCTCGCGCGTTCGGGGGCGTCCTTCGCGTTCCCCCAGGGTTCGTTTTCGTAGCGGTAGTCGAATTTCTTGCAGAACCAGCTGACGTCGCCCCGCAGTTCTTCGAGATAGCTTTTCTCGATGCCGTTCATCGCCACGAAGAACTCCGCGAAATCCTTCTTCGACAGCCGGTCCTTCGCGGCCTGGATGAACCGGGCGTAGTGGGGCATGCAGAAATAGGGCGCGGCCTTCGCCTTCTCCTGAAACGCGGAGTCGCTCTGCCACAGAAGGGCCGCCGTTTCGAGCATGTGCAGGAAATTGTTCTCGATCCGCTCGCAGACGTAGCAGGAGTGGGCGCGCCGGTCCAGCTTCTTCGCCACCGCGTCGCCGGTCTTCTGCACGAACATGCCGGTCGAGCCCTCGAGATCCTTCGCCACGCCCTCGTTCAGAAGGCTCTCCATCATCAGAGCGAGGGGGAGTCTCTTCGAGCGGCGGAACATCAGGCCGAAATGGGTGTCGCAGAAGCCGAGCTCGTTGGTCTTGATCCGGACGTCGGGCTCCATCGCGGACGCGCCTAGGATGAGATCCAGCTCGTTGGCTTCCAGCTTGTTGTAGAGCAGGCAGAACGGGCAGATCCCGGCGCCGTCCCGGACCTTCTCGAACGCCTCGTTGACGGGAATGGTATAGATTTGTTCCATACGGTTCTCCTCCGGGGATTCCTTTTCTATAAATTATACCATAGATCGCGGAAAATTCATAGGGGAAGAGAGAAAAAAATAAAAAAATCCCGGAAGGGAAATGGGAGTGAGGAGTTGAAAGCGGCTAGCGGCCAGCAGAACCGTTTTCCGTTGTTTCACGTGAAACAATTCTTCATTCTGAATTCTGAATTCCCCACTCCTAACTCCTCACTCTTCACTCCTAACTCTTTTCCTTATCTCTTCCGCCTCGAAGCCTTTCCGCATCAGGGCGGCGGCGGCTTTTCTCCTTTCGGCGGGGTCGGCGTCTTTTTCAAGGAGAACGGGATAATTCCGGCGGATCTGCCAGTCCAGGGCGGCGCGGAGGTCTTCTTCGGGGACGGATCCGGCGGCGGCTTTCGCGTCCTCCCGGGAGAATCCCTTCGCCAGAAGATCCGCTTCGATCCGGCGGCGGCCGACGCGCTTCGATCTGACGGCGGAGGCGGCGTACTGTTCGCAGGCGGCGCGGTCGTTGAGGAAGCCTTTCTTTTCAAGGTACGAAACGGCGTATTCCGCGGCCCCGGCGGCGTGTCCCCGTTCTTTCAGGCGGCGGATCAGCGCGCGGCGGCTCCGGTCGGAGAAATTCAAGAGATTCGCCGCGTCCCGGAGGGCTTTCGTGCGGTCGGCGGCGTCCCGGATCGCGTCGTAGACCGGCTCGTCCACCGGCTGTCCCGGAACGAGGAAGGGCGAATCCTCCCCCCCGCCGAGGGACCGCTCCAGCCGCTTCCATTCCCCCGGAGACAGCGCGAAAACTTCCCCCGAACCGCCCGAAACAGCATCGTCGGGCCCGAGGGAAACGAGAACGGAGGAGGGAGAGTGAAGGACGGAAAGAACGATCATGGAAGTTGTTAGTTGGGAGTAGTTAGTGGTTAGTAGAACGGAATTAGGAGTTAGTAGTCGAAAGCGGCTAGCAGCTAGAAGAACCGTTCTCCGTTGTTTCACGTGAAACATTCGTGATTTCGGACGGCTGACCCCCGTCGTTTCGCTTTTCTTTGTCATTCTGAGGAGCCCGCGACGAAGAATCTCCGCACGTGGAGGATGAGTTGGCCTTGAAGTTGGGAGATTCTTCGCTGACAGCACAACCGCGTCGGTGCGCACGACTGTGTCGGTGCGTCAGAATGACAAAGTGAGGGCGGTATGAGACGTGCAGCGGCCGAAATTTCGGAAGAATGTTTCACGTGAAACAGGCGGGTTTATTGAGCGAGCGGTCTCGGCTGACGGTTCTACCAGCCGCTAGCCGCTAACCACTACTAACTCTCGCTCACCTTTCCTCCTTCGACGTGCCGGAAATTCACGTGTTCCGCTCTGGCTCCGGGGATGATGTCCGGCTCGCAGGAGGTGACGATGATCTGGCGGGGGGCGGCGTCTTCCCGGGCCAGGGCGTCGAGGATGAAGCGGCGGCGGTTTTCGTCGAGTTCGGAGAACACGTCGTCGAGCAGGATCACCGGATATTCCCCGCCGACGGTCTTCGCGATCTCTGCCTCCCCGAGCTTCATCGAGAGGACGAGGGACCGCTGCTGGCCCTGGGAGGCGTAGGTCCGGGCTTCCCTTCCGTTGAGGGAGAGGAGCACGTCGTCCTTGTGGATCCCCCAGAGGGTCGATCCGGCGGCGATCTCCCGGTCCCGGTACGCGGTCAGCCGGGTTTTCAGGGGTCCCGGATCCGGCGGGGCGGAGGTCAGGGAGCGCGGATCGGTCAGCGGCTTCGGCAGATTCTCGGAAGTCTCTTCCAGCGCGTGGGAGCGGTACTCCAGCCCGGGGATCTCCGCGCCTCCGGTCATGCCGGCGAAATAGCGTCCCACCGCCCCGGCGAGCAGGGAGACGTAATCCGCCCGGTAGCACGCGATCCACGCGCCGCACTCCGCGAGCCCTTCGGCGTAGACCGCCCATTCCTCCGCCGACACGGATTCCCCCTCCCCGGCCCGGCGGATCAGCGCGTTGCGTTCGGCGAGGAGCTTCGTCCACCGGCGGAGCCAGAGCAGATAGTCCCCGGAGATCTGGGAGAGCGCGATGTCGAGAAACGCCCGCCGCTCCCCCGGTCCCCCGGAGACGACCGACAGATTCGAGGGCGTGAAGAGAACGGCCCGGAAATTCCCCACCATTTCGGCCGCGGAGGAGAGGGGCGCTCCGTTCCGGGTCAGCCTCTTGCGTCCGGAGAGGGGGAGGACGGCTTCGAGGGCGGTGTCGTTTTCGTATCCGTCCCGGCGGAAGGAGAGGGAAGCACGGGCGAATTCGCTGCCGAACCGCACGAGCTCCTTTTCCCGGGCACCCCGGAAGGAACGTCCCCGGGCGAAGAAATAGATCCCCTCGAGGATGTTCGACTTGCCCTGGGCGTTCATGCCCCAGAGCACGTTGATCCCCGGCGAGAATTCCACCCGCGCGGACGCGATGTTGCGCCAGTTTTCGTAAATTGCGGTTGTGACGGTCATGTGGATTGAATGGTCAGCGGGCCGGCGGATGTTCTCAGCTCCGGTTCCCGCGCAGGCAGTACGGCTTCAGGGGACAATCCCCGCATTTCGGCGCTCTCGCGGTGCAGGTGTCCCTTCCGAAAAGGACCATGCGGTGGCAGTAGGCGGCCTGATCTTCCCGGGGGACGATCTCCGAAAGGATCTTTTCGACCCGGAGGGGGTCTTTCAGGGTCTCGGGGTAGAATCCGAAGCGGCCGTTCAGACGGATGCAGTGGGTGTCCGCCACGATGCCGGGCTTGCCGAAGCAGTCTCCCAGCAGCAGATTGGCGATCTTGCGGCCCACCCCGGGCAGGGAGAGCAGGTCTTCCATGGTGTCGGGGACCTTTCCGTCAAAGTCCCGGAGGATGATCTGCGACATGGCGATGCAGGAGGCGGCTTTGGTGTGGTACAGGCCGCAGGGACGGACGATCTCCTCCACCGCTTCAGGATCCGCTTCCGCCATCGCCCGCACGTCGGGGAAGGCTTCGAACAGCGGGACGCAGACGATGTTCACCCGCTCGTCGGTGCACTGGGCGGAAAGCCGCGCGGCGATCAGCAGTCTCCAGGGATCCCCCGCGTATTCGAGGGAGCAGACCGCGTCCGGGTAAAGCTCCCGGAGGACGGATTGGATTTTTTCGATATCCGGTGTGAATGCGGGCATAAGGACCTCCGGAGGAGATGGAAGTTGTTAGTTGGGAGGGGCTAGTGGTTAGTAGAACGAGTGAGCGGGCGGAAATAGAGGAATTAGGAATGAATTCAGAATTCAGAATGAAGAATTCTGAATTGTTTCACGTGAAACATTCCCCGACAAAACTTCATGTTTCGCCCGGACAGGTTTTCGATTGCGCGGTTCTGTCTGCACACGGATCTGAATCTGAGTATGTGCGCGAGGATGAGGAAACAGTTTTGACTTCCCGTCCGCGCGTCCTGTGTAATGCGCGCCTGAAACGCTGCCGGAGGCCGCAGACTTGTCTGCGCATGTTTCGGCTGCACGAACAGAGACCGCGCGAGGACGTGGGATGCGCTGTCGAATTTCGATTTAGGTACGAGCGGTAAGGTTATGCCATACGGCCAAGGGACCCGCACAGGGGGGCTTCGGCCTGAGATGGTCCCCCGTGCCGCCGTCCCGCGCAGGGACATAAATCCGAAACGCGTAGCGTTTCATACCTTATTTCCCTTCGAGAAGGGAAGATTTACGGCAGTAGCCACTGGGAACCGTCGTCGAAGGGGAGTTCTCCGTCGTCCTGCCCGGCGGAGGGGACATAGTCGAATTCCGGCTCGGGTTCGGGCTCCGGTTCTCCGTAGGGCGTGGGATCGAAGGGCAGGTCGATCTCCCAGCCGGCGCCGTCGCTTCCGTTTGACGCGGGTTCGGGCTCCGGGGTCTCTTCGGGTTCGTCGGCCTCGGGTGCGGCGGTCTCTTCGGGCTCTTCTTCCTCCTCTTCGTCCCCGCCCTGGGATGCGAGCCACGCGGCTTCGGCTTCGGCGAGGGCGGCTTCTTCGGCGGCTCTCTGCGCTTCCTCTTCCGCCCGCTTCGCTTCTTCGGCCGCGCGGATCCCGTCCACGTCGAAATAATAGTCGAAGATGTCCCGGATGGAGTAGCCCGCCTCGGTGCCCCCGGACGCCTGCTCGATCACGCAGGTCACGATGATCTCCGGATCGTCGAAGGGCGCGAAGGCCGTGATGATGCCGTTGTCGGACTTGAACTGGGAGACCTGGGCGGTGCCGGTCTTGCCGCCGATGGGGATGGGATATCCCGCGAAGACGGAGGCGGCGGAACCGAGGTCCATAACGCCCTTCATCCCTTCCTTGACGATGCCGAGGATCTCGTCGGAGACGTCGATTTTGTCCAGGATCTCGGGCTTCTGGGTGAAGACGGCCTCCCCGGTGTCGAAGCGGCGGATCTCCTTCACGATGTGCGCCGCGTACCGGGTCCCCTTGTTGAGGACCGTGGAGATGTAGCAGCTGATCTGCAAGGGGGAGAACAGGTTGTCGCTCTGCCCGATGGCCGCCTGCAGGGTGTCGCCGGGTCCCCAGGGGTTCAGGCCGTTCTCGTTGCGGTAGTCCGGGCCCGCGAGGATGCCGGTCTTTTCGGGGATCTCGATGCCGGTGGGCTGGCCGAGTCCGTAATGGCGGCAGTATTCGTTCATCTTCTCGATGGTGAGCCGGCGGCCCACGTCGAAGAAGAAGTAGTTGCAGGACTCCTGGATCGCCTCCACCACCTTGATCTTGCCGTGGACCTGCCCCGTGAGGAGGTAGAGCCAGCAGCGGGGGGTGTAGCCGGTGTCGGCGTAGTACATGTACTGGCCCTGGGCGTCGATGACCGTGTCCTTGGTGATGGTCTTCTCCATCAGGGCCGCGGTGGCGACGCCGATCTTGAAGGTCGAGCCGGGGGCGTAGGTGCCGAACAGGGCCCGGTTGTACATGGGGGAGTGCTCGTCGGAATTGAGGTAGGCCCAGTCCTCCGTCAGAGTGGCCAGATTGTAGGTCGGATAGGAGGCGATGGCGATGATCTCGTTGTCCGAGGGGTCGAGGATCGTGAGGGCCCCGACGTAGGCGTCCTCGCCGGTGAGGGCCTTGTAGGGATTGGCCTCGGCCCGGATGCGGATGACGTTCTTCGCCAGCGCGTTTTCGGCGACGACCTGCATGTCGATGTCGACGGTGAGGTAGAGGTCGCATCCGGCCACGGGCTCCTTCGTGACTTCGGTCTTGACGACGGTCCCGTAGACGTCCTCGGTGATCGTGAGCTCTCCGTCGGTGCCGTGGAGGTATTCCTCGAAGGCCGCCTCGCATCCGTCCCGCCCGACGAGGGTGTCCGGGGCGTAGCCAAGATCCGCGAAATACTCCGCCTTGTCCGAGGGGATCCGCCCGATCCAGCCGAGGATGTGGGAGAGGTAGCCCGGATAGTGGTAGACCCGGGCGGTCTCGTTCTTGATCTCGAAGCCGCGGGAATAAAGCTCCCCGATCCCCGCGAGGAAGGTGAGGGAGACGTCTTCCGCGATCGTATAGGGGGAGGTCTTCGAGAATTCGGAGAGGGTCATGTCCAGGCGGCGGAGGAAGAGGGCCGCGGCGGTGTCGTAGGGATAATTATAGTAATAATCCGCGATCCCGGTCTCCGGGTCCCGGTCGGCGGAGAGGATGCCGTAGTGGAGCATGATCGCCCGGGCTTCGTCCTCGATCCCGGCGCCGTCCTCCACGTTGAGCTCGCTGACGAGGCGGGAGTACCGGCGTCCGCGGGCCGTGCCGAAAAAGCCGTCGGGGTATTCGAAGCGGATCCCGGCGTTGGAGGTGGAGACGGTGAGGGAGTCCCGGGGCGGCAGGACCCTGTCGGACTCCCCGATGCGGGCCGCGATCTCCTCGAGGTCAAGCAAGAGGGTGTTGATGCTCTCGTTGTCCCGGGGCATGGTGGCGTAGTCGAGCCGGATGTTGTACGCCTCCGAATTGGTGACGAGGGGGGTGCCGTTCCGGTCGAAGATCTCGCCGCGCTGGGCCTGGATGACCTCCGTGCGGGTGCGGTACACCGCCCGCTCGGACATGCTGTAATAATCCTGTCCCGAGACCTGCAGATACAGCAGCCGTCCGGTATACACCGCGGCAATGAGCAGGCACACGACGGTCAGAACCAGAAGCCGGGGAAGATGGTCTTTTTTGTTCATGGCGTTTTGCTTTAATTGTTTGAAGTTGTTAGTTGGGAGCAGTTAGTGGTTAGTAGAACGGGTGAGGCGTATCGGGGGCGGGGAGTGCGGGGTTTTCGGTTTTTGAGTGGGAGCGCTCCGCCCGCTTCGCTGGGATGGAAGGGACGCGCGGTTGTTCAGCCGGAGAATGGAGCGATCTTCGCGGACTTCTTCAAATTCAAGCCGGACGAGCCTGTGAGGGGAGACAACCTCGCGCGGTCTCTGTTCGGATGGCTGAAACATGCAGTGATTCAGGCGCGCATTGGAAAAGGGACAATGTACAGGGGATCGGAATGATGTTTCACGTGAAACAATCGTGATTTCGGACGGCTGACTCCCATCGTTGCGCTTCTCGTTGTCATTCTGAGGAGCCTGCGACGAAGAATCTCCGCACATGGAGGATGGGTTGGCCTTGAAGCTGGGAGATTCTTCGCTGACAGCACGACTGTGTCGGTGCGCACGACTGCGTCGGTGCGTCAGAATGACAATGTGAGGGCGGATTGGGATGTGGAGCGGCCGGAATATCGGAAGAATGTTTCACGTGAAACAATTCTTAATTCATAATTCTGAATTCTGAATTTCATTCTTCATTCCGCGCAGCCGCTTCTACTAGCAACTAGCCACTAACCACTACCAACTCTTATTACGGTTTGCCCCGGATCTCTTCGACTTTTCCGACGATCCGGACGGGCATGTCCTGGATCTGCTGGCGGGTGAAGGTCATGGGGGGGTATTCCTCGTTGTTCGAGAGGAGGGAGATGCCGTCGTCCCGGTAGTGGATCCGCTTGCAGACCCCCTCGTTGCCGTTGACGAGGACGATGGCGCATTCGCCTTCCTCGACGGTGTCCTGCTTGCGCACGATCACGACGTCGCCCCGGCGGATCCGGGGGAGCATGCTGTCGCCCTTGATCCGGAGGGCGAAGAATTCCCCGCCCCGGGCGAGATCGGACGTGATCTCCTCCCAGGCCTCCGGGTCGTCCTGATCGAAGACGTCCACCGCCTCGAGGGGGATGCCCGCGCCGACCGCGCTGAGGACGCCGATCTTTTTGCCCGTGCTGTGATAGATCCGGCTTCCCGGGGATCTGGGGGACGCGTTCCCGGAGGAGACTGCGGTCTCTCTCGGTCCGGCACCCCCTCCTCCGACGCCGATCAGCTCGTCCGCGGTGACGCCGAAATACCCGGCGAGGAGGGCGAGGGTCCTGGCGGCCGGGGTGGATCCGCGGCGTTTCCACTGGCTGGTGACGGCGGAAGAGAGGCCGAGTTCCCGGGCGACGGCGTTGGGGGTCTTCCCGGCTTCGGCGCAGAGAGTCTGGAATTTTTCCCAGAAGAGGGTGGTTTCCATCAGAGCGTGGTCCTCCGTTTTGAACATAAGAGACAAAAATCCGGCTGGGGCAATATCTAACAATTGTGTGAATCGGAGAATCGAAACAAATGTTAGAAACCCTATTGACAGGCAACAGTTGTTAGTGTATAATGTTCTCACAACAGTTGTACGGCTCCATTCTAACACAAGCGGGGCGGTTTGTCAACAGGATTTTGCGAAAGGATCGTGAAGAAATGCAGGGAAGCATCGGAGGTCCCGGAAAGCCGGAGAAGGCGATGACGCCGGGAACAGCGGAAAAGACGGACGGATTTCTGGAAGAGGAGGACGCGGAGGCTGCGGCGATCTGCCTGACCTGCCCCCGTCCGGAGTGCAGGCTGGACCGGAACAAGCCCTGTCTGCGCTACCGGCGGGGGATCCGGGCGATCCGGAGAAAGCGGGCCGCATTGGCGGAAGAACCCGATCCCGCGCAGATCGCGATGGAGATCCTGTGACGGCGCGGGAGACGGTCCGGGCCTTCATCCGGGAAGAGGAAGAGGACGCGGCGAGGGAGGAGAGCTTCTTCGTCTGCGACGGATGCGGGGAGGCGGCCGCGGGGGAGGTCTGCTATGCGGTGGAGCTCAGTTCCGGCTCCCTCCGCTTCTGCCGGGAATGCCTCCGGGAAAAGCGGTCCCTGGCGGAGCACCTGGAAATGCTGGGGGCGGAGGTCAGGAGATGTTAGGGAGGAGTGGCTAGCGGTTAGTGGCTAGTGGCTAGTAGAGACGAGTGAGGAGTTAGGAGTGAATTCAGAATTGAGGATTCAGAATTAAGAATTAAGAATTTGTACTGTTTCACGTGAAACAATTCCTCATTCCTAATTTCGCGCGGACGGTTCTACTAGCCGCTCGCAACTGCCGACTAACAACTCCGAAAATCAAGGGTAAACATAAGATGAGACAATGGCGAGACGGTGACGGCGCGATCGGGGAGGAGGACATCGTCTTCTTCCTGTCGCAGGTCGTCCGGGGAAAAATCGGAGGCAGGAAACCGGCGACGGTGGCGGAGAGGATCCGGGCGGCGGCGATCCTGCTCAAACTCTATGAAAACGGCGCGCTGGACGGCGGGGACGGGGAGGAGGACGCGCTCTCCGCCGCCATCCGGGAGTTCGAGGAAGAGGGACGCGGGCCGGGGTCCGGCAGAGGCTTCGGCGGTTCGGGCGGCTCCGGCGGGCTCTTCGGGGAGGAGGGTGCTGAGGGATTCGGCGGATTCGGGTTCGGATCGGAGGGCGGGGGCGTATGGGGCTGAGCGCGAAGCAGAAACAGATCTTCGCCTTCGCGGGCAGCGGGTACGACGCCCTGATCTGCTCCGGGGCGATCCGCACGGGCAAGAGCGCCTTGATGACGGCGGCCTTCGTGGACTGGGCCATGAAGAACTTCTCCGGCGTCCGGTTCGGGATCTGCGGCAAGACGGCGGACGGATGCGCGAAAAATCTGATCCTGCCCTACGTGGGGCTGGCGCGGACCCGGGCGAAATACCGCATCGCGTACAAGCCCTCCCGGCGCGAGATGACGGTGGTCAAAGGGAGGGTGAAAAACGTCTTCGAGATCTTCGGGGGGCTCAACGAATCCTCCTTCGCGCTGATCCAGGGGCGGACCCTCGGCGGGGTGCTGCTGGACGAGGCGGCTCTGATGCCCCGGTCCTTCGTGGAGCAGGCGGCGGCGCGGTGCTCCCTCCCCGGATCGCGGCTCTGGTTCAACTGCAATCCCGGCTCCCCGAACGCCTGGTTCTACCGGGAGTGGATCCTCGGGGCGGAGAAGCACCGGGCGATGGTTCTGAACTTCCGGCTGGAGGACAATCCGGCCCTGACCCCCGACGTGATCCGGCGGTACGAGACGGCCTACACGGGGGTCTTCCGGCGGCGGTACATCCTCGGGGAATGGTGCGCGGCGGAGGGGCTGGTCTACGACTTCGGGGAGCGGAATCTGACGGACTTCGATCCCGATTCCGGGGAGGTCTTCATCTCGGTGGACTACGGGACGATGAATCCGTTCTCCGCGGGGCTCTGGCGGGTCCTCCGGGGGGATGAGATCCCGGCGGGTCTGATTCCCGAAGTTCCCGGCGGAAGATCCCGTTCTCTTCTCGCGGTGCGGGTGCGGGAATTCTACCACGACGGGCACGGGACGGGGGCCCTTCTCACGGACGAGGACTACTGTGATCGGATCGAAGAGCTGGCGGGGGGACTATCCGTGAAGCGGGTGATCGTGGACCCGTCGGCGGCATCCTTCATCGCGGCACTGAGACGGCGGGGATTCACGGTGCAGAAGGCCCGCAACGAGGTGGTGGACGGGATCCGGCTGACGGCTTCCGCTCTGGCCTCGGGGCAGATCCTGATCCACCGGCGGTGCGCGGACGCTATCCGGGAATTCGGGCTCTACCGCTGGGACGGGGACGCGGGAGGCCGGGACGTTCCGGTGAAGGAGGACGACCACGCGATGGACGAGATCCGGTATTTTGTGAATACGATTTTGAGCAGACGGCGGATGGGGTGAATTGTCCCGGAAGGAATGAAGTCGACCTTGGATTCACGTTGTACTTTTCTCCTTTATCGAGGAGAAAAGTACCAAAAGAGGAACTCCTTGGGAAGTATTGGGTGTTCCGGGATCTGCGGATCCCGGGTCAGGACGCTGTCCCGACACCCTGCCACCTTTTGAAAAAGGTGGACGAAAACTTCATGGCGGGTTGCGTGCAGTTTGGCTTTTTGCCCATTCATCTTTTCTAAGAAGGGAAACGAAACAGTATGATCGTTGGTTTTGTCAGAGGACAGCGGCTTCGGCTGCTCACCCCTCCTGTGGCCGCGGGGACGTTCGACGCGCTCCCGGCCCGGTTCGTCTTCGAGACGGGGGAATGGGCGGGGCTTTCGAAGTACGCGCATTTCATGAAGGGGGAGGACCGCATCGACGTGCCGATCCCGGAGAACGGGGAGATCGGACCTTCCGAGGGGCACATCAATCTCTCGGCGGGGGAATGGACGGTGTGGGTCCACGGGGACGCCTTCGAAAACGGGGTGACCGCCGCCCGCATGACCACCGCCGCGGCGACTCTGGTCGTCAGAGAAACGGGGGCCGAAGATCCGCTTCCCCTTCCGCCGACCTACGGGGAGCAGGTCCTCGCGCTGGCGGCGTCGGTCAAGGAGGAGACGGAGGAACTTCTTTCCTGTTACAGGGAGTTCTTCACCGCGCTCGCCGCGAAGGCCGAGGGATCCGCCGGGGTGATCTTCAACCGGAGGGACCTCTCCCCCCTGCCGGTCTGGGCCGGGAGCGAGGAAGATTTCGCCTCTCTCACGCCGTCGGACGGGTGGATCTGTCTCGTCGGCCTGTTCGGGGAAGGGGGTGAGGAGGCATGAAGAGCTGGCAGGATTTTCTCGCGGCGGCAAAACGGAGCGGTGGCAGGGGACGGTCCTGTCTCGAAGCGGTGAAGGAGGCCGCGGCGTCGGAGATCTACCGGACGGCGAAGGACGCGGAGGCCTACTACCGGCACGAGAATCCCACCATTGCCCGGACGCAGCGGATGATCTATACGATGCTCGGCGAGGCGATGCCGGACATCTGGCGTCCGAATCACAAGATCCCCTCCCGGTACTACCACTATTTCATCACGCAGGAGGTACAGTACCTTCTCGGCAACGGCGTCTCCTTCCCGGGGACCGAAGCGCGGGAAAAGCTGGGCCGGGGATTCGACCGTCAGGTCCAGAAGGCGGCGGTCTACGCCCTCAACGCGGGGGTGTCCTTCGGGTTCTGGAACGCGGACCGGCTGGAGGTCTTTCCCCTCTGCGGGGTGGACGAGCCCTCCTTCTGCCCTCTCTGGGACGAGGAGGACGGGAGTCTCCGGGCGGGGATCCGGTTCTGGCGGCTCGGGGAAGGGCGGCCCCTCAGAATGACGCTCTTCGAAGCGGAGGGGACCACCGATTTCATTCTGCCGAAGGAGGAGGGCGCGGGTCCCTTCGAGGGAGAAGTCCGGGCGATGGGGCCGCGCAAGCCCTATTCCGGCGGTGGATCCCCCGGGGGACGGCTCCCGATCGTGCCCTTCTTCAACACGAACCGGCAGTCGGAGCTCACGGGGGCAAGAGCGGCCCTCGACGCCTACGATCTGCTCCTCTCGGGCCTTGTGAACAACACGGACGAGGGGAATCTGGTCTACTGGGTATTGAAAAACTGCAACGCGATGGACGAGGAGGACGACGCGGCGTTTCTCGCGGGGCTCAGGCGGACGCGGGTGGTCCACGCCGACGGGGACGAGGGGGCGTCGGTGGAAGCCCACACGGTGGAGGTCCCGGTGGACGCGTCCGAGGCGGCTCTCACGAGGCTGAGGGCTCAGCTTTTCGACGATTTCATGGCCCTCGACGTGAAGAACATCGCGGGGGGCACTCCCACGGCGACCCAGATCGCGGCGGCCTACGAACCCCTCAACGCGAAGACGGACGCCTTCGAATACTGCGTCCTCGAATTCCTCGAAGGGATCCTTTCCCTGGCGGGCGTCAAGGATCCCCCGTCCTTCCGCCGCTCGGTGATCGCTAACGCCGGGGAGCAGATCGCGAACATCCTGGCCGCCGCCCCCTATCTCGACGGAGAGACGGTGACGGAACAGCTCTGCGTCGCCCTCGGCCTGACGGACAGAGCGGGGGAGATCTTGGAGAAAGTCAGGAGTTAGGAGCGATAGGAGTTAAGAGCGGCTAGTGGTTAGTGGCTAGTAGAACCGTTTTTGCGGAATTAGGAATGAGGAGTGATCAGAATTATGAATTAAGAATTGTTTCACGTGAAACATAACGGGTTTTCGTGCGTCGGAGTCTCCGCGGGCCTTTTCCGAAAAATCGGCCGCTGCACGTCCCATTCCGCCTCCAGCTTGTCATTCTGAACGAAGTGAAGAATCTCCCAACGTCAAGGCCAACCCATTCTCTACGTGTGGAGATTCTTCGTCGCAGGCTCCTCAGAATGACAAAGAAAAGCGGCGACGGACGGGTTTCCGGCATGAATGAAGAATCGCTCAGGAAAAACAGAACGAAATCGCGGTTGTTTCACTTGAAACATAGCAAATTCTTAATTCTGAATTCTCAATTCTGAATTCACTCCTCACTCCTCACCGTCTCCTAGCCACTAGCCGCTTCCATCTAACCACTAAACCTTGGAGGTATTATGAAGGAAAACTATTTACTTACGGCGGAGGTCCGGGACCGGGCTCTGGCTCTGCGGCGGACGGGGCTTTCGGATCTGATCCGGGTCTCGGACGCGGCTCCGGGGATCTTTCCGGCGGCGGGCGGGGTCTCGGCGGCTTTCTCCGACGGAGCGGACGGGAGGCCTCTGCGGGTCCTGAAGGCGAAGGTGACGGCGGATCAGGCGGGGACCGGGGATCCCTCCGCCGGGAACATCCGGCCCATCTCCGGGCGCACGGGAGCGGTGATCCGGCGGTGCTCCCTCTACGATCCTGCCGAGGTCACCATGGGCGTGAAGCTGAATCTGGCCACCGGGGAGGTCGAGGAGGCGGAGGGCTGGTGGACGACGGGGTTCATCCCGACCCGGGCGGACGAGCTCTGCTTCCTGCCCGAATGCGGCGGGAACGTCCACGCCTGCGAGTACGACCGGAACCGCGTCCGGACCCGGAATCTGCATGCCTTCCTCCAGATCGGCTCAAACGGTCAGGTTGACCCCCACATATTATGCTCGGACGCAGACGGGTATATCCGGTTTTCCGGAAAAGCCCCTTACACGCCCCGGGGGATCGAGCCCTTCTCGGTGCTGATGCCGGACATCTATGACGCGAAGGAGATCATCGCTACCCCGCTTTGGACCCGGGCATTCGAGTATTCGAGCTACGGGCTGATGCAGGAGGTCGCGAACTTCTTCGTCTTCCC
The DNA here is from genome assembly GCA_902782445.1 of uncultured Ruminococcus sp. Lineage (GTDB taxonomy): Bacteria > Bacillota > Clostridia > Oscillospirales > CAG-272 > UMGS1696. The sequence continues at coordinate 28,775 of CACZNC010000010.1, forward strand.
GCCGGACGAACTGCCCGAGGTCGGCAACTACGGCATCGTCGCGAGCTTTTCCCCGAACTACGATCCCGAACGGGACGGCGAACTGACCTGGGAGAACGCAGCGGTGAAGAAGACGCGGCCGGACAGGGATGCCTCCCTCGGGGGCGGGCCTTTCGGCGCGGGACGTCCGATCCGGTACTACAGTCTGTTCAAGATCAATCTGAGTCCGGGGCAGACCTTCTACTTCCGGGCGTACCGGACGGTCGAGGCGGACGGGGTGTCGACGGCGTACTACGGCCCCATGCGCTCGGTGACGGTGGGGGACCGCTTCGGACCTTACCGCCCGGACGAATTCGGCGCGGGACCGGTTGACGTGAGCGAGATGCGGATCGAGTTCCCGCCGGAAGCCGGAACGGTGTGGGGAGGCGAGGTCGACACGGTGAACGGGATTCTGCGCGTGACCCACGGACAGATCGCGTCCTATGCGGGGGAAGAGCTCCCGGGGGCTTGGATCTCCGACCGGGACGTCTATGCCGAAGGGACTTCCCCCTCGATCGGCGCGCAGGTGGTGTACGAGCTTGCGCATCCCGTCGAATATCCCCTCGATCTTCCCGGCGGCCTTCTGACGACGAGGAAGGGCGAGAACCGGATCTATGCGGACTGCGGGGACGTGGAGGTCGTATACGCGGCGGACACGAAGCTCTACATCGACGCGGCCGTGGCGGACATGGCGGAGTCGGTGATCGCGGCGGTCTCCGGGGAACAAGGCGCATGAGGAAGGACGGGATCGTCTCGGCCGAAATCGCGTTCAGCACGGATCCGGGGGCCGGGGCGAAGGGTCTCGCCGGGTCCGCGGAAGAGATCCGCCGGGCGCTGGAGGAAGCGGGCCGGGCCTGTGCGGAGGCGGCGAAGGCGAGGGCTCCGGTGCGGACGGGCAGGCTGCGGGATTCCATCCGGTGGACTGTCGTGTCGGACGGCGGGGATCCGCTCATCGCGGTGGGGACGGACGTGCCTTACGCGGCGGCCCAGGAGCTCGGAACATCGAAGCGGCCCGGGAAGCACTATCTGGCGGCCGGCGCGGCGGAGGCATGGAAAAAATAGGAGAGGAGCGGATCAGAATGCAGGAAGAAAAGACGGAGACGGGCATTTTGGCGGACGAGGCGGCAGTCCCGGAAGATTCGGAAGAACCGGAAGTTCCGGCGGCTGTGGAAGAACCGGATGATCCGGCGGAACGGCTGGAGCGGCTGGAGCGGGAAAAGGCGGATCTCATGGCGGAGCTTGCGTCCGAACGGAAGAAGGCGGATCTTCTGCTCCGGGAGGCCGCGGTGCGCCGGGTCTTCGAGGAGAACGGGATCCGGGGCGGATTCGCCGAGATCGCGCTCCGGGGCATGAAGGACGAGATCGCCGGGATCCCCCTCGACGGGGAGGGGAAGATCACCGGGGAGGGCAAAAAGATCATCGATGATCTTTTGAACGGGATCTACGCGCCCCTGAAAACGGCGGGTCAGGTCCCTGCGGATTCCGAAAATCCCGCCGCGGGAGTCCCGGTCCCCCATCCGCCCCTCGGCAGGGGATCCGGCTTCGGGGAGCGCACCCGGGAGGAGATCCTCGCCATCCGGGACGGCGCAGAACGCAGACGCGCGATCCTCGCGGCCGGGGAGATGTTCGGGATTTAGGAGTGAGGAGTGAATGAGGACTTTTATCCCTGTTTCACGTGAAACATCCGCTCCCCTCGGTATGAATTTTGAAAATCTTTTTCCATGGAGGTAAATCATGGCAGTTGAAGCGAATCTGATCAAGAAGGCGGATCTGGCGAGAGTGCGGGAGGTGGACTTCGCGGAGCGTTTTGCGGGGTCCGTGAACGAGCTCACGAAGCTGCTCGGGATCGCGAGAAAGCTCCCGAAGCGCGAGGGTTCCGTCATCAAGGCGACGAAGGCCGCGGGCGTCCTCGCGGCGGGGAACGTGGCGGAGGGCGAGGTGATCCCGCTCTCGAAGTACTCCACCGCCCAGGTGACCCTCGGCGAGATCGTCCTCAAGAAGTGGCGCAAGTCCACCTCGGCGGAGGCCATCGTCGAAAGGGGCTACGATCAGGCGGTGGGCATGGCGACCGACGCGATGCTCGCGGACGTGCAGAAGAGCATCCGCACCGACTTCGCCTCCTATCTCGCGGCGGGTACGGGCACGGCGTCCGGCGTCGGGCTCCAGGCGGCTCTGGCGGACGCGTGGGGCAAGCTGACCGCTCTCTTCGAGGACGCGGGGGCGAACATGGTCTTCCTCGTCAATCCCCTCGACGCGGCGGACTGGCTGGCAGGCGCGCAGATCCCGGCCGTGCGGACCTTCGGGCTCACCGCCCTGAAAAACTTCCTCGGCCTCGGGACCCTGATCCTGACCACCGCGGCTCCGAAGGGGACCTTCTACGCGACGGCGGAGGACAATCTCACCCTTTGCTACATCCCGGTCAACGGCGCGGGGCTCGGGGAGGCCTTCACCTTCACCTCCGACGAGACCGGCCTCATCGGCATCCACGAGGAGCCGAACTACGAGCGCATGACGGCGGAGGACACCGTGACGGCGGGCATTTCGATCTTCGCGGAACGGCTCGACGGCGTGGTGGTCGGCACCATCTCCGCGCAGTAAGGAGGCGGACCCATGACGGTCGGCGGGCTCTGCGCGGAATGCAGGAACTGGTTCCCGCGCGCGGTGGTCCGGGGGAGATTCCGCGTGGAAAACGGCGTGCTCTCCCCGGTCCCGGAGGCGGTCGCGGGGCAGTATATCCGGCTGGTGGGCTCCGCGGCGAACGACGGGGTCTGGCGGTATCCGGCGGCGGGGGTCTCTGACGAGGAATTCGAGGGGGCTGTCTGGCTGATGGCGGTCCCCCCGGAATTCGAGGAGCTCTCCCGGGAGATCGACGAATGGGAGGAGCGGAGCAGGGCGTCCCTGGAAGCGGCGTCCGAAGCCTCCCTTTCCCCCTTTGTGTCGGAGTCGTTCGCGGGGTACGAATACAGGCGGCGCGAAGGGATCGGGGACGGACCGTTCGACTGGCGGGATCCCCGTCTCGGGTTCGCGGCGCGGCTCAACCGATGGAGGAAGCTATGAGGGAAAACAAGGCCGGATCGGAAACGCTGGCCAGGTCGCTGACCGGGTCGCTCACCGGGCGGACAATGGAGGAGTTTTCCCGGCTCGAGGGGCTCCCGGTCTCTTCCGGCGGCGGGGATCCGGGATCGGTCTCCGGGTATGCTTCCGACGGGGCGGGCGGGCAGGTCCTCCGGCTCCGGCGGGCGTCCGGGGGGCGGTTCCGCGGTGCCGTATACGCGGCGGGGTCGGCTTCCGGTCACGGGGAGCGGCGGGATCTTCCGTCGGCCGAGCGGGGCGGGGTATACCGTCTGACGGCGGAGCGGGGGTCCGGGCTCTCTTACCGGGATCTGATCCTGAGGGAGCGGGACGGGCAGGTGTTCCGGGTGACGGGCGAGCCCGTATCCGCTCCTCCGGGGGCCTCTTCAGGCGCGGGATCCGGGATGCTTCTGCCGGGGGATCTTCTCGCGGCGGAGGCGGAGCCGGTTCTGATTCCGAAGGAGGCGATCGAATGACGGCGGCGGAAGCGCTTTACGGGTTCTGGTCCTCCTTCGGGGTCCCGGCATACGAGGAGAACGCGGTGCCGGACGGAGCGGGGATGCCTTATCTGACCTACCGGTACGCGGAGGGGGCGGAGTTTGCTTCCCTGACGGCGTCCCTCTGGTCGAACTCCGCGTCCTGGGTCCCGGCTCTGGAAACCGCGGGCCGGATCTCTGCTTCGCTGGGGCGGGGCGGGGTGACGATCCCCCTCGGCGGCACGGGACTGCTCTGGATCCTGCGGGACGAGCCCTTCTCGGAGTCCCTGGGGACTGCGGAGGATCCGTATGTGAAGCGGATCCTGTTCCGGGTGCGGGTAAGGGTGTTCCGGTAAAAGAGCGGGGAGATTGTTTCACGTGAAACATCACGGAAGAGATCGGACAGGGATGGAGGGATTCTTCGATCTTCACTGTACTTTTCTCCTTTATCGAGGAGCCGGTTCAACAAGTTGAACGCGAGAACCAAAAGAGGAACTCTCTGCGAGCAATGAGAAATAGGCTGATCAAAAACTTTTGTGCTGTTATGTGCAGCTGAGTAATGGAGGTATCATGAGATTTACGCAGATCCCGGCGGACGCGTTCCGTCGGATGGTGATGAACGCCGCGGTCCTGGCGTCTTCCTTCGACCCGGCCGCGGGGACCCTCGTGAACGCGGACATCCTCGGCGCGACGACGGGGGGCATTTCCTTCTCCGCCGTGCCGGTCTACGCGGATATGGGCGAGAAGGTCGACAACTGCCCGAAAAACACGAAGGAGCTCAAAAAACTGGTCTCCTGGGAGGCTAAGGCGAGCGGTTCCTTCGCGACCGTGGACACGGCTCTGGCGAAGCGGCTGCTGGCGGCGGCGGACGTGACGGGTACGAAGGCCGCTCCCCGGGAGGATCTTTCGGACGCGGATTTTGCCGAGCTCTGGATCGTGGGAGACTACTCGGAATACAACGGGGAGCAGCACGGGGGCTGGGCGGCGATCCGGCTGAAAAACGCCCTTTCGACGGGGGGCTTCTCCATCGAGACGGCGGACGGGGACCGGGCGAAGCTGGCCTTCGAATTCACGGCCCACACTTCCGTTTCGGACCGGAGCGCGCCCTTCGAGATCTGGCTGTCCCCCGGGACTGCGGAGGTCTGAGATGGGACGGATCGCGGACGCGCGGGGGGACGAGGCTCTCTTCATCGCGGGGGAGCTTGTGGACATCCTCTCGGAACTGGCGGAAGACGGGGAGCTGATCGCGATGCTGTCGGGAGGCGCGGCTTCCGGGAAGATCCTCTCCCGGATCTTCAAAAATCACGGGGAGGCGGCACTGCGGCTTCTGGCTCTGGACGACGGGCTGGACCCCGAGGCGGAAAAATCCTCGCTCTCCCCCTCCTCCCTTCCGGGGCGGGTGCTCGCGCTTCTCGGGGACGGGGCGGTGACGGGACTTTTTGGTTCTGCGGCAGCGGAGAGCGTCGTTCGTGGCTCCTCTGCCGCCTCGGAGAACGGGACCGGATCCCATCCCTCGCCTTCTTCGTCCGGGGGCTGATCCCACGCTGGAGGGAGACCCTCGCCGCACGCTCCTTCCGGATCTATGTGACGGACGCGCTTCGGATAGCGGCGGAGAACACGGCGCGGACGGGGGGCGGAACGGTTCTGCGGGACCGCTGGCTGGATCTGGAACGGGCTTTCCGGCCGTCTGATCCGGGATCGGAGCTTCCCCGGCCCGAGGAGAGCGCGGAGGAGACTGTAAACCGGATCGCGCGGGCGGCGGGGATCGCGATCCTCGACACGGAAAACGGAGGGCTGACGGATGAACATTTTTGATTTGCAGGCGACCTTGCGCCTCGACACGTCGGAATTCCGGCGGGAAACGGAGGCGGCGGGGCAGCTCTTCCGTTCCCTCGGCGAGGAGATCGCGGGGGCGGCGGAGAGCATGGCGTCCCGGGCGGAGGGGATGGCGGCGGCCTTTTCCTCCTTCGGGATGCTCGGCGGGCTTCTTGGGGACGGGGGCCTGTCGGAACTGATCGCCCAAACCGCGGAGGGGATCGGCGCCTTGTTCGCTCCCTTCGCGGAGGGGGAGGGCTTATCGGAGCGGATCGCGGGGGCGGCGGGGGGATTCGGCCTCTTCACCTCGGTCCTCGCGGAGGCGGCTCCCGCGGCGGAGAAGATGACCGCGGCGGAGAACGCCTTCTCGGACGCGCTTTCCGCGACTGCCGGGAACATCCTGAACGTGGCGGCAAATGCGGGGAACCTCGGCGGGCTGTACGGGGCTCTGTCCGCTCAGACCGCTGCCTGGGCCGGGGAGACGGGAGCAAGCTGGGCGGAGGCGGCGGGGTCCGCTTCGGGCTCGGGCTCCCAGATCGCCGGGATTTTGACGGGGACGATCCCCGCGGCGGTGGGCGTGATGCTCGGGGCCTTCGGCTCCCTTCCGGGGCAGTTCTCGGAGATCGGGGCGCGGATGGCCTCGGGGCTGGAAGGCGGATTCTCCTCGATCTGGAGCGGCGTGGCCTCGGCGGTGAAGGCGAAGGTCGGCGGGCTTGTGGAAAGCGTGAAGGGCCTTCTCGGGATCAACTCCCCCTCCCGGGTCTTCTCGGAGATCGGCGAGAACATGGCGAAGGGCCTCGAGTCGGGCTGGGCTTCGGGATTCGTCTCGGCCGGCCGGACGGTGGAGGAGGGGATGGACTTCTCCGCCCGCGCGTCCCGGTATGGGGGAGGCGGCTCCGCGGCGGTGAACCGGATCGGATTCGGGGATTCAGCCCTCGGGAGAAGCTCCGCTGCCGGGATCGCGGCGATGGCGAATCCGGCTTTGGGCCGCGGGGGTTCCGAACCCGTCGAGATCAATCTGATCCTGGACGGGGACCGGGCGGCGTCGGTCCTGTACGATCCCCTGCGGCGGGCGGCGTTCCGGAGAGGAGGCGAAGAGATCCTTGCGTAACATCGTTTTATCGGACGGGGCGGACACGGTTACCCTCCTCTCCGATCTGGAATTCGTCTGGCGTCCGAAGCTGATTGGCGAGCGGGCTGTGATGGCCTCGGGCCGGACGGTGGCGGACGTGACGGGGATCAAGCACACGGCGGAGATCCCGGTGGGGTGGCTCTCCCCGGAGGATCTCGCGAAGCTTGTGCGGATGATCGCGAAGAACGCGGCTCTGACGGTGTCCTATCCGACGGCGGCGGGGGACAGGCACGACGTCTGCTTCGTCGGGATGCCGGAGTTTCGGGCCTTCCGGTACGGCGCGGACGGGGTGAGCCAGTGGTACGGCGTGACCCTCTCGGTGGAGCAGGCGGGGGTCGAGGAGGCGGGCGTATGAGGACGACGTCTCCGGGGTACGATCCCTTTCCCTCCGTCCGCTCCCCCGGCGCCCATGTGGCGTTCGAGGTGCTCCCGAAGGCCCTCGCGAAGTCGTCGATCGCGGCCGAAGGCTCCCCCGCGGCAGCCGGATCGGTCTCGAATCTGTTGAACGGCGCGGCGGAGCTTCAGAAGAAATACGCGACCCTCGAGCAGAACGGCTGGCCGCTGGACGGGTCCTGTTCCGTGCTGGCGGATTCCGGGACGGAGGCGGGGTACTGGTCCGCGGCGGTCTCGGACGGGGACGGGATCTTTTCCTCTCCCCCGGTGATCCGCATGGAACTGCCCGCGCCGACGAGCACCTTCGGCTGGACCTTCCACTTCGACGCGCCGGGCGGGATCTTCCCCCCGGAGATCGGGATCGTCTGCTACGACGCCCGGGGGGAGGAGCTGGCGCGGCTGACGGCGGAACCGGACGGGCCGGGGACGAAGGGGCGGGGATTCAGCGTGAACCGCTTCGTCGGGGACTATTCGGCGGTGGAGTTCACCTTTTTCCGCACGAACGAGCCCTTGCGGATGCTGCGGCTTGCGGAGATCGACTTCGGCGTGTCCCGGCATTTCGACCGGGATTCCATCGGGGAGATGCGGATCCGCTACGGGCTCTCCCCGGACGCCTCGGCCTTTCCGGCGAAGGAATTTGTCTTCACCTTCGACAATTCCGACGGGGAGTTCAATGTCCTCGATCCGGTGGGGGCCTATCAGTACTGGCGCAACGGGCAGATCCTGACGGCGCGGATCGTCGTCGGGGACGAGTCGGTGGACATGGGGCAGTTCTACGTGACGAAGGCGGAGATCGGGAAGAACCGCCTGACGGCGAAGGTGACGGCCCACGACGAGTGCTACCGGCTGGCGGGGCAGAAGTTCTATCCGGGATCTCTGGCCGCGGCGGAGACGGTTTCCCTCGCGGAGGCGGTCTCGGCGGTGACGGCGGGGTACGAAATGCCCGTGGATCTCGGCGGCCTCGGGGCGGAGCGGGTCTCCCTGGCGATCGGATCGGGCCACGCGAAGCGGACGGTCCTGCGCTATCTGGCCCAGGCGGCGCGGGCTTCCGTCTGGATTGACCGGGACGGAGTGCTCCGGTTCCGGCGTCTTGCCGCGGCGTTGTCCCCGGACGGGCGGATCACGGCGGACGAGCTTTACGGCTGGAACGGCGTGTCGATCTCGGAGGAGATCACCGGCGTGACCCTGACGGTGCCCCGGGAACTGGAACCGGACGAGGACGGCAATCCGACGAAGGAGCTCTACGCGGCGGGTCAGTCGGACGACCGGGGCGCCCACACCGCCGTCTACGAAAATCCCTGCGTCGCGGCGGCGAACGGGCAGGCGGTGGCGGACTGGCTCCTCGTCATGTCCAACTGGCGCAAGCAGTACGCCGTGAAGAACCGCTGCGACCCGGCCGTGGAGATCGGGGACACCCTCGAGATCGCGGACGCCTTCGGAAACGACGGCCTCGCCCTGGTGACGGGGATCGAGATCTCCTACGACGGAGTGCTGTCGGCGGTCACGGAAGCAGCCGGAGAGTTTTAGGGAGTTGTTAGTTGGAAGGGGCTGGTGGTTAGCAGAACGAGTGAGGAGTGAAATTCAGAATTCAGAATGATGAATTAAGAATTGTTTCACGTGAAACATTACCTCTTTCGCCACGACTCCATGTTACGCCCAAACGGTTTTCAAGCGCATGGCTCGGTCTGCATATCGTTCTGAATCTGAGTATGTGCGCGAAGACAGAGAAACAGTTTTCGATTCAGCTGTGCGCGTCCCTGTGCCCAATGCGCGCCTGAAATGCCGCCGGAGGCCGCAGGACTTGTCCTGCGCATGTTTCAGCTGCACGAACAGAGACCGCGCGAGGACGTGGGATGCGCAGTCGATTTTCGATCCCGGGACGAGCGGTACGGTTATGCCATACGGCCAAGGGACCCTCGGGAGGGGCCTTCGGCCTGAGATGGTCCCTCCCGGCGCCCGTCCCGCGTAGGGACACAAAATCCGAAACGCGTAGCGTTTCATACCTTTTTCCCTTCGTGAAGGGGTTGAATCATGTTTGAACATGAGAGGATTGACATGCAAATCTTTGATTTGATTTTTGACCGCACCGCCGGGGACGTCTCCCGGGGGACGGAGAAGGGCTTTTACCGGCACGGGGACCTGAACCGGGTCCGGGCGGCGGTGCTGGATCTGCGGGAGAGGCTTTCGGCGGCGGGGTATCTGCTCCCCCCGGTCTCCCCGCTGACCGAATGGCATGAGAACGACGTGCCGCGGCGGAGCGGGATCGAAGAACTCCTCCGGGCGGTGCGGCTGTTTGACGGGATCTTTGCCGGGGTGCGGCCGTCCTCCGGCTTTCCGGCTTCGGCGGACTCCCTCGACTGGCGGGGGGCGAACGCGGTCGAAGAATTCCTCTATCGGCTCGGCAGGACGGAGGAGGCGGTCGAGGACGGCTGGGCATACTGCGGCGAAGTGAACGCCGGGGAGGTGTACTGAACATGAAGGACAGAATTCCGACAAAGCCCGGGCGGGTGAAGCTGACGCCCTCCGGGGACGGGGAGAACTATTACATCCTCGAACGGGCCGACGAACCCTCCGAGGCCGGGACGCCCCTGAACAAAGCGTCCCTGCTCTCCGACGCGACGGCGGCTCTGATGGGTCTGACCGGGGCGGATCCGACGGTGAACGACGCGCTGGCCTCCGTGGGCGGGCGGTTCACGATGGTGAAGACGGGCGCGGTCCCTCCGGGTCCTGCGGTGGAGGCGAAGCGCGGGGACATCTATATCGAGGACGGCGGGACAGGAGGGCGGAGGATCTACGTCTGCGACTGTGCGGGGACCCGCGGGATCGGCATCGGCGCCTCCTGGGAACGCGGGGGTCTGACGCTCTCAACCGGGGTGAACGCGGCGGCAGATTACCGGGTGCGCTCGGACGCGGTGCGGCTTCCGGCGGGGGCGAAGATCGCGGTTTCCTCCGGGTTCCGCTTCGGGCTGACGCGGCTGGACGGGGAGGGGAACTATATTTCGAGCGTCTCCCTCAGGACGGCGGCGTACACGGTCCCCGAGGACATGACCGTCCGGATTTTGATCACCCGGGTGACGGAGAACACCTCCGAGGCGGCGTCGGTCTCCGAATTCGCGGGGGCTCTCTCCGTGACGGCGACGGGCTCCCACTGGTCCATGCTCGGGCGGATCCGGGAGGTGAGAAAGACCGCGGTCTTCACGGAGGACGACTATTTCCGCGTCCCGGGGGATCTGCACGGCACGGTGACGGTGCGGGTCTTCGGCGCAGGCGCGGGAGGCTCTTCCAACGGAGGCGCGGGCGGAGGAGGCGGCCATACCGCAAGCTGGACCGGGGAGCTGACGGAGAAGAGATATCCCGTCACGATCGGAAAGGGCGGCGGTCCCGGATCCCCCGGCGGGTCCACGTCCTTCGGGTCCCTTGTGACGGCGGAGGGCGGAAGCAGTCAGAACGGCGGCACCGGCGGCGGGGGCGGACAGGGCCTCAGCGACTGGGGCGTCGCTCCCGGAAGCGGATCCTACGGCGGCGGGGGCGGAGGCGCGTCCACGGTCGGCGGAAGAGGCGGGACCTGGGGCGGAGGCGGCGGCGGCGGAAGTTCCAGTCACGGCTTATCCGGCGGCGCGGGCAAAAACGGAACGAAAAGCGGCGGCGCGGGCATCCAGGGCGAATACTACGGCGGGGGCGGCGGCGGATATGCGGCAAACGGAGCGAACGCTGCGGCTTCCGGCGGCGGAAAGGGCGGCGCGGGCCTCGACACCCGGGGGTTCGGCCTCGATTTCGACGGTCCCGGCACGGGCGGATCTTCGTCCGGCGGCGGGGGAGGCTACGGCGGCGTCGGCGGGAACGGCACCGGAAAGAAAGGCGGAGGCGGCGGAGGCTTCGGCGGAAACGGAGGAAACGCTTCCAGTGAATCCGGAGGCGGAGGAGGAGGCTGGGGCGGCCGCGGCGGGAACGGATCCGGCTCTTTCGGCGGCGGCGGAGGAGGCTACGGTCTCTCCGGAAACGGGGGAGACGGCGGAGGCGGCAGCGGCGGATATGCGGCGGGCGGCGGCGCGGGTCCCACCGGCGGTCAGGGAGGCGGCGGCATCTGTATCGTCACGTACACCGGCTACGAGGTCACGGCCTGATGGAGAAGGATCCGGGCGCGGTCAAAATCGTCGCGGTGATCGGCAATTCCGTCGCACGAGAGGCGGATGAGGCGGAAGCGGAGGCGTTTCGGCGGGGGATCCGGCTGACAAGATCGGACCCCCTCACGGGGAACGCGGAGATCCTGGTTCCGGCTCCCCCGTGGGTGCGGGAGGGCTGGGGCTGCGATCCCCGGGGAGTGGGGGACGGGCGGTTCCTCGCTCCCGAAGCTCCCGACGGCTGGGCCTACGACCGGGAGACGGGGACGTTTTACCGGCTCGGGGAGAATGCTGTCCGCCCCGGATCGGAACAGGGAGGAAGAATCGAATGCACACTTTGAAAAATGCTCTCTGCGCGGGGGCGGGGGTGGTGTTCTCCGCGATGGCGCAGATGTTCGGAGGCTGGGACGCGGCCCTCGGGACCCTGATCGCGTTCATGGCGGTGGACTATGTCACGGGGTTCCTGGCGGCCGCCGTCTTTCACAAATCCCGGAAGACGGAGGACGGGACCCTCGAGAGCCGGGCGGGCTGGAAGGGGCTCTGCCGGAAGGGGATGTCCCTCGCCGCGGTGCTGGTGGCCTGCCGTCTCGACCTGCTGATGGGCTCGGACTTCATCCGGGACGCGGTGGTGATCGGATTTGCGGCGAACGAGGCCCTGTCGATCCTCGAAAACGCGGGGCTGATGGGGGTCCCCCTCCCCGGGGTGATCGTCTCGGCGGTCCACGTGCTCCGGGACAGTTCGGAGAGGGCGGCGAAGAAGGTCAAAGAGGCCGATCCCGATGCCGATGCGGATCCCGGGCGGAAGGAGGGCGGGGAATGAGGGCGGAGTCCATGCCCTTTTCCGGCGGATTCCGCGTCGCGTCTCCCTACGGCCTCCGCACCGATCCCATCACCGGGGAGGAAAACGTATGGCACGGCGGGATCGACCTGGTCTCCCGGGCGGCGGAGGGCGGGGAAGGGGGAGCGGAAGTCCTCGCCGTCTTCCCGGGGGTCGTGCTCCGCTCGCGGATCGTGACGGATCCCGCGGACCGGACTTCGGAGTGGGGCAATTACGTCTCGGTCCTCTGTGACGACGGGCTGACTTACTACTACTGCCATCTCGCCGGACGTCTGGTGAGCGCGGGGGAGTTGGTGGACGCCTCCCGGCCAATCGGGATCGAAGGCTCCACCGGCAGGAGCACCGGGATCCACCTGCACCTCGAGATCCGCCGGCCCGACGGGGAGACGCTGGACCCCGCGGGGATCCTCGGGATCGAGAACCGGGCGGGCTTCGTCTTCCCCCCGGCTCCGGCATCCGATCAAGCCGAACCCTGGCGCGCCGAGGCCTCCGGCTGGTCCGAAGAAGCCGTGGACTGGGCCGTCCGAGTTGGCATCCTCAAAGGCCGCGGCAACGGGAACTACGCCCTGAAAGACCCCATTACGAGAGAGGAGATGTGCGTGATGATGCACAGGCTCTTGGGAGTGGTTAGTTGAGAGGGGCTAGTGGCTAGTAGAACGAAGAGTTAGGAGTGAGGGGTTAGGAGTGAAATTCAGAATTCAGAATTAGGAATTAAGAATTGTTTCACGTGAAACATTACGGTTTTTGTGTGTTGGAGTCTCCGCGGGTCTTTTTCCGTCAAATCGGACGCCGCACGTCCCATTCCGCCTCCACGTTGTCGTTCTGAGCGTAAGCGAAGAATCTTCGCACTGAAAAGGTCAAGCCGTAGTTATAGTCGGAAAACTGTTTTCAATACAAGCCCCTCAGAGTGTCAGAAAATGCGGATCGGGGGACAGCTTGCCGAAATCACGATTGTTTCACGTGAAACATTGCTCAATTCCTAATTCCTCACTTGTCTACTACCCACTAACCGCTTCTAACGTCCAAATCCTGTTCTGCCGATGACGACCTCGCATCCTTCGAGGGCTTCGGCGATCTTCTTCTGTTCTTCGTCCTCGCGGGTGTCGTCGAAATCGAAGTCCCCGGTGCGGGGGAGGCGGACGATGCGGAACGAGCCTGCGCCGCGGGAGGGATCGGCTCCCCGTTCGGCGGCCCGGACTGCGCTTTCGGCCAGGAGGCGGGCGGAATCCGGGTCCCGGCGGGTGAAGGGAGTCAGGGGAGGGGGCAGAAGATCCGCGGCGGCGTCAAAGATCCGGGAGAGGGCGGAGGGGCCGGGATCCTCACCGAAGGCGCCGCGTTCTGCGAATCCTGCGGCGGTCCGCTCCACGGCACGGGCGGAGACGGGCGCGTCAGGGGATTCGGGGGTCAGGACACGCTGTTCGGCCTCCGCCTCCCGGGCGATCACCGCGGCGATCCCGACTCTCGCGGCGTGGGGGAGGTCTGCGGCGTACCGGACGAGGACGTCGGCCAGCGCGTCTTCGGCGTCGGGAGAGAGGCGGAGTTCGGATTTGACCGGCGCGGCGGAGACGCTTACGGAGAGGAGCAGGAAGGCGAGAAGGAGGAGGAAGGCTTTTTTCATTTTGGGGCTCCTTTGGGATAAATGAGGAATGAGTTAGGAGTGAGAAGTTGGAAGTGTCCGTTTCGGGTTGATGTGCGGTGTGGGATTTTTCGTTTTCTGATTTGGGTAAGGAGTCGGCGATGGACGCGTGGTCTTTAAGCCGGGGAATGGAGCGATCTTCGCGGGCTGTTGACGATTCAGGAATGATGGGCGGAACATGGCGTTTTCCTCGCGCGGTCTGTATTCGTGCAGCCAAAACATGCGCAGACAATGTCTGACGCACCGACGCTGTCGTGCTGGCTTGCGGCGGTGATTCAGTCGCGCATATAAAGGGGACAATGTGCGGAGGAAGACGCGATGTTTCACGTGAAACGTCCGTCTGCAAAAACTTCATGTTTCACCCGAACAGTTTTTTGATCGCATAGTTCAGCCTGCACGTCTGTCTGAATCTGAAAATGTGCGCGAGGATGAAGTAACGGTTTTTATTTACCGAATCCGCGTCCCATGTAATGCGCGCCTGAATCTCCGGCGGAGCCCACGGAACTTGTTCCGTGCACGGGTTCAACTGTACGAACAAAGACCGCGCGGGGTTGACTTCCTGTTTCGGCTCGTCATTTCTGAATCTGTCCAAGCGCGCGAAGATGCGGCGGCAGTTTCTGATACAGGAACGCGCGTCCCGACGCCGACTCCTTTTCCATCAAATCCATCCCTGAAATCCCGCACCGCGCCCCATCCCGCTCCGGAGAATCCTCAGAACAAACAATCTTCAATATCTATTATCTCTCCCCCGCGCAATTTCATACGGAAAACAAAAAAACGCAGCATGTCGAACGCTGCGCTTTTCTGCTGTTTGAAACAAATTCCGGGAGGTCAGATGAGTTCCTTGACCTTCGAGCTCTTGCCGACTCTCTCTCTGAGGTAGTACAGCTTCGCCCGGCGGACTTTACCGCGTCTCAGGACGTCAACCTTGACGACGTGCGGGGAATGCAGGGGGAAGGTCTTCTCCACGCCCACGCCGTATGCGACGCGGCGGACGGTGAACGTCTCGGAGATGCCGCCGCCGTGCTTGCCGATGACGGTTCCCTCGTACATCTGGATTCTCTCGCGGGTACCTTCCTTGATCAGGTTGTGCACGCGGACGGTATCGCCCACGTTGAAGGCCGGTACGGTTTCCTTCAGCTGCTCATTCTTAAAAGCGTCGAAATTGTTCATGGCAATCGACTCCTTTCCGTGATGAAGCATTCGTGCGGAGCTGCGCAGAGGACTGCTTCGGCTCTGGCCCCGGGATCTCTCCGGCGGGCGCACAGGCAAAGTGTATTATATCACGTCTCCCGCGAAAACGCAATAGGGGAGAGAAAAATATTTCCGGGATTTTCTTTGGAATCCGGAAGAATTTACAGATTGTTTACATTAAAAAATTCTGTAAATCTTTTTTGTTCCGAATGTAAATTCGCGGGAAAACGTCTTGACAAGACGAAAAAATCCTTGACAACGCTTCCCTTCTATGGTAAACTCGTAAACTGTGATAACTTCGCGCATCGGCGGGTTTTGGGGTTTTCGGCCCTGAAATCCGGGCTGAGTTCTAACTGTGTCAATGAGGTTTGACTGGGGTTCACGCTGTACTTTTTCTCCTTTAGCGAGGAGAAAAAGTACCAAAAAGAGGAACTTTTTTGAAGCAGTGAGATTTCGACGTCTGCGGACGCCGACCGGGGCCCTGCCCCTGGACCCTGCCACCTTTTGAAAAAGGTGGACGAAAACTTCATGGCGGCGTCAGTGCAGCTGTAACTTGATGCGCCCTCCCCAATTCTTCAAGGAGTGTGATCGCTCGATGGTCAAACCGCAGAAGGTAGGCAAGAACATCCGGATGAGCTTCTCCAAGATCGACGAGCCGCTCGAAATGCCGAGCCTCATTGCCGTTCAGAAGGAGTCGTTCAACTGGTTCCTCGAAACGGGTCTCATGGAGGTCCTCGAGGACGTCTCCCCCATTACCGATTATTCCGGCAACCTTTTCATTGATTTCGTGGGCTATTCCCTCGATCAGAAGCCCAAATTCCCGGTCGAGGAGTGCAAGGAGCGCAAGGAAAACTACGCGGCTCCCCTGAAAGTCGACGTCCGTCTCACCAACAAGCTCACCGGCGAGGTCAAGCAGTCCTCGATCTTCATGGGCGATTTCCCGCTCATGACCGAAAAGGGAACCTTTGTCATCAACGGAGCGGAGCGCGTCATCGTCTCCCAGATCGTGCGCTCCCCCGGCATCAACTACGCCAGCACCATCGACAAGTCCGGCAAGAGGATCTACACGGCTCAGGTGATCCCCTACCGCGGCGCGTGGCTGGAATACGAAACCGATTCCGCGGATGTGTTCTACGTCCGTATTGATAAAAACCGCAAGATCCCCGTCACCATCCTGATCCGCGCCCTCGGGATCCAGTCCCGGGAGGAGATCGCGGAAATGTTCGGCGACGAGGTGAAGCTGAACGTGACCCTGGAGCGGGAGACCTGCGAGGCCGACGCGGAGGCGAACAAGACCTCCATCCGCGACGAGGCTCTGAAGCAGATCTACGCGAAGCTGCGTCCGGGCGAGCCGGCCATCGTGGAGTCCGCGAACACCCTGATGAACGGTCTGTTCTTCGATCCGAAGCGGTACGACCTCTATCCCGTGGGGCGGCACAAATTCGACAAGAAGCTGGCTCTCGGCGCCCGGATCGCGGGTCACACCCTCGCGCGTCCCGTGGTGTCGACCATCACCGGCGAAGTCCTCTTTGACGAGGGGAAGAAGCTGAACAAGGAAGAGGCCCTCGCGATCGAGAACGCGGCCGTGACGGAAGTCTGGCTCGAAGGCGAGGACGGGGCCGAGGTGAAGGTCTTCTCGAACCGGACCGTGGACCCCGTCTCGATCCTCGGCTACGATCTGCACTCTTCCGGCGTGAACGAAAAATGCTCCCTCGACGTGCTCATGGAGATCGTCGAGAACAACAACAATGAAGAGGAAGGGATCCGCGCGGAGGCGAAGCGGCGCATCGGGGAGCTCTGCCCGAAGCACATCACCCGCAACGACATCCTCGCGTCGATCAACTATCTCCTGACGCTCTCCCACGACATCGGCACGGTGGACGACATCGACCATCTGGGCAACCGCCGTCTGCGCTCCGTGGGCGAGCTTCTCCAGAACCAGTTCCGCATCGGTCTTGCCCGCATGGACAAGCAGGTGAAGGAGCGGATGAACATTCAGGACAGCGAGACCCTCTCTCCCCAGACCCTCATCAACATCCGGCCCGTGGTGACGGCGATCCGGGAGTTCTTCGGATCCTCCCCGCTGTCCCAGTTCATGGACCAGAACAACCCGCTGGCGGAGCTGACGCACAAGAGACGTCTGTCGGCTCTCGGCCCCGGCGGTCTTTCCCGCGACCGGGCGTCCTTCGAGGTCCGCGACGTGCACTACACCCATTACGGGCGGATGTGCCCCATCGAGACCCCCGAAGGTCCGAACATCGGTCTGATCTCCTATCTGGCCACCTACGCGAAGATCTCGAAGTACGGCTTCATCGAGGCTCCCTACCACAAGGTCGTCCATGAGACGATGCCCGACGGCACGGTGCGCCACCGGGTGACGGACGAGATCGAATACATGACGGCGGACGTGGAGGACAACTTCATCGTGGCCCAGGCGAACGAGCCCCTCGATGAAAACCGCTGCTTTGCCAACGCGAAGGTGACGGCGCGGGACCGGGCGGACATCGTTTCCGTGGATCCGGCCCGGGTCTCCCTCATGGACGTCTCCCCGAAGATGGTGGTGTCCGTCGCGACGGCGATGATCCCCTTCCTCGAGAACGACGACAACTCCCGCGCGCTGATGGGTTCCAACATGCAGAAGCAGGCGGTCCCGCTTCTGACGACGGACTCCCCGATCGTCGGGACCGGTATGGAATACAAGGCGGCCATCGACTCCGGCGTGGTGGTGGTCTGCCAGAACGGCGGCTGGGCGGAGAGCGTGACGGCCGACGAGATCGTGATCCACTGCGACGACGGCCACAAGGACACCTACCGTCTCATCAAGTTCAAGCGGTCCAACCAGGGCACCTGCGTGAACCAGCGGCCCATCGTGAACCAGGGTGACCGGGTGGAAGCGGGTCAGATCATCGCGGACGGACCGGCGACGGCCAACGGCGAGATCGCGCTCGGCAAGAACGCCCTGATCGGGTTCATGACCTGGGAGGGCTACAACTACGAGGACGCGGTCCTCTTGAACGAACGGCTGGTGCGGGACGACGTCTACACCTCCGTGCACATTGAAGAATACTCCCACGAGGCCCGGGACACCAAGCTCGGCCCGGAGGAGATCACCCGCGAGATCCCGAACGTGGGCGAAGACGCCCTGAAGGATCTGGACGCGGACGGCATCATCAAGATCGGCTCCGAGGTCAAGACGGGGGACATCCTCGTCGGCAAGACCACCCCGAAGGGCGAGACGGAGCTGACGGCCGAGGAACGGCTTCTGCGGGCGATCTTCGGCGAAAAGGCGCGGGAAGTGCGCGACACCTCCCTGCGCGTGCCTCACGGCGAACAGGGCGTTGTGGTGGACGTGAAGGTCTTCACCCGGGAGGACAGCCCCGAGCTTCCTCCGGGAGTGAACAAGACGGTGCGGGTCTACATCGCCCAGAAGAGAAAGATTTCCGTCGGCGACAAGATGGCGGGCCGGCACGGCAACAAGGGCGTCGTGTCCCGGATCCTGCCTCCCGAGGACATGCCCTTCCTGCCCGACGGCACTCCCCTCGACATCGTGCTCAATCCACTGGGCGTGCCTTCCCGCATGAACATCGGGCAGGTGCTGGAGGTGCATCTGGGCATCGCGGCGCGCAAGCTGGGCTGGAAGATCATGACTCCGGTCTTCGACGGCGCGACGGAGGCGGACATTTCCGAGTGCCTGAAAATGGCGGGGCTCGACCGGGACGTGCTTCCGAACGAGAACGTGGCCGGCAAGGATCTGTTTGAAGAGACCGTGGATCCGGCGACGGGCATCCGCGACCTGCGTCCGATCACCGACGAAGAGCGGGCGGACGCGGCGAAGATGGAAGAAATGCGTCTGGCTGGCCGGCTGAAAGTGGTGGACGGCAAGAGCATCCTCTACGACGGGCGGACGGGCGTACCCTTCGACAACCCGGTGACGGTGGGCATCATGTACTATCTGAAGCTGCACCACCTGGTGGACGACAAGATCCACGCGCGCTCCACGGGTCCCTACTCCCTCGTGACGCAGCAGCCTCTGGGCGGCAAGGCTCAGTTCGGCGGCCAGCGGTTCGGCGAGATGGAGGTCTGGGCGCTCGAGGCCTACGGCGCGGCCTACACCCTGCAGGAGATCCTGACGGTGAAGTCCGACGACACGGGCGGGCGCGTGAAGACCTACGAGGCGATCGTGAAGGGTCAGAACATCCCGACGCCGGGCATTCCCGAGGCGTTCAAGGTTTTGGTGAAGGAACTCCAGGCGCTGGGGCTCGACATCAAGATCCTGGACCGCGAAGAGAACGAGGTCCCGCTGGAATCCATCGGCGACGACGAATACGAGGCCGGCGGCGCGCCCGTCTCCGCTCCCGACGACGAGATCACGGAAGACGATGTGGGACGCGCGGTCGAGACCGACGACATGATGGACTATTTCACCGAAGAGAACGAAGACGACGAGCCGGACGGGCCCGACGACGCGGAGCTCTTCGCCGCCGAAGCCGCGCAGCAATCCTTGGGCTACGGCGTGTTTGACGAAGATCTGGACGACTGACATCCATCCCGAACTTACTTCACACGGGTTTTGAGGCTGACATAACGCGACTGCGGGTTTTACGTTGTTCTTTTCTCCTTTATCGAGGAGCCGGTTCAACAAGTTGAACGCGAGAACCAAAAAGAGGAACTCTCAGGAAGTCATGGGTGTTCAGGGATCTGCGGATTCCGGGTTACACCCCGCAAACTTTTTGAAAAAAGTTGGATCAAAAACTTCCATGGCGGCGTTCGTGCAGCTGACCCGTACTAAAATAAACAGAAGGATATCTGCTGATGGAAAGAAACGTGTTTGAATCCATAAAAATCGGTCTCGCATCCCCGGAAATGGTCCGCGCCTGGTCCTACGGCGAAGTCAAAAAGCCGGAAACCATCAACTACCGGACGCTCAAGCCGGAACGCGACGGCCTCTACTGCGAGCGCATCTTCGGTCCCCAGAAGGACTGGGAATGCCTCTGCGGAAAATACAAGCGGATCCGCTACAAGGGCAAGATCTGCGAGAAGTGCGGCGTGGAAGTCACCCAGAAGAAGGTGCGGCGCGAGCGGATGGGTCACATCGAGCTGGCCGCCCCCGTCTCCCACATCTGGTACTTCCGGGCGATCCCTTCCCGGATGGGGCTTCTCTTGGACATTTCTCCCCGCGTGCTGGAAAAGGTGCTCTACTTCGCTGCCTACATCGTGATCGATCCGGGCGAGTCGAAGCTGGCGAAATATCAGGTCCTCTCCGAAAAGGAACTGCGGGAAGAGCGGGCGAAGTATGAAAACAGCTTCCGCGTGGGCATGGGCGCGCAGGCGATCCGGGAACTTCTGGCGGAGCTGGACATCGAAGAGCTGAGCGAATCCCTGAAAAAGGAGCTCGACGCGGCGAACGGACAGAAGAAGATCCGCATCATCAAGCGTCTCGAGGTCGTGGAGGCCTTCCGCAAGTCGGGCAACCGTCCCGAGTGGATGATCCTCGACGTGGTGCCGGTGATCCCGCCGGATATCCGCCCGATGGTCCAGCTGGACGGCGGCCGGTTCGCGACTTCCGACCTGAACGATCTCTACCGCCGGGTGATCAACCGCAACTCCCGTCTGGACCGCCTGATCAAGCTGCACGCGCCGGACATCATCATCCGCAACGAGAAGCGCATGCTGCAGGAGGCGGTGGACGCCCTGATCGACAACGGACGCCGGGGCAAGCCCGTGACGGGACCCAACTCCCGCCCGCTGAAATCCCTTTCCGAAATGCTGCGCGGCAAGCAGGGACGCTTCCGTCAGAACCTCCTCGGCAAGCGCGTGGACTACTCGGGCCGTTCGGTGATCGTGGTGGGCCCGGGACTGAAGATCTTCCAGTGCGGTCTGCCGAAGGAAATGGCCCTCGAGCTCTTCAAGCCCTTCGTGATGAAGCGGCTGGTGGAGACCGGCAAGGCCTCGAACATCAAGGAAGCGAAGAAGAAGGTCGAGAAGGTGAATCCCGACGTATGGGACGCCCTCGAAAACGTGATCAAGGCCCATCCGGTGCTTCTCAACCGCGCTCCCACCCTGCACCGCCTGTCCATCCAGGCTTTCGAGCCCGTTCTGGTGGAAGGCAAGGCGATCAAGCTGCATCCTCTGGTCTGCAAGGCGTTCAACGCGGACTTTGACGGCGACCAGATGCCGGTGCACGTGCCGCTGTCCTCCGAGGCCCAGGCGGAATCCCGGTTCCTGATGCTCTCGGCGAACAACCTCTTAAAGCCCGTCGACGGCCGCGCCATCGCGATCCCGTCCCAGGACATGGTCCTCGGGTCCTACTATCTGACGATCAACAAGAAGGGCGAGCCCGGCGACACGGGGGATCCCGATCATCCGCGGGTCTTCCGGGACTACGACGAGGCGGTCATGGCCTTCGAGAACGGCATCATCGGCATCCACACGCCGATCGAAGTGCGCATCAAGAAGGTGATCGGCGGCGAGGAGAAGGTGGGCCGGATCCACGCGACCCTCGGCCGGCTGATCTTCAACCGCCACATCCCCCAGGACCTCGGCTACGTGGACCGCACGATCCCGGGGAACGAATTCAAGCTGGAGATCGACGCGGACACCTTCGTCTCGGCGAAGAACCCCCTCGGC
The DNA here is from genome assembly GCA_902782445.1 of uncultured Ruminococcus sp. Taxonomy (GTDB): domain Bacteria; phylum Bacillota; class Clostridia; order Oscillospirales; family CAG-272; genus UMGS1696. The sequence goes on from CACZNC010000010.1 coordinate 50,097, forward strand.
GGCGTGGGCTCGAAGCAGCTCGGCGACATCATCGACCGCTGCATCCGCAACCACGGCTTCCCGACGGCGGCAGTGGTGCTGGACGAGATCAAGTCCATGGGCTACCAGTATTCGACCCGCGCTTCCATCTCGATCTCCGTGGCGGACATCACGGTCCCGCGGGAGAAATACGAGATCATTGAAAAGGCGGAGAAGAACGTCGACGTGATCCACCAGAAGTTCATGCGCGGCATGCTGACGGAGGAAGAGCGGTACAACGCGGTCGTCAAGATGTGGAACGACACGACCGAAAGCGTGACGAAGGCTCTGACCGAAAACTTCAACGACTACAACCCGATCAAGATGATGTCCGACTCCGGCGCCCGCGGTTCCATGACCCAGATGCGCCAGCTCGCCGGCATGCGCGGCCTGATGTTCGCCACCAACGGCCGGACCATCGAGATCCCGATCAAATCGAACTTCCGCGAAGGTCTGTCGATCCTCGAATACTTCATGGCGGCGAAGGGCGCGCGCAAGTCCCTGTCCGACACCGCTCTGAAGACGGCGGACTCCGGTTATCTGACGAGACGTCTCGTGGACGTGGCCCAGGACGTGATCATCCGCGAGGACGACTGCGGCGCGCACAACGGGATCTGGGTCTCCGCGATCAACGTGGACAACACGGACGTGGAGCCTCTGGAAGACCGTCTGATCGGCCGCTACGTGATCGGCGACGTGGTGCATCCCGTCACCGGCGAGATCCTGGCCCGGGACAACGAGCCGGTCTCCGAGGCCCAGGCGAAGGCAATCGTGAAGGCGGGGATCGAAAAAGTCCACATCCGTTCGGTGCTCCAGTGCCGCGCCCGGTACGGGGTCTGCGCCCACTGCTACGGCTTCGACCTCGCGAACAACCGCCCGGTGAACGTGGGCGAGAGCGTGGGCATCATCGCGGCCCAGTCCATCGGCGAGCCCGGCACCCAGCTGACGATGCGGACCTTCCACACCGGCGGCGTCGCGGCGGCCAACATCACCCAGGGTCTTCCGAGAGTCGAGGAGCTCTTCGAAGCGAGAAAGCCGAAGAAGACCGCCATCGTGGCCGAGCGCGCCGGTACCTGCCGGATCGAGCTCGTGAAGAAGACTCACAACATCATCATCACCCCGGACGGCGGCGGAGAAGACACGGTTTACCAGATCCCCTTCGGGACGAACATCTTGGTGGAGGACGGTCAGCACGTGCAGGCGGGCGTTTCCCTCACCGAGGGCGACAAGAACCCGGCGGACATTCTCCGGATCAACGGCATCGAACAGGTATACGACTATATCCTGCTCGAAGTCCAGAAGGTCTACCGCAGCCAGGGCATCAACATCAACGACAAGCACATCGAAGTCATCGCCCGTCAGATGACCCGCAAGGTCCGGGTGACGGACGAGGGCGACACGGCTCTGCTCTCCGGTTCCACGATCAATCTGTCGGAGCTTCTGGCGGAGAACGCGGAGATCGCCCGGAGAAAGGAAGCCGGGGAGATCGACCTGCGCGAGGCGACTGCGGAACCGCTGCTGCTCGGCATCACGAAGGCGTCCCTGCAGACGGAGTCCTTCCTGTCCGCCGCGTCCTTCCAGGAGACCACGAAGGTCCTGACCGAGGCCGCCATCAAGGGCAAGGTCGACCGGCTGCTGGCCCTGAAGGAGAACGTGCTGATCGGGCGTCTGATCCCCGCGGGCACGGGCATGGACTGCTACCGCTCCATCGAAGTGGACCGCACCGCCCCCGTGCATCTGCCGATCCTCGACGAAGTCATCACGGAAGCCGACCGGGAAGGCGCGAAATCCGTCATTCTCGGCACGGACGACGATCTTGACGACGAGCGGGACGACGAATTCGACGATCTCGGCTACGACGATCTCGACGACGAAGACGACGACGAGGGCGATTTCGCGGACGACGGGGAAGACGAGGACGAAGAGGCCCTCGACGAAGAGCTCGACGCCGAAGCGGAAGCCTACGCCGAAGAAGAGAGCAAAAAGGACGAAGACTGATTTCGGATAAACAGCGCGGCACGCCGGATCCATCGGACGAAAAGGGGCGGGAGACAGAGCGTCTCCCCGGAAAAAGCGGAAGTCCGCCCCCTGACGGAAAGCAGAACGACTGACCGCCGCGCAGAGACCGACAAATAAAGAAAAAGGCCGTCAGGCGAAGGACATAAGTCCAGGGCTTGACGGACTTTTTTCGTTGAGTGAGGAGTAGTTAGCGGCTAGTGGTTAGTGGTTAGGGGAACGAATGAGGAATTATCCTGACGGCAGAGAAAAGACCGTTGATTCTTGGGTCAGCGGTCCTTATTCTTTGGGTTTATGTCAGGCGTTTGGACATGAAACATTGGAACATATTCAAAGCGGTGAGATTAGGGATAAATGACCAGAACAGGATTGTCGATGGTGTTGTAATTTGAATCTGTGATTTCGATTTGGAATTCAATTTTTTCAATTTGATCCGGGGATGTAATGCCGATTTCTTTCAATGAAGATTCGCTGAGATCATACTCGTATGCACAGGCTTCGTTCTGAGAAACATCTTTTGACATGTTCCATGAGTGTACCATATAATCATTCACGGAAAGCGAATTATACTCATCGTTTATGCATATTTCAAACCCATTGCTGTTAATTATCAAAAACTCTGCATGGTAATAAATAGAGAAGCCTTCTTCCTCGTATATCCCCTTATAGATGATACGGACGCCGTTCTGATTATATATCTCCGTTCCCGAATCATCCACAGGTGAAACATTGTCTGCCAGCTGAACAGTGATTTTCTGCGGGCTTGTGATACTTTCATAGTTGGCATTTTTTTGAGTTATATTCATTGAAATGGATTCTATGCTGTTAATTCCGAAGTATGGGTAAAGAGAGGAGTCCATCATATATTCGGTGGTGAGATCCATGATGCAGGTTTTCCCAGGATTGATGGTGTGACTGGAATAAGTATAGCTTTGTACATTGATTCCGTTGATGCAGATATGGGACGTTTCCAGATCTACCGTTTCCGCTGTACTGTTCTTTGCTTCGAGGAGCAACAGACTTTCTGAGCCTTTTGACAATAATGTCTCGCAGACAATGCTGATTCCGTTTTGATCGTAGATAGTTTCGTTGTTGCTGTAAGGAATGGTATAACTATATTGATTCATCAAGGCTTTATTCCTGATGGCGGTCTGGAAATAGTCGGGTGTGTAGTCGTGCGATGCCGCAAGCGTTGTTTTCAGTGGATATACTATCTGATCGACATCGTTATAGTCACTGTCACTAATTTTGATTCCGATTTCGAGATCGGCAATCTCTGTGATTCCGTAAATCAAAAGTGAATCATAATCAAAGCTGAGAGCTGCTTTAGCTTTTTTTCCTGCGTTTACATCGCAATTCAAATATCCTGAGTCGACCATATAGCCATTGATAGAATTGCAACTGTATGCTAAAACACCTGCTAAAAAGCTCAAATCAATGTTTGTGTTGTTCTCGATAGTCAACTTCAAATCGGCTGTATAATCTTTATATTCAATTTCGTTAGCAATGATTTTGATTCCGTATATATCATATATTACGGTTTCATCTATTTTACCTGTTTTGCTAAAGATTGTTCCTTCCGAAGAAATATCATTGATCGCATTCTCGATGGAATCGGCAATTTGATTAACAGCGTCTGTTATATCATTTTTGATGGCTTCGGCTGCATCCTTGATTTTTTCCGGTTCCTCTTCTGAAACTGCGGATGGCTCGTCGACAGGTTTCACTGTACTTGTTGTCGTTCCTTCATTCTGTGTCACATCCGATTGATCTGGAACCGGCTCCAAGATGCTGCATCCACACGTCAGGATGATCGCCAGCACTATGCTGACAAAACGGGGCAGGTTTTTCATGATTACCTCTCACGGTTGTAGAATTTGAAGCGCAAACTTCCGTCAAGTTCATTATACATCACATCAGGTGTAAATGTCAAGCCCCTGTGGAATTCTATGATAAAATCCCAACGGGGGTGATATCATGAAAACCTATGTGGAACGGATTCGTGAGCTTCGGGAAGATCATGATTTGAAACAGAAAGATATTGCTCAGCTTCTGGGAACGACACAACAGGTTTATTCCAGATACGAGAACGGGACGAATGAAATTCCTGTCCGGCACCTGATAACCCTTTCAAGGTTCTACCATGTGAGCGTTGACTATATCCTCGGTGAAACAGACAACAAAACAAGAAAATAACACCCGACATGATCCAAAGGAAAACGTCGGGTGTTTTGTGTTGCAAATCGGGGCTCTACTAGCCACTAACCACTAACCGCTAGCCACTCCTCCGCTCCTCACTCCGCTCCCCGCCTCACGAAGACCCCTTCCGCTGCTGCGAGGGCTTTCACCGTTTCGAGCATTTCCTCCGGGGGATTGTACAGGGTCATATAGAGGTCCTCTCCGTCCGCCGTGAGTAAGCCGCGTTCGTCGGGGAAGAGGAGGGTGACGCAGCCGGCGGGGGAGTCGGGATCCGGGCGGTCCGGGAGGGTCTCGATCAGGCGGAGGAGGGTTTCGGGATCCGGTTCCGTCCAGCCGCCTTCCGCTTCCGTGCTCGCGAGGATCCGGTAATAGCAGGAGAGGCGGAGGACGAGGGAGGCGTAGCGTTCATAGAGCCGGGACATGCGGGTCCGGGGCGGGGCGCGCAGAAAATCCTCGGCGGCGAAATACCGGTCTCCTGCCTCTCTGGGGACCCGGCGGGGGAGAAAGTCGATCACCCAGATCCCCCGGGGGGAGCCGCCGTCCTCGAAGAAGGATTCCCGGAGGGCGTCGCAATAGTCCTGGCTTTCGGTCATCCGATCTCCTCCCAGACCCGCACCCAGTCGACGCGGCAGAAGTCCGGAAGCTCTTCGGGGACTATGGGAGCCGCCCAGGAGCCGAATTCCGTCGTGATCTTGAGATATCCGGGGAAGGCGCAGATCCCGGGCTCGGCGGTCCGCCAGGTCTCTTTGCCGTCGATGTAGAAGACGTACTCCTCCTTCGTCCATTCGAAGCCGTAGGTGTGCCAGCCTTCGTAGAGTTCGGGGACCGAGGGGATCACCTTCGTCGCGGCCTTGTGGGCTTCCCCGTAGCCGTCCCAGTGGATCGCGTGGTTGACGCCGCGGCGGGGGCATTCCCCGCTTTCGATGATGTCGATCTCCGCGCCGGACACCGCGGAACCGTCGACCTTGCCGACCCGGCCGCACATCATCCAGAACGCGCCCCAGAATCCGGTGGTTTTCGGGAACATCATCCGGCATTCGAAGTACCCGTAGGCCTGCTCGAATTTGTCGAGGGAGCGGATGCCGCCGGAGACCGGGGTCCCGTCCTCCCGGATGCGGGCGCGGAGCCAGAGATTGCCGTCGTGCACCGAGGTCTCGGAGTCGGTCCAGCGTCCGCCGACGTCCTGCCTGCGCTGTTCGGGACAGAGGGACCAGACTGCGGTATCGAGGGAATCCCCTTCGAAATTGTCTTCCAGTTTCAGACGCCACGTGCGTCCGTCGAGAGTCATGGTTTCGGTGCACATAATAACCTCCGGTTTAGTTGGTAGTTGGGAGTAGTTAGTGGTTAGTAGAAGACGAGTTAGTGGATAGCGTTTCGGGGGGAGTGCGGTGCGGGATTTGAGGTTTTTGTATGGGAGCGCTCCGCTGGGATTCGGGGGACGCGCGGTCGTTCAGCCGGGGAATGGGGCGATCTCCGCGGGCTTGTACAGATTCAAGCCGGACGAGCCTGAGAGGGGAGACAACCTCGCGCGGTCTGTGGTCGTGCAGCTGAAACATGCGCAGGATAAATCCTGCGGCCTCCGGCAGAAATTCAGGCGCGCATTCGGCGTTGTCGCGATTTAGGGATTCCGGATCCGATTGTCCATCCCCGCGCGGATCAAGAAAAACACGGGGGGTGGCGGCAATGTTTCACGTGAAACAATTCCTTCTTTTGCCAATGTTTCATGTGAAACAGTCCTGCTTCTCCGTCAGACAGGCCGCCGCACGTCCCGTTCCGTCTTTACGTTGTCATTCTGAACGAAGTGAAGAATCTTCGCACTGGATTTGCAAGCCGTAGTTTCAGTCGGAAGACAGTCTTCATTTCTTTTGCGGGATTCCGCCGACTATAACTGCGGCTGTGTGATGAAGAGCATAGATTCTTCGTCGCAGGCTCCTCAGAATGACAACGAGAAGCGGAACGCGGGGGACAGCTGCACGGTATGAAGAATTGTTCCACGTGAAACACCCGTCCGCCGCTTCATAACCGATCCCCGGCTGACGGTTCCCCAACTCCTCACTCCTAACTCGTCCTCTACTAGCCTCTAACCTCTTCCCACTAACAACTCAATTATAGCAGGTCTTTCCGAAAAACGCAAGCAAATCGGGGGTTTTTCACGAAAAAGGGGTTGAAAAAGGCGGGGAAATCCGATAAAATAGCAAAAGAGAACGCAGAACGAACGCTTTTTCCACAAAGGAGGCATTTATGATTACCACCGTCGTTTCGTCCGCCGAATTCACCTACCCGGACCGGTTCGCCTATCCGTCCTCGGCCCCCTCCGCCGACGTCTTCACCGCCCGGGGGACTTGCGCCTCGTTCCAGGTCCTGCTCCGGGGACTGGAATCGCCCGCCCTCGACGTGAGCTTCCGGGATCTGCCCGCCGGGGTGACGCCGGAGATCTTCGCCCTGAAATCCGTTCCGGTGGAGCAGAACATCAACATCCCCGAAAAGGACTTCAAACCCCACTGGCCCGAGCGCGCCGCCCCCTACCGCGTCTACGACTGCCTCCGGGATTTTGACGGGACCGTCGAGATCGAAGGGGAAGAGAAGCAGGGCGGGATCTACGTCTGCCTGCACGCCGGCCGGGACGCGGAGCCGGGAGTCTATTCCTTCTCCCTGATCCTGAACGGGACGGAGATCCCCGTAAAGCTCGAGATCTATGCCGCGCGGCTCCCCGAAGAGACTCTCAAGATCATCGTCGGGTACACAAGGGCGCCGCTCTCCTCCCCCGCATTCCACGGCCTGACCCCGGGGACCCCGGAATATGACGCCCTCGACCGGAAATACCTCGCCGCCCTGCGCAGGATGCACCAGAACATGATGTACGTCGGCGGCGTGAACGCGGTCCGGGGGGACGACGGGCACTGGACCTTCGATTTCTCGGGTCTCGTCAAGATGATGGAGACCTTCGAGGCCGCGGGGATGAAGTATTTCAATCTTCCCTCCATCGGCGGGCGCAAAAGCTGGTCGGAGTCCACGATCCTCGTCCGGGGGATGCCCGCCATGTCCTACGAGGCCTACGTCTACCTGGCGGAATACCTGCCTGCCCTGACGGAGGTCCTCGACGAGCACGGCTGGACCGAGCGGTGCGTCATGGGGGTGGCCGACGAGCCGAACGCCGCCAACGCCACCGAATTCCGGGCCCTCTGCGGTCTGGTGCACCGGCTGGCCCCGCGGATCCGGCTCTGCGACGCCATGTCCTGGGGCAATCTGCACGGAGCCCTCGACGTCTGGGTCCCGCTCAACGCCGAATACGACCGCCACCGGGACGAGATCGAGACTTTCCGGCAGAACGGCGCGGAGATCTGGCACTATGTCTGCTGCGGCCCGCGGGAATACGGCTATATCAACCGGTTCATGGACTATCCCCTGCTCTCGACCCGGTATCTGCACTGGGGGAATTACCGCTACGATCTGACGGGCTTTCTGCATTGGGCCTCGAACTGCTATCAGCCCGGGCAGGATCCCTTCCTCCAGAACTGTCCCGAGCACCACAACGCGGACGCCGTGTGCTTCCTGCCCGCCGGGGACACGCACATCCTCTATCCGGGCGAGGGCGCGCCGTGGATCTCGATCCGCCTCGAAGCCGAACGGGAGAGCGCGGAGGAGTACGAAATGCTGAAAAAGCTGGCCGAACGGGACAAGCCTCTCGCCGACGGGATCTGCGCCTCCGTCTTCCGCTCCTTCCGGGACGTGGAGTACGACGTCGGGAAATTCACCGCGGCGAAGAGGAGACTGCTGGAAGAACTGTCGAAGGCGGAAGGATAGGAGAGTTGGGAGTTGGTAGGGGCTGGTGGCTGGCAGATCGGGGGCGTGTCCTCGTTCTACTAACCACTGGCCGCTTCCGACTGCCAACTCCTCGTTCCTCCGTCCGGGGCTGCTTGGAAAATGTAAACAAACTGTAAATTCGCGGGAAACGGGAGGAAAACGTCTGACTTTTTCCCGGGGGATGTGGTATAATAAACAACAAAAATTTATTCCCCGGGGAATCTGAAAGGGGTTTTCCCGCAATCAGTACAAGGAGACTGACAAGAAAAAAGCGGCATCTCTGTTTATCATCGCGGCAATGATGCTTTCGCTGCTCGCGGTCCCGGCGTCAGCCGTCGACTCCGGCGCGGATCTTCTGAAAAGGCGGAATTCTATCTGACGTTCGAAGAAGGCATCAAGGACGACATGGGCAGGCACACCTTCGAATCGGACGGCGACGTTCCCAGCGTGGACGGCAGATTCGGTAAGGGCATCGCCACCGACAGCGACAATTATTACATCTATTCCGACGACGTGGTCTTCGGCGCGGATTCCTGGACCCTGACCTCCTGGGTCAAGATCGACAACCATGCCGGCGACCCCTGTCTCTTCTCCAATAAAGACTGGAACTCCGGCGGCAACCCCGGCTGGCTGATCTGCGTCCGCGACGGCGACTGGAAGATCAACGGCAACCCCAACGCGTGGACGATCTCCGTTTCCGCCGACGGCGAGAACTGGACCGAACTGGCGAAGGGCGACGACAGCTTCTTCGAGGAGACCAATTTCACCTACTACGCCGGCGACGCTGCCGCAGAGGGCGTCTCCTACGTGAAGTTCGAGGCCGCCTCCACCGCCGCGAACCTCTTCCAGGTCTCCGAACTGAACCTCCTCGGCGAAAAGACCGGCGAGCTCGGCGCGGCTGACGAAGCTCTCGACGACAAGGCCGAGGCTCCCCAGACCTTCGACTTCGGCATCATTGCCGCTGTCGCTGCCGTGATCTCCCTCGGCGGTTTCGCCCTCGCAAAGAAAAAGCACTGAATCCGAACCGGGAGCGGCGCGGGATCCTTCAAGGGGGGACTCCCGCCCTCCGGCACCGGAACAAAATAAAATCATGCCCGGGATCTGACCGGGAATCAGCAGTCCGTCGGATCTCCATCCTTTCCGGCGGACTGATTTTTTCGAGAGAGGAGACTGACATGAACAACGCCGTTCACATGCTCAAATCCGTTGAGGACACGATCTGCAACAGCTTCATCATCACGACGGAGGACGGACGCGTGATCCTGATCGACGGGGGACACGCGGCTCAGACGGACTATCTGCTCGACTATCTGAGAGAAGTCACCGGGGAGGCCGTCCCCCGCGTCGACGCCTGGTTCCTCTCCCATCCCCACGACGACCACGTGGACGCCTTTTTCGACGTCATGGAGCACAGGGCGGGAGAGATCGCGCTGGACACGGTCTATCTCAACTTCCCCTCGAAGCTCTTTTTCAAGGGGAACGACGAATCCGCCGAGCAGACGATGGAGGACTTCTACCGCGCCCTGCCCCGCTTCGCCGACAGGATGCGGATCCTCTGCGGCGGGGACGAGTTTGAGATCGGCGCGGCGAAGATCAAAGTCCTCTATTCCCAGGACTTCGAATTCAAGGGCTGCAACAATTCCTCCCTGGTCTTCCGCATGGATCTCGGCGGAAAAAGCGCGCTCTTCACCGGGGACTGCGGCGTGGAGGCGGGCTGCAAGATCGTGCGCCTCTGGAAGGACACGGGACTGCTCGACTGCGACATCGTCCAGATGGCCCACCACGGCCAGAACGGCTGCGACCGGGCGTTCTACGAGGCCGTGAAGCCGGAGATCTGCCTCTGGCCCACCCCCTCCTGGCTCTGGACCAACATCGACGGCACCGGTCCCTTCCGCACCCTCGAAACGAGGATGTGGATGGAAGAGATCGGTGTGAAGGAAAACTACGTCATGAAGGACGGAACGCAGGTGATTAGTTGGCAGCGGCCGGTGGCTAGGGATTAGCAGAGGCTGACAGGGAGTGAAATTCTGAATTCATTCCTCGCTCGTTCTACTACCCACTACCCGCTCCCAACTAACCACTTCTCGGAGGGCATTCCATGATCGTGACCAATCCAATTCTTCCTCTCGATACCTTTGTTCCCGACGTCGAAGCCCATGTCTGGGACGACGGGCGGATCTACCTCTACGGCTCCTTCGATCTTCCGGGGGAGAGACGCTACTGCTCGGGGGAGTACCATGTGTATTCCTCGGAGGATATGGTGCGCTGGACCGATCACGGCGTCTCCTTCTCCCTCGCCTGGACGAAGGACGGCTGGGCCGCCGGAATGGACGCGCTCTACGCCCCGGACTGCGCCTTCCGGAACGGGAAGTACTATCTCTACTACTGCGTCCCGGACGGGCGCTGCGGCGTAGCGGTGAGCGGGAATCCCGCCGGGCCCTTCGAGGACTGCGGTCCGATGGCCCACGTCCACGGCATCGACCCCGCCGTGATGATCGACGACGACGGGCAGGCCTGGTTCTACTGGGGCCAGTTCGATCGGGTCCGGGCGGCGAAGCTCAGGGACAATATGACCGAGATCGACCCCGCCACCGCCGTGCAGCCCCTGTCCGTGAAGGAGCACGAATTCCACGAGGGCTCCTCCGTCAAAAAGATCGGCGGGAAATACTACTTCCTCTACACCGACACCCACCGCCACGGGGGACGCGCCACCTCCCTCGGGTACGCCGTGTCCGACAAACCTGACCGGGGATTCGTCTACGGCGGGATCGTGATCGACAATTTCGGATGCGACCCCCGGACCTGGAACAACCACGGCTCCCTCTGTGAATTCCGGGGACAGTGGTACGTCTTCTACCACCGCTCCACCCACGCCGGGGAGTTCTCCCGCCACGTCTGCGCCGAACCGGTCTTTTTTGAAGCCGACGGGTCGATCCGGGAGGTGAAAATGACCTCCGGGCTGTTCCGGGCGGGGGAGGTCGTCCCTGCCTGCCGTTCGGCGGAGCTTGCGGGGGACGTCCGCATCGCGGGGGATCCCGATTCCGCCTTCGGGTACGCGCTCCGGGAGATCCGGGACGGGGACCGGGCTCTGTTCCGCTCCGTCGAGCCTGCGGGGGAGGACTCCCTCGTGATCCGGGTGAAGCCGGAGAAGATCCCGGAGGACGCGCCGCGGAAGAATGACCGCCCCCCGCGCGTCGAGCTGTATCTCGGCGGGACGTATGCCGGATGCGCCGTTCTGCCGGAAGCGGGGGAGGGCTATGTCAGCGTCCCCGTGAAGACCGAGCGGCCTTTCTCCGGCGTCACGGAAGCGGAATTCCGGTTTTACGGACAAAACTGCCGCTTCTCCTTCGATTCGTTCGCCTTCGGAAAGGACGCTGTGATCTGACCGGCGCTCCGACATTCCGATTCCCATAAATAGTTCCGCAGTCTGAACCGATACAAGGAAAGGAGAACCCTGAAATGAAGAAATTCCTCTGCGTCCTCTTGACCGCCCTGATGCTCCTCCCCGCGTTCGCCGGATGCTCCGAACAAAACAAGGAATCCTCCGACCCGGCTTCGAACGGCCCGGCCCCAACCGGAAGCGATCCCGCCGCCGCCGAGACGGAGCCCGAGGAGACCGCCCTCCCCGACAACCTTCCCGAGAAGAAGTTCGACGGCTACACCTTCACCGCCTCCGCCCACTCCGAACAGATCGGCATCGAGGAGGAGACCGGCGAGGTGCTGAACGACGCCCTGTTCCAGCGGGACCTCGTGGTGGAGAACCGCTTCGACGTCAGGCTCGTCACCGAAAAATTCGATGACTACACCCCCGCCCTCGAAGCGCTGAAACGCTCCGTAACGGCGGGCACGGACGACTACGACTGCGGATTCATCCACATGGTGTCCGCCTCGAGCGCCGCCTCCGCCGGGTATTTCTTCTCCCTCGACGAGCTGGGGTACATCGACCCGACGAAGCCCTGGTGGGACACCGACTGCGTGGACGCCTTCACGGTCGCCGGGCACATGAAGCTCCTCTGCGGGATGCTGCTGCCGAACGCGATGCTGCGCTCCTCCTGCATGGTCTTCAACAAGAACCGCTTCGACGACCACGGCCTCGAATACCCCTATTCCCAGGTGGACGCCGGCGAATGGACCCTCGACGCCCTCTATGAGATCACGAAGGACACCACCCGGGACGTCAACGGCGACGGCGAGATCAAGGAGACCGACGACTTCTACGGCCTGACCCAGTGGTACCTCGACAGCCCGTACTCCTTCTACTACGGCGCGGGCGGGACCATCGTCACCAAGGACGCCGACGGGGTGCCGGTCCTGAACGCGGATCTCGAGAGGAACACCGCCATCTACGAGAAGATCTACAAGGTCGTCATCGACAACAATTCCAACTACCACACGGATATCGCGACCTACGGCCGTTCCTACGACACCTTCAACGAAGGGCGCGCCCTGTTCTGCGAGGCGTCCCTGTCCCATCTGAAAAACGACGGCTTCCGGGAGATGGAGGACGATTACGGCGTGCTTCCGATCCCGAAATACGACGCGGGCCAGAGCCAGTACATGAGCTTCGTCAACGGCGCGGTGTCCATGCTGGTGGTCCCCTCCGTCTGCCCGGATCCCGAACGCACGGGCATCCTGCTGGAAGGTCTCGCCTCCGAATCCTGGCGCAACGTCTACGACGCCCTGTTCGAGATCACGGCGAAATCGAAATCCGCCCGGGACCCCGACTCCTCCCGCATGATGGACCTGGTCATGGCCAACCGCGTCTTCGACCTCGGCTATTCCCACCTGTACAGCCAGGGCTGGGTGCAGTTCGTCCGGGACCTCCTCGCCAGCAAGTCCACCGACGTGGCCTCCATGTGGGCGAAGAACGAAAAGATCATGAACAAGATGCTCGAAAAGGTCATCGAGGCGTACGAGAAGAACAACGAGTAAGAAAGTTGGAAGCGGCTGGTGGCTAGTAGTTAGCAGACCGTCAGCCGGGATTCGCTGTGCAGCGACGGACAGTCTGTTTCACGTGAAGCAAGAGATTATTCCTTATTCCTCACTCCTCACTCCTAACTCCTCACTCGTCCTTCTACCCACTAGCCGCTTTTCACTAACAACTAAAACCGGAGGCTTTCCCATGGTTACCGTGCGTTCTTCCCGCATCGAGGCGGATCCTTCGGGGTTCGTCGTTCTGGCGGAATTCATTCCCCACGTCATTCAGGAGATCCGGTATTATACCACCTACAATTTCATCGGCGACCGCATCGACGGGTACGAGGAGCCCTGCGCCCTTCTGACCGCCGAAGCCGCCCGCGCCCTCCGTTCCGCCGCCTCCGAACTGATCGTGCAGGGGTACCGGCTCAAGATCTTCGACGCCTACCGCCCCGCCTGCGCCGTCAGGCATTTCGCGCTCTGGGGGCTCGAGGATCAGGATATCCGCATGAAGCAGTATTTCTACCCGGATCTGGAAAAGCAGGAGCTGTTCTCGAAGGGCTATATCGCCACGAGATCCAGCCACAGCCGGGGGAGCGCGCTGGATCTCACCCTCTTCGACATGAAGACCGGGCGGGAGGCGGACATGGGCGGCCCCTTCGACTTTTTCGGCGAGATCTCCCACCCGGACTACCGGGGACCTTGCCTTACCGACGAGCAATATGACAACCGGATGATTCTCCGGCGCGCCATGGTCCGCTGCGGCTTCGAGCCCTACGAATGCGAATGGTGGCACTTCCGCCTCGCCGACGAACCGTACCCGGAGACGTATTTTGAGTTTCCAATCTCGGCAAAGTACCTGAGAAAGTGAGGAGGGAGGAGCGGCTGGGAGCGGCTGGGAGTGGCTGGTCGTTAGTGGCTAGCGGCTGGTAGAACCGTCCTCATTCCTAATTTCCGTCCCCTGGCAAACCCAAACACAGATTCCTCCGTCAGGCTGTATCGGCTCGGCGGGGTTTTTGATTTCATGCGGAAGCGGAGGAAATGTAAAAAATCTGTTAAACCAGAGGAAAATGCACGGATCCTGCACGGTTTTTTCTTCACCCGACGGGGTTTTTGTGGTATAATGAAGCGAATTCCAGGCGGGGACGAAACCTGCCGGATCCCGATACGCTTTTTCGCGGGAAAGGAATCAAGATGAACCGAATGAAAAAAACGCTTGCCCTGACGCTCTCCCTGCTCATGCTCCTGCCGGCGTTCGCAAGCTGCGGGGAGTCTGCCGAAAACGCGGACGAGCCGGCTGTCGAGAACGCCGTACCCGAAGCGGAAAACCCCTCCGCTGAAGGCAGCGGGGAGGCAGAGGAGGAGACCGAATCCCCCACCGCCCGCTGGGACGCCGTCGCTAAGCCCGACCTCGGCGGCATGGATATCGTCGCCACCACCAACGACTTCGACTCCAATTTCTATAACGTCCTAGACTGGGACGAGACCAGCGGCGACGGGCTGAAAGACGCGATGTACAACCGCAACAGGGCCGTGGAAAGCGCTCTCGACTGCAAGTTCACCGTGGTCTACGGAGGCGGGACCTCCATCCTTGAACAGTCCGCCCGGAGCGGGAGCGGGGACGTGGATTTCGCCTACAACCTCGTCAGCGCGGGCGGGGGGCTGCTCCAGAAGGGCATCCTCGCGCCGTTCAACATGCTCGACAACATCGACATGACGAAGCCCTACTGGGATCAGGGCGCCCAGAAATACTTGAAGATCCTCGGCAAGATGTACTTCGGCTTCGTGGACTTCGGCTTCGACCACTACGACTCCCTCGCCGTGCTCTTCTACAACGGCAAGATCGTCACCGACTATCAGCTCGACGACCCCCAGGAACTGGTGCTGGAGGACACCTGGACCATTGACAGGATGGCCTCCATGCTCGATCAGGTCCTGACGGACGTGAACGGCGACGGGAAATACACCCTCGCGGACGACGTCCTCGGCCTGACGGGGCGGGAATACTGGTTCCAGCCCTTCCTCAACCGCTCCGGGGAATATCTCGTGACCTGGAACGAGCAGGACGGAGAGTTCATCCTCCACATGATGGACGACCGGTTCGTGCGGGTGTCCGAGGCGATCTCCGCGATCTACGGCGAGCAGAACAAGGCCACCGACTTCTCCGACTACGACAAGGGCCGCATCGCGTTCTCCGACGGCCGGTCCCTCTTCTACTCCCGGCTTCTCGGCGACTTCCGCCAGCTGCGGGAGGTGGAGGACGATTACGGCGTCGTGTGCTTCCCGCGGTACAGCGAGGAGATCGGCGATTCCTCCTATTTCGTGAAGAACCCCACCACCCTCTACCTTCCCACGGTGGTCTGCGACACCAACGGGGACGGGAAGCAGGACTACGACGAGATCGGCGTCTTCCTCGAAGCGGAGGGAGCCTACACCTACGACCACACCCTTGACGTCTACCTCGAGACCACCGTCATCGGCAAGGGGATGCGCGACGAGAAATCCGCCGACATGGTCCGGCTCATGATGAAGAACCGCTCCTTCGACCTCTGCGAAGCCTTCAGCCTCCACGACGTGATGGACATCTACCGCGGCTGCATCATCAAGAACGAGGGCCTCGCCTCCGGGGAAGCAAAGGCGAAGAAGATGTTCGACAAGCTGACCGATAAGATCGTGAAGAAGATCCAGGAATTTGACGAGGGGAACTGATGCTGTTTCCCCTGTATGAAGCTGACTTCATGGGTTTTGATCGCAATATGTAGAATGCGAACGACGGGGTGGGAATGCTATATATCCAAACATGACTCGGGCCATCCCACCCCCGAGAATCCCCTTTGGGAATTCTCGCATACGTCAGCCGTAACATTGAGCTCGCGTGCGATAACTCTGATAAGGTTGGATGACTATATGGGGGTACGGACACAGACTGAACGAAATGACAGCAGCCTTGTCCTGCCCCAGTTGAAGTTTCTTGCCGCTGAACTTGTTCAGCAGGGCTTCATTTTCAAAGAAGCCGCGTAACTCCTTAGAAGGGATAGAGTATGACATGAAAAAACGCATCGTGACGACGACGGCGGTGTTCGACCCGGGATATCCCGCGCACAAGGCGGCCAAGCGGCTGGCGGGACTGGGATTCGAAGCCCTCGACATGGCCCTCGACTACTGGACGGGTCCGGGTTCCCCCTTCCTCGGGGACGATTATCTCGCGTGGGCGGCGTCCCTCGGGGAGCGGGCGGAGAAGATCGGCGTCCCCTACACCCATTCCCACGCGCCGGGGCAGGCCGGTGGGGATCCGGTGATCGGGCGGTCCATCGAAACGGCCTCCGCGCTCGGGGCGAAATACATGGTCCTGCACCCCATCTTCCGCATGAAGGACGAGGGGGGAGAAATGCGGGACATTGAAGACGCCGGGACCTTCATCCGCGTCAACGCCGAGGCCCTGAAGCCCTGGGTGGAGCTCGCGGAGAAGAAGGGCGTCGTGATCCTGTCCGAAAACCTCCTCTGGGGCGCGTCGAAGGACCCCCGGATCATCGCGGAGCTCGTGAAGGAGGTCGGATCGGAGAATTTCGGCTGGTGCTTTGACACCGGGCACGCCAACTGCTTCGGCATCCGGCCGGGGATCCTGCGGGAATGCGCGGCGGTTCCCCTGTCCCTGCACCTCCAGGACAACCGCGGGGACGGCCGGGACGACCACATGATCCCCGGGGACGGCACGATCGACTGGGACGCCGTCTGCTCCGTCCTGAAGGAGATCGGATACCGGGGCGACTGCGTCCTCGAAGCCCATCACCAGAGCCTCGACGCGCCGGACGAAGAGCGGGACGCCATTCTCGCGCGGCTCCTCGTTCAGGCGAAAATTTTGCGGGAAAAACTGTCGTAATACGAAAGGAAAGAAATCACCATGAAAAAAAGCATCTTCACCGTGTTTCTGGCCCTCCTCCTCTGCGCGCTGACCGCCGTTTCGGTTTCCGCCGCGGAGCTGACCTTCGAAGACGTCACCGAGGACAAGTGGTACTACGCGGACGTCCTCACCGCCGTGGAAGCGGGACTGGTCAACGGACGGAGCGAGACCGCCTTCTGCCCGGAGGAAAACCTCACCGCCGCGGAAGCCGTCAAGCTCGCCGCCTGCATGCGTCAGCTGGTGACCGAGGGCAAAGTGACCCTCGAAAACGGGGATCCGTGGTATCAGACCTATGCCGACTACGCCCGTGAAAACGGCATCATCGACGAGGATCCCGTCTGGAACGAGCCCATGACCCGGGCCGACTACATGGGGATCTTCGCCCGCGCCCTGCCCGACGAAAACCTCGCCCCGATCAACGAGATCCCCGAAGGCTCCCTCCCGGACGTCCCGGCGGATCATTTCCACGCGGCGGGGATCTACAAGCTCGCCCGGGCCGGAGTGGTGCAGGGGGACAACGACCGCAACGTCAAGCCGGACAGCCTCGTCCGCCGGTGCGAAGTCGCCGCCATCCTCACCCGCATGGTCTTCCCGGAGACCCGGATCACCTTCGAAGCTCCCGCACAGCAGCAGGTGCAGAAGGAGATCTACCCGAACAGCTACGTCGGCCTCTGGAGCGATCCGCAGTTCGGCCGCGCCACCGTGAAGATCCTCCCCTCCGCCGAAGAGGGAAAGTATGAGATCACGATCGTCTGGGGCGACAGCGCGTCCTCCTCCGGGGAGTGGAACATGAAAGCCGCCTTCGATCCCGGGACCGGGAAAATGGCCTATGAAAACGGGACCATGGCCCTCGTCACCTACGATGAGACCGGCAAGGCCGTCTCCTCCGAGGAGCGCTGGAACGACGCCGCGGGTTATTTCCTCTTCGACGCCGACGGCAAGCTGACCTGGGACGACAGCCGCGAGGAGAGAAGCCGCGAGTTCAGCCTCGAAAGAGTCGTCTTGCCCGCCTCCTCCGCTCCCACCGCGGAAGAGCTGACCGAGAGCTTCTTCGGGGTGATCGGCTCCATCGCCCCCGGGACGGCGGGATCCTCCCTCAGACAGGCCAAAGCCGCCGCGGACGTGATGGACTTCGCCGCGAAGCGTCAGATCTGGACCGTGGACAACGAAGCCCTGCGCGCGAACATCCTCGCCGCCTGGGAGGCCATGAGCAAGGACGAGCAGTCCGCCTTTGACGAGAGCTTCATCCCGGTCCTGAGCCTCATGCGCGACGCCCTCGCCGACTGGGAGACGAACAAGCCCCTCTTCGAAGACGCCGGAGTCCTCGAACTTATGGAAGCCCTCCGCGCCGATCCCTCCGCCAAGCTGTCCTGGGACGCCCTCACGGGGAACACGCTGACGATGGGAAACTCCACTGGGGAGTGATTAGCGGCCAGCGGGTAGTAGCTAGTAGACGAGTTAGGAGTGAATGAGAAGTTAGGAATTCAGAATTCAGAATTATGAATTATGAATTGTGAATTTGGGACGGCTTGCTTCGGCTCCTGACTGAAAGAAAAATCGTTCGGAATGACCTTGACGATCACGCCGGACGATTTTTGTTTTGCGGGGGGGATTGTTTCACATGAAACATTCTTCCGAAATATCGGCCGCCGCACGCCCCGTTCCGCCTCCAGCTTGTCATTCTGACGCACCGACGCAGTCGTGCGCACCAACGCAGTTGTGCTGTCAGCGAAGAATCTCCCAGCTTCAAGGCCAACCCATCCTTCACGTGCGGAGATTCTTCGTCGCAGGCTCCTCAGAATGTGTTTCACGTGAAACAGTGTCCCGAAAACATGGATATACTTGATCCGCGCGGGGGTGGACGGTCAGATCCCGCCATACGGAAACGCGACAACGCCGAATGCGCGCCTGAATCTCTGCCGGAGGCCGCAGGATTTATCCTGCGCATGTTTCAGCTGCACGACCGGCGATCAAGCGTGGTTGGCTCCATGTTCAGGCTCGTCCGGCTTGTATCTTTCAAAATGCGCGGGGATCGCTTCATTTATGGGCTGAACGACCGCGCGTTCCGACGCCGAATCCTTTTCCCTCCCAAAAAACCGTAAATCCCGCGCATTACGAACCCCCGCTTCGGACGAGCCTTTTATCCGAGGTCAGGCGTGTCCGTGAACACGATCGAATTCCTGTCACTGGAATCCATTTCAAAGACGACGATCTCGTTCTTTCCGGATCTGAGCATCGGGGCGGGGCAGTAGAGGGTCTTCTGGGGACCGGCGTCGTTGTAGTACCGGCCGAGGTTGAAGCCGTTCACCGCGACGAATCCGTGGTGGAACCCGTCGAGGCGGATGAAGGTGTCCTTCGGCTCTCCGACGATCTCGAGGGTCCCGCGGATGAAGGAGGATTTTTTCACGCCCCCGCCCGTCTTCGGAGAGAAGGGGATCCGCGCAAGCTGCTCCGCCGTCATGGCGAGGGGGGTCATTTCCCAGCCGTAGTGGTTCTGCTGGCCGAAGCGGATGCCGACCATGCCTTTCCGGTCGTTCATCTCGGGACCGTAGTTGATCCGGCCCATGTTCTCGACGAGGATGTCCATCTTCACCTGCTCGTCCCGGGAGAGCTCCACCGTCACCCTGTCCTCCCGGCGGCTCCGCTCATAGAGGCCCTTCGGTTCGCCGTCCATGAAGACGACGGCCCGGTCGTGGATCGCGTCGGCGCGGAGGACCATTTCCTCCCGCGGGCCCTTCACGACCGTGGAATAGAGCGTGAAGCCCCAGTTCTGTCCGATCTGTTCCTGATACTTCGGGGCGGCGGAGCGGACGGGATCGGCCATCTTCGGGGCGGCGTCGAGGACGAAGCACTCCTCCGTCAGATCGACCTTTCCGTAGGCCGCTTTTTCGCTGTTTTTCACCGTGAGGGGCGGGAGGGGACCGAAGAACTCCTCGATGATCTTCCGCACCGCGTGATACGCAGGGGTCAGATCCCCCGCCTCGGACAGGAGGGCGTTGTAGTCGTAGCTCGTGATGGTGGGCTCGTACTTGCCGCCGTGGTTCGCGCCGTTCATGAAGCCGAAATTGGTGCCGCCGTGGAACATGTAGAAATTCAGGGACGCGCCGCTTTCGAGCATGTCCCGGAACAGGCCCGCGATCTCCTCCGGCTCCCGGACGTGGTGCTGTTCGTACCAGTGATCGAACCAGCCGACCCAGTACTCGCCGCACATCTTCGGCTGATCGGGGCGGAATTTTTCGAGCATGGCGAAGTTCTCCTTCGGATGGGAACCGAAATTCGCCACGCAGAGGTGATCCGGGAGGGTCCCGCCGCCGAGCATCCACCAGCAGGCCCCGTCGGAGGTGAAGAGGGTGACGTCGACGCCGCACTCCCTGTATATGTCCTCCACCGCCCGGAGGTATTCCTTGTCGTTGCCGTAGGAGCCGTACTCGTTTTCGATCTGGACCATGACGATGTTCCCGCCGTTGGTGGACAGCCGGGGAGTGAGCTGTTCGAAGAGGGCGTGATAGTAGCGCCGGACCTTTTCGATGAAGAGCGGGTCGGCGCACCGGATGTTCATGTCCCCGTATTTGAGGAGCCACGCGGGCAGTCCGCCGAATTCCCATTCCGAGCAGATATAGGGCCCCGGCCGCAGGATCATGTTCAGCCCGAGGGAGGCCGCCTCGTCCGCGTAAGCCGCCACGTCGAGCATCCCCGAGAAATCGAAGACGCCCTCCTCCGGCTCGTGGAGATTCCAGCAGGTGTAGGTCTCGACGGTGTTGAAGCCGCACTCCTTGAGCTTCGTCAGCCGGTCCCGCCAGTACTCCCGCGGGATGCGGAAATAGTGCATCGCCCCGGAGACGACGGTATAGGGTTTGCCGTCCATCAGAAAGTTTTTCGTGTCGTAGGTGAGAATGCCCATTTTGTTCCTCCGATGATCTGTCGTTCCGGGTCCAGTTTACCATATTTCGGGGAAGAATGCAAGGGGGAGTTGTTGGGTGGGAGTGGTTAGGGGTTAGTAGAACGAGTGAGGAGTGAGGAGTTAGGAGTGAGATTCAGAATTCGGGATTGTCCGCGGCGGGGGGCGTGCGGTGCGGGATTATCGGGTTTTTATATGGGAGCGCTTCGCTGGGATTCGAAGGCGCGCGGTTTTGAAGCCGGTGAATGGGGCGATCTTCGCGGGCTTTTGCAGATTGCGGATTTGAAGAGCCGGAACATGGCGGCAACCTGGCTTGATCGCCAACGTGCGGCTGAAACATGCGCAGAACAAGTTCTGCGGCCTCCGGCGGAGATTCAGGCGCGCATTGGGCAAAGGACGCGGTTTCGGGATTTCGGATCCGATTTTCTGTCCTCGCGCGGGTTAAGAAAGACAAGGGGGGTTGGATAATGTTTCACGTGAAACAATTCCTTTTTCTGCCAATGTTTCATGTGAAACAATCCTGCTTCTCCGTCAGACAGGCCGCCGCACGTCCCGTTTCGTCCTCACTTTGTCATTCTGACGCACCGACGCAGTCGTGCTGTCAGCGAAGAATCTTCGCACTGGAAAGATCAAGCCGTAGTTTGAGTCGGAAGACAGTCTTCATTACTTTTGCGGGAATCCTCCGACTATAACTGCGGCCACATAATGAAGCGCAAAGATTCTTCGTCACAGGCTCCTCAGAATGACAACGAGGAGCGAAACGATGGAGGTCAGCCGTCCGAAATCACGATTGTTTCACGTGAAACATCACCCCGAAAACCTGCACTTTGTCCCCTTTCCATGCGCGCCTGAATCTCTGCCGAAGGCCGCGGACTTGTCCGCGCATGTTTCAACCGCACTTCGGCGATCAAGCCGGGTTGGCTCCATGTTCCGGCTCGTCCGGCTTGAATCTGTCAAAACGCGCGGGGATCGGCTGATTCACAAGCTGAACGGCCGCGCGTCCCTTCCATCCCAGCGAAGCGCTCCCATATAAAAAAACATAAATCCCGCACCGCACAAAATCCTGCACCGCACAAACCCCCACCTCGCACGCCGCCTCTTTTTGAAAAGTTCTGATTTGTTCAAAGAATATCTTTGAATTTTTCGGGTTTTTGCGGTATGATGTATCTGTGAATTATTGTCATTTCATGACGCTTAGAGATGCGAACCTCCCTGCCGTTCTTTCGGGCGGGATCCGCGTCCCGGGCGCCGGATGAACATAGAACAGAGAACCAAGAACCAAGATCGCATCGACATAAAGGACTGAACATAAAATGGCTGTACATCCGAACGCGGCCCGCCCCTCTTCTCCGGCCTCCCCCGTCATCCCGGCCGCGCCTGTCTCCGGGATCCCGCCCGTCTCTCCGCGGCCTGACCCGATGGCAAGACCGGTAAAGACGGATTCCCCGGTGCTCTCCCTCGGCGCGGACGTCGGCTCCACCACTGCGAAGATCGCAGTGCTCCGGGGGGACGAGATCCTGTATACCTCCTACGAACGCCATTATTCCCGCATCCGGGAGACGCTTGTCAAGATGCTCCGGGACGCCGCCCCCGTCCTCGGAGATTCCCCCTTCACCGCCGCCGTGTCCGGGTCCGCCGGACTGGGACTGGCAGAAGGCGCGGGGATCCCCTTCGTACAGGAGGTCTGGGCGACGGGAGAGGTGGTCAAGACCCTCGAGCACGACGTCTCCTGCGTCATCGAACTGGGTGGGGAGGACGCGAAGATCATCTTCTTCAAGGGGGGAGCCGACGAGCGCATGAACGGGACCTGCGCGGGCGGAACGGGGGCTTTCATCGACCAGATGGCCTCCCTTCTGGACGTCACCCCCGACGAGCTGGACGAGCTGGCCCTGAACCATAAAAAGATCTATCCCATCGCCTCCCGCTGCGGGGTCTTCGCCAAATCCGACGTCCAGCCCCTCCTGAATCAGGGCGCGTCGAGGGAGGACATCGCCGCCTCCGTCTATCAGGCCGTTGTCAACCAGACCGTGGCGGGACTGGCCCAGGGGAGAAAGATCGAAGGGCGGGTGCTCTTCCTCGGAGGACCCCTGTCCTTCTGCCGGGGACTGCGGGACCGCTTCGTCGAGACCCTCGGACTGAAAGAAGAGGAGGCCGTCTTCCCGCCCTACGCCCGGAACGCGGTTTCCCTAGGCGCGGCCCTCTATTCCCGCCGGATCATGACCAGCGACCCGAACTGCCTCTTCACCCTGGACGCCCTGGCCGATAAGATCGAAAACGCCAAGATCCGCGCTACCTCCTCCCGCACCGATCCCCTGTTCCGGAACCGGGAGGAATACGAGGAGTTCTCCGCACGTCACGCGAAGGCATCCGTCCCCGCCGCTCCCATCGAGGAGTACGAGGGGGGTGCCTCCCTCGGCATCGACTGCGGATCCACCACCACCAAGCTGGCCCTCGTCGGAGAAGGCGGGGAACTGCTCTATACCTACTACGCCCCGAACCGCGGCAACCCCGTCGGGATCGTGCGGCAGGAACTGTCCTCCATCTACGCCCTCTGCGGGGACCGGGTGAAGATCCGCGCGTCCGCCGTCACGGGCTACGGGGAGGACCTCATCCGCCACGCGTTCGGCGTCGACTACGGCGTCGTGGAGACCGTGGCCCACTACACCGCCGCGAAGCACTTCCTCCCCGACGTGGATTTCATCCTCGATATAGGAGGGCAGGACATCAAGTGCTTCCGCATCCGGGCCGGAGCCGTGGACAAGATCATGCTCAACGAGGCCTGTTCCTCCGGCTGCGGGTCCTTCATCGAGACCTTCGCCCGGTCCATGCACCTCACGGCCGCCGAATTCGCGCAGCGGGCCCTTTTTGCGTCGGCTCCGGTCAACCTCGGGAGCCGGTGCACCGTCTTCATGAACTCCCAGGTCAAGCAGTCCCAGAAGGACGGCGCGACGGTGGAGGATATTTCGGCGGGCCTCTCCCTCTCGGTGGTGAAAAACGCCATCTATAAAGTGATCCGCGCCCATTCCCCGGACGAGCTCGGGGAGCGCATCGTCGTGCAGGGCGGGACCTTCTTCAACGACGCGGTGCTCCGGGCCTTCGAGCGGGAGATCGGCCGGGAGGTGATCCGCCCGAACATCGCGGGACTCATGGGAGCCTACGGGGCCGCCCTCTACGCCGCCGACCGGAAGGACAAGGAGGAAGGGCAGAACGCCGGGACCCCGGAAAAGCCCGCCTCGAAGCTGATCTCCCCCTCCGCCCTCGCCTCCTTCACCCATCAGTCGAGGACCGCGACCTGCGGCGGATGCGAGAACCGGTGCCTGCTCACCGTCAACACCTTCCCGGGCGGGCGGAAGTTCATCTCCGGGAACAAATGCGAGCGCGGCGCGGGTCAGACCCACGTGAGCGAGGACGTCCCGAACCTCCACGCCTTCAAGCGCGGTTTATTGCTGGCCGAAGCGCCGGGAACCCTGCCTCCCGCCTCCGAAATCGGACCGCGCGGAACCGTCGGACTGCCCCTCTGCCTCGGGATGTACGAGCTTCTGCCTCTCTGGACCGCCGTCTTCCGCTCCCTCGGCTTCACCCCGGTGCTCTCCGGCATGTCGTCGAAGGAGATTTACGAGCTCGGGCAGTTCTCCATCCCCTCGGACACCGCCTGCTACCCCGCGAAGATCATGCACGGGCATATCGAAAAGCTCGTCGGGATGGGCGTGGACGCGGTGTTCTATCCCCGGATGACGTGGAACCTGGACGAACACGCCTCCGACAACCACTACAACTGCCCGGTCGTCGCCTATTACAGCGAACTGCTCCGGGGGAACATGGACTGCCTGAAAAAAGTCCGCTTCCTCTACCCCTATCTCTCCGTCGACAGCGAAAGCGAACTGGCGGAAGGACTGCGCCGCGCCCTCACCCCGATCTGGCCCGACATCAAAAAGGCCGAGATCAAAAAAGCGGTTTCCGCCGGATTCGCCAACCTCGCGAAGTATACCTCCGCCGTGAAGGCCGAGGGCGAGCGGGCGGTCGGATGGGCAAGGGAAAACGGCAAAAAGGTGATGATCCTCGCCGGACGCCCGTACCACGCGGACGCGGAGATCGGACACGGCATCGACAAGCTGGCGGTCTCCCTCGGATTCGCCGTGGTGTCGGAGGATTCGATCTACCACCTGGCGAAGACGCCGGAGGACGTGCGGGTCCTGAATCAGTGGACCTATCATTCCCGTCTGTACCGGGCGGCGGCGTGGGCGGCGGAGAACCCGGACGCGCAGCTCGTGCAGCTCGTGTCCTTCGGCTGCGGCGTCGACGCCATCACGACGGACGAGGTCAAGCGGATCCTCGAGAACGCCGGGAAATACTACACCCAGATCAAGATCGACGAGATCGCAAACCTCGGCGCGGTGAAGATCCGGCTGAGAAGTCTCGCGGCGGTGCTCTGAGGCTTGTCCGGATCCGGGTGGGGTACGGCTTTTGAATCCGGTTTTGCATTATTTGGTAAAGGAATCGGCGTCGGCCGCGCGGTCCGGAAGCCGGAAAATGGGGCGATCCCCCGCGCTCCGATTCAGATTCAAGCCGGACGAGCCGAAACAGGGAGCCAACCCGGCTTGACCGCCGAAGTGCAGCCGAACCCGTGCGCGGACAAGTCCGCGGGCTCCGCCGGCAATTCAGGCGCGCATTGGGCACAGGACACGCGAACGGAATGTTGAGACTGTTTCTCTGTCTTCGCGCACGGTTTGAGATTCAGACAGATATGCAGGCTGAACCACGCGATCGAGAATCATTCGGGCGAAACATGGAGGTTCGGCAGTATATGTTTCACGTGAAACAATGTGCCGGAAGCCCGTGTCTTTCTTGATCTGCGCGAGGTTAGCCAAACAGATCCCGCCGCACGAGAACGCGGCAACGCCGAATGCGCGATTGTATTTCTGCCGACAGGCCGCCGCATTGGCATGTCGTTCAGCTGTTCTTTTCATTCATCCGGCCAATGCTACAGACCGCGCGAGGTTGGCTCCATGTTCAGGCTCGTCCGGTCTGAATCTGAAAACCGCGCGAGGATCGCTCCATTCCCCGGCTGAACACCCGCGCGTCCCATCCATCCTGCGTAGCGGGCGGAGCGCTCCCATATAAATAACGAAAATCCCGCACCGCACCTCATTTTGAATTGCACTTCACCGAACGGAACTGCTGCATCATGAATCAAAATTACGTTCAGTTCACAAAGGACATGAAGTCCACGCACACGATCCTGATCCCGAACATGCTTCCCATCCATTTCAAGCTGGTGAAGCGGATCCTCGAAAACGACGGCTACACGGTGGAGCTCCTCGAGACCACCGGGCCGCGGATCGCCGAGACCGGGCAGAAGTACGTGCACAACGACACCTGCTACCCCGCCATCCTCGTGATCGGCCAGATGCTCGACGCCCTCTTCTCCGGGAAATACGACCCGAAGAAGTGCGCCCTCATGCTCTTCCAGACCGGGGGCGGATGCCGGGCGTCGAACTATGTCTCCCTCATGCGCAAGGCCCTCGAGAACGCCGGGATGCCATACGTCCCCGTGATCCCGCTCTCCCTCGCCGGGATCGAGACGCACCCGGGGTTCAAGAACTCCATCTTCCTCTACCTCCGCATGGCCTACGGGGTCCTCTGCGGCGACCTCATGATGGCCCTCGCCAATCAGGTCCGGCCATACGAGACCGAAAAGGGAGCGGCGGACGCCCTCTGCGCGCGCTGGACCGAGACCCTCGTCCGGGAGCTTGCCTCGAAGGATATCCGCTACGGCCGGATCCGGAAGAACTACGCAAAGATCGTGCGGGATTTCGCCGCCATCCCCCGGGACGCGGAAAAGATGAAGAACGCCGTCCGGGTGGGGATCGTCGGGGAGATCTACGTGAAATTCTCCCCCCTCGGGAACAACGGACTGGAGAAATTCCTCGTCTCCGAGGGCGCGGAGGTCGTGATGCCCGGGCTGCTCGACTTCTTCAACTACTGCGTGTACAACGGGATCATGGATTACGAGCTCTACCCGAAGACCCACTCCCGCCTGAAATACTGGGGCTCGAAGATCGCCTACCGGTTCCTGCTCGGCAAGCAGCGGGACCTGATCGAAGCGATCCGCCGGGAGGGGACCTTCCGCCCGATGACCCCCTTCGACCGGACGCTCAGTCTGACGAAGGACTTCATCGGCTACGGCACGAAGATGGGGGAGGGCTGGCTGCTGTCGGCGGAGATGCTGGAGCTCTGCGATTCCGGCGTGCCGAACATCGTGTGCACCCAGCCCTTCGGATGCCTGCCGAACCACATCTGCGGCAAGGGGATGATGAAGCCTATCAAGGAGGCGATCCCCGGCGCGAACATCGTGGCCATCGACTACGACCCCGGCACCTCCGCCGTGAATCAGGAGAACCGATTGAAGCTGATGCTCTCCGCGGCGAGAGAGGCCATGGAGGCCAATGGGTGAATCTTGTCCGGGATTTCGTTCCGGTTGAGAATGACGGTTTTATGGGATGGAAAAGGATTCGGCGTCGGGACGCGCAGAGTACAGCCGACAAATAAGCCGATCTTCGCGCGCTTTTGCAGATTGCAAATCGGACGGGCTGAACATGAAGCCAACCCCGCGCGGTCTTCAGCATTGGCCGGACGCACGAAAAAAATCGCTTAACGACATGCCAATGCGGTGGCCTTGCGGCGGTGATTCAGTCGCGCATATAAAGGGGACAATGTCCAGGCTTTCTGACGTATGTTTCACGTGAAACATTTGGACGGCGCACCCCAACTCCAAGTTCCGCCCAAACGGTTTTCGATCGCGCGGCTCGGTCTGCACGTCTGTCTGAATCTATAACCGTGCGCGAGGATGCGGAAACAATTTCAGCTTCCCGTCCGCGCGTCCTGTGTAATGCGCGCCTGAAATGCTGCCGGAGGCCGCAGACTTGTCTGCGCATGTTTCGGCTGCACGAACAGAGACCGCGCGAGGACGTGGGATGCAAGATCGAATTTCGAATCCGATGTGAGAGGACAAGTTATGCTCTCCGGCCAAGGGACCCGCACAGGGGGCCTTCGGCCTGAGATGGTCCCCCGTGCCGCCGTCCGCGCAGGACAATAAATCCGAAACGCGGAGCGTTTCATTCCTTATTTCCCTTCGTGAAGGGATGGACAAATCTTCCTCCGCCGACGGTCAGGAATGACCGTCGCTGCTGATTCAGAAAGGCGAAGTCTTTCATGTCTTGTTCAAGATTTATTTATAAATCTGTGTTATAATCATTGTATCTGTGATTTTGTAAAATCCATCGCGCGGGAGCGCCTTTTTCCCGCGCAGAGAGGACAGTCTGCTTTTATGATTGAAATCAACCATCTTGTCAAGAACTACGGCTCGAAGTTCGCCGTGGACGACGTGTCGTTCAAGGTCGGCGAGGGCGAGATCGTCGGCTTCCTCGGCCCCAACGGCGCGGGCAAGTCCACCACCATGAACATCCTCACGGGCTATCTCTCCTCCACCTCCGGCGAGGCGAAAGTCGGCGGCATCGACATCCTCGAAAACCCCGACGAGGCGAAGAAGCTCATCGGATTCCTCCCCGAACAGCCCCCGCTCTACGTGGACATGACCGTCAACGAATACCTGAATTTCGTCTACGAGATCAAGTCCTGCCGCCTGAACCGGGAAAAGCACCTCGAGGAGATCCGCAAGGTCACCAAGATCGACGACGTCAAGAACCGCCTGATCCGCAACCTCTCGAAGGGCTACCGCCAGCGGGTCGGCATCGCCCAGGCTCTGGTGGGCAATCCCCCGGTGATCGTGTTCGACGAACCCACCGTCGGCCTCGACCCCAAGCAGATCATCGAGATCCGCAACCTGATCCGCTCCCTCGGGAAGGACCACACCGTCATCCTCTCCACCCACATCCTGTCGGAGGTCCAGTCCGTCTGCGACCGGATCGTCATCATCAACAACGGCAAGATCATCGCCGACGAGCGCACCGAGAACATCACCGAGGCCGTGGACAGCACCCGCCGGTACAGCGTCAAGATCGCCGGTCCCCAGCGGGAAGTGCTCGCCGCCCTGAACGCGCTCTCCGGCGTCACCTCCGTGGAAGTCACCGGGGAGAGGGAGCTCGACAGCTACGTCTACCTGATCGAGACGGCTCGCGGCGCGGATATCCGCAAACCCCTGTTCTACGCCATGGCGGAAAAGAACTGGCCGATCCTCGGTCTCGAGAGCGTCGGCATGAATCTCGAAGAGGTCTTCGTCCGGATCACAGACCGGGCGGGGAATTAAGGGAGGACAAAGGACATGCTGGCCATATACAAAAAAGAAATGCGGACCTATTTCACCACGCCGCTGGGGTACGTCTTCCTCGCGGTGTTCCTCGCGGTGAGCGGGTTCCTGTTCGCCTTCTCCACCTTCCAGTCCCAGACCTCCGACGTGTCCGGGTACTTCCAGCTGATGATCTTCGGCTACATCGTCATCGTTCCCCTGCTCACCATGCGCTCCTTCGCCGAAGAGAGACGCACCCGCACCGAACAGCTCCTCATGACCTCCCCCGTCACGATCCCGGCGATGGTATTTGCGAAATTCCTCGCCGCGTTCACCATGTTCGGCGGGACGGTCCTGCTCTCCTGCCTCTACTACCTGCCCCTCTTCGGATACGCCGAGGAGAACGCCGGTCCCAACGTCGGGCGCGCGTTCGGCTGCCTGATCGCCATGCTGCTGCTCGGGATGTGCTTCATCGCCGTCGGCATCTTCGTCTCCACCCTCACGGAATCCACCGTCACCGCCTCCATCGGGACCATGACGATCCTCTTGGTCTTCGTGGTGGCCGCGATCTTCAACAACCTGATCGACTCCTACGTGGTCCGGTCGGTGCTGTCCTGGATCTCCGTCTATTCCCGATACGTCAATTTCACCTACGGCATGTTCGATATCGCCGCCGCCGTCTATTACCTCTCCATCACCGGTGTGTTCCTGTTCCTCGCCATCCGCGTGTACGAGAGAAGAAGATACGCCTGATCGGGGAGGATCGAAATGAACAGAAATTCTTTCTTCCGTTCCAGAAAATTCAAATACGGCTCCGTCGCCACCGCCTTCACCGTCGCGTTCGTGGCGATCGTCGTGATCTTCAACATCATCTTCTCCGCCCTCGCTCAGAAGTACATGTGGTACATCGACATGACGAAGGAGCAGGTCTTCACCCTCTCCGAAGAGGCGAAGGAGATCATGTCCGACATCACCGAGGACGTCTACATCCATTTCGCCTCCGAGCCGGACGAGCTGATGAACGGCACCAACTCCTCCTACACCCGCTATATCTACACGACGGCCCTCCAGCTTGAGGAGGAATTCCCGAACGTCCACGTGGACGCCGTCTCGGTTCTGAAGAATCCCTCCTACTTCCGCGAATTCTACCAGACCACCGCCTCCGATATCGACACCACCAACGTGATCGTCGAGAGCGGGGGAGAGGTCCGCAACTTTGCGGCGACGGCCTTCTTCACCTTCAACGACGTGAACGACCCGTCCACCGTGTGGGCCTATTCCGGCGAAAAGCGGATGATCTCCGGCATCATGCAGGTCACCCAGACCGACAAGCCCATCGTCTGCTTCACCACCGAGCACGGGGAGGCCCTGAACACCCAGGACGCCCTCACCCTCTTCGACCTCTTCGATTCCAACGGCTTCACCGTCATGCCCGTCAACCTGGCCCAGGACACGGTGGACGACGACTGCCGCATCATGGTGGTTTACGATCCCGCCTACGACTTCATCGGAGCCGAGGCCGAGGACCAGAGCCGCAACGAGATCGAAAAGATCGACAAATTCCTCGACCGCTACGGCTGTCTGATCGTCTTCGGGGATCCCACCCACGTGGACAAGCTCACCAACCTGAACGAATTCCTCGAGGAGTGGGGCATCGCCTTCGTCGGACAGACCACCGTCCGCGACTCCGAGCACGCCATGTCGGTGGACGGGTACTCCGTGATCGCCGAATACCAGAAGGACACCCTCGGCGCGTCCATCTACTCCGATCTGAACAACCTCGCCACCCCGCCGAAGTCCATCATCCGCAAGTCCGCCCCCATCGAGATCCTCTGGGAGCAGGGCGGCGGCCTGAACGGTTCCCGCGAGGTCTCCCCGGTGCTGAAATCCTACGACACCGCCGAGCTCATCAAGGACGGCATGGTGACCGACACCGGCTCCTTCAACCTCGTCACCATCTCCCGGGAGGAGCGGATCGTCTCCAACGAATATTACTACTCCTACGTTATCGCCGCGGGCAGCCCGACCTTTGCCGGCAAGAGCTACCTCGACTCCAACGCCTACGCCAACGACGACATCCTCGCCGCCTCCATGAAGGCCGTGGGCCGGGAGCGGGTTCTGGCCGTCCTCGAGCGCAAGCCCTTCGACAAGAGCGACATCACCGTCACGACGGCCGAGGCCAATCACTGGACGGTCCGCATGACGACGATCCTTCCCGCGATCTTCGCCGTCGCCGGGCTTGTCGTCATCACCAGGAGAAAGCATTCATGATTTAAGGAGTTACGCGGCTTCTTTGAAAATGAAGCCCTGCTGAACAAGTTCAGCGGCAAGAAACTTCAATTGGAGGTAGGACAAGGCTGCGTCAATTTCGTTTGGTCCCTGTCTTACACACCAATATAGTCATCCAACCTTATCAGAGTTATCGCTCGTGAGCTCACAATCAAAGATTGTTCGCCTTCTACGGGACGCGCTCGAAACCCATATAGACAGCCTTTATAGAAGGATAAACGTATGAAAATAGCGAACCGCAAAAAGCTGATCATCGTCCTCGCGGTCCTCTTCGTCCTCCTCACCGTCGCGTGGTTCGCGGTCATCAAGCCCATGACGCGGATCGAAGACAACAAGGACGTGACCCTCGATCTGCTCGACGGCGAGGTCCAGATCACCTCCCGCCTCACCAATTTCTATATCTTCCAGCCCGTCGAACGGTCCTCGATCCAGTCCATCGAAGTGGAGAACGAATTCGGCGGCTACCGGGTCTACCGCGACGCGACGGACACCTTCCAGCTCGACGGCTTCAAGGGACTGTCCTTCGACCCGGAGGTCTTCTCCTCCCTCGTCGTCACCTCCGGCACCCCCACAGCCATGATGCGCGTGGCGACGGATCTGGACGAAAAGGGGCTCGCGGAATACGGCCTTGACCATCCTCAGGCGTCCTGGACCCTCACCTCCACCGCGGGGGACACCTACAAGATGTACGTGGGTGACGAACTGCTCACCGAGGGCGGATATTACGTCTCCTACGACGCGCGTCCCGGCGTGGTCTACATCGTCTCCTCCACTCTGGCGGACACGATTCTCCAGCCCCCCTTCAAGCTCCTCTCGCCCCTTCTCACCGCGGGACTGTCCACCAATACCATGTATTTCGTGGACGAATTCACCGTCTGGCACGGGAACGACCTCTTCGTCAACATCCATCGCCTGCCCGACGAGCAGAAGAAGAATCCCGACGCCATCGTCGAAGTGGAGCTCCTCTATCCCCGCCCGGGCGACCGCTCCAACGGCGAGGTCTACGAGGTGAACGACGACCAGTATTTCACCATCCTCTACAATTTCATGGCCCTCGAAGGGGAGGAGGTCGTGGCCTTCATGCCGACGGACGAGGAGCTCGCCTCCTTCGGGCTGGACATGACGGAGGACAATCTCCCGCCCTACACCATCCGGTATAATTTCGAAAACGAAGGCCAGCAGTACGAATTCACGATCTTCGTCTCCCTGCGCCAGCCCGACGGGTATTACTACGCGATCTCGAACCTCTACGGGTTCACCACGGTCGTGAAGGTCGGCCCGGACAAGCTCGGATGGCTGGAGGACGACGCGTTCCGCTGGATCTTCCCGACGCCCTTCTTCGAGAATATCGTGAACGTGCGCCGCATCACCCTCAAGGGCGAGGACGTGGACGTGGACTACCGTCTGACCCACGGGACCGTGAACGAGACGACCCCGACCCTCGAGGTGGACGAGGTCAAGTCCGGCGTGCACATCCCGAACGAGGAAGTGAACAATTTCCGGCAGTACTACAAGACCATGCTCAACATCACGAATCAGGAGTACGCCGCCCTCAGCGACGAGGACAGAGCGGCCCTGATCGCGGACGAGAACCGGGTCCGGCTGACCATGACCTACGAGGACATGAACGGGATCCAGACGGAATTCAAGTTCTACCAGTACTACGCGGCCTCCGAACAGCACCTCTCCGGCGGCAAGATCTTCGTCGTCGTCAACGGCGTCGGCGAGTTCTACACCACCAACGACCTGGTCGACAAAGTCGTCAACGACACGGCGAGAGTGCTGGACGGGCTGGACGTGGACGCTTACGGGCAGAACTGAAAACCGGGCCTTTCTTCGGAATCGGTCTGCGGCGGGATGAAGCGTTGTGCGGGATTTGCGGTTGTATTTTATGGGTAAGGAGTCGGCGTCGGACGCGCGGTTCCGTATCGAAAACCGGTTCCGCATCTTCGCGCACCCCTGCAGATCGCGGATTTGAAGAGCTGAACAGGACGCCAACCCCGCGCGGTCTCTGTTCGTGCAGTCTGTATCATGCTCGGAGCAAGCTCCTCGGCCTCCGGCAGCATTTCAGGCGCGCATTGCACGGGACGCGCGGATGGGAAGCTGAAACTGTTCTTTCATCTTCGCGCACAAACGCAGATACAAATCCGCATACAAACCGAACCATACGAACAAAAACCGTCAGGGTTGAACTTGAAGTTCTTCTCTGACGGTTTTGTTTCACGTGAAACAGCGGGACGGATCCTATTTCCCCAGCAGTCTTTTTATGTTCTCCATATCCTCCCGGGCGCGGGTGCGCATGGCGGCGGTGGCGGAGGCGAGGGAGGACACGATCTCGGGACGGCGGGCTTCCACCTCCCGGGCGCAGTCGGTCAGGGCGGAGGAGAGAGAAGGAGATCCCCCGTTCCCGCCGTTTCCGGAGAAGAAATCCGAGACCTTCACGCTGTACGGCTGGCCCAGTTCCTTCATCATCCCGTCCACCTTCGGATCGTAGGACAGCGCTATGACCGGAGCTCCCGCGGAGGAGGCGAGGATCACCGCGTGCAGGCGCATCCCGACGACGAACCGCGCCCCGCCGAGGACCCCGATCAGCTCCTGGGCCGACGCCGGACGGTAGAGCACCGCGGGCACGCCTTTTTCTTTCAGTTCCGACTCCGCGAGGGAGCAGATACGCCCGTCCTGGCTGTTCTGCATCGGGACGAGGACCGGGACGAGACGGGAGGTCTTCCAGATCTCCGCGACTGCCGCGCAGACTTCCGAGACCAGGGTCCGGTCGTCCGGGGTGAGATCGGATTTTTTCTTTCCCTTCGAGAGCCGGGACAGGGGGCGGAGGGAGACGGCGATATAGTTCCCGGGCTCTTGCGGGCTTCCGGGGGAGACGCCGAGGACTTCCGACACCAGCCGGATCCGCTCCGGGGAGGCCGGGGGGATGAGGAACGCCGGATCGGCCGTCACCCGGATCTTCTCCCGGGGCACGCCGAGGGATATGAGCTCCTCAAGCGAATCCCGGTCCCGCACGCTCACGGCGGAGGCGGCGGATACGGCTTTTCCCGCGATCGAACGGTTGGCCTCGCTCCGGATGGGTCCGATCCCGTTGGCGTAGACCGCGGCGGGGGTCCCGTGCCGCTCGGCGTAAGAGAGAAGCCCCGCGTAATACCGCAGGCTCCGGGCGGACGTTGCGTCCTGCAAAAGACTCCCGCCCCCGGAGATCAGGACCCCCGACCGCCGGATCTGCTTCCCGACGGCGAAAAGATCCATCCGGGACACGCAGGAGAGCCCGGTGCGGAGCGCGTCCTTCTTCGGATCCCGGGTGAGGGCGGCGATCCGGACCCCGGGGATCACCTCCGCCGCGGTCTGGGCGATCACGTCGAGGAGGCTTTCGTCCCCCAGATTGCCGAATCCGTAGTACCCGCTGACCAAGAGATCCGCCGGGACCCGGTCGAGCCGGAAGGGGACGGGGGAGGCGAGGGTCCGGGCGTACATCCGGCGGTAGTCGTCGGCCATCCGCCGGGCGGTGTAGTGTTCCAGCACGAAGGCCCGGTTTTCCTCCCCCATCTTCCGCCGCTCTTCGGGGGAGAGGGAGAGCAGGGAGGAGACGGATTCGAACAGCGCGTCCCCGTCGGCGAGGGGAAATCCCCGGCAGCAGAAATTCGTGTCCACCGCCGCCTGCTTCACCCGCTCGTCGTCCCGGAAGACCCCGAGAGCCCCCTGACCGCCCGCGAGGATCACCGCTTTCCCGGCAGCCATCGCCTCCAGCGCGGACCGGGATACCCCCACGAAGACGTCGGAGGCCGCGCAGTATTCGTTCGTGTTGGAGACCCCGCCCGTCACCCGCACGTAGTCCCGCCCGAGCTTCGGCCTGAGCGCGCGGTTGACCTCCCCGGCGAGGGACCGGATCTTTTCAAGCTCCCCGCCGCCCCCGACGATCAAGAGATCCGTGTCCGGGAAGGCGTCCGCCAGCCTCGGCGCGATTTCGACCAGCCGGAACGCCGGATCCGCCCGGTCCGCGTCCAGACGGCTGAGGGAGACGATCCGCCGCCGGTCGGGGTCCAGTCCCAGGGAGGAGAGGACGGGCGCGGGGGAGATCTCCGGGGAGAACTTCGCCGTGTCGATCCCGTTGATCGTCGTGTGGATCCGCTCCCGGGGATAGCCGTATTCCGAGACCAGATAGTCCGCGATGTCGTCGGAGACCGCCATCGACCGCTCGCCCCACCGGGAGATGCGCCGCCAGAGTGGATTCGTGTCGAAATTCAGGTGGGCCGTCGTCACGAAGCGGAATTTCCGCCCGCCCTCCAGAACGATCCGGTCGTGGAGCAGGCCCGTGATGAAGGCCGGGATCCGGGCGTGGGCGTGCACGATGTCAAAATCCCCCTCCGAGATCAGCTTTTTCAGGCCCCGGTAGGAACGGAGGACCGCCCCCGGCTTTTTGGTGTGGAGGGGCAGGGTGACGCAGCGGACCCCGGCGGCCTCGGCTTCCCCGGCATAGACTCCGCCGAAGGACGCGAGGGTCACGGAGTCCCCCCCGGCCACCAGCTCGCGGCAGAGCTCGAGGATGTGGGTCTCCGCCCCGCCGATGTTCATGGACATGGTTACCATGAGGATCTTCATTTTTGTCCGTCCTTCATTCTGAAAGATGTTGGGAATGCGGCGCGTCAGCGGTTGATTTCGCTGAAAGCGTAGATTTCTCCCCGTTCTGCGAAATCGAGAAGCTGTCCGGCGGGGATCGGGGTGTTGAGGAGCGGGAGCAGATCTTCGCCGAGGGGTCCGTCTGGCTTTTCGTAGAATTCCCGCGGCTGATCCGACGAAATGCCCAGCATCAGGATCTTGGTGTCCGGCATGGAGGCGAGAAAGGAGAGGTCATCCGCGGAGGAATCCGAGATCTGAAGGGTTTCGACGGCTGCTCCGGCCAGGGACGCCGCTTCCTTCGAGGTGACGCCCGCCATCAGGCGCAGGATACCGACGGACTTTCCGGCCAGGGGGGAGAGGTCCCATTCTCCGTCCTCCGGGGAGCGGAAGAGAGCCAGAAGGCCGAGGGGGGGATCCGTCCTCAGCGGGGAGAGATCCGTCGGATGCAGGATCGAAAGTTCCGTGAGAGAAGGGCATTCTGCAAAGCCGGAGAGGTCTCCGCCGAAAAAGACCAGCGTGTGCAGCGAATCCGGGATCCGCGCGGCTTTCACCTCTCCGTACAGGACCAGCCGGGTCAGACCCTCCGCCGCGGAGGCGTCGAGCAGATCGAGGCAGAAAGGATCTTGCCCCGAGGCGGGTTCGACGGCCGCGGAAACCGTTCCGGACGGCAGGATCAGGGTTCTCAGCGACTCCGGCGCGTCAACGTGCAGTCCGCTGGGTTCCGGGCGTTCTCCGAGAGCGGTCAGGTCTGCCGCGGCAGTTCCGTCCGGGATCCGCGCGGTCAGCACGCCGTCCGATTCGGAGAGATCTCCCTCCTCCGGTATCCAAACTGTTTCCTCCTCCGCTATCGCATTCGATTCAGCCGGGGTCTTCCCACCGCAGGAAACGCAGAGGATCATCGCGCATAAGAGCAGAGCGGTCAGAATGTTCCGTCCTGACATGGGACACACCTCTTTCTTCTCATTTTCCCCGTTTGTCCTTCGTCTTCTTCGCGGTTTTTCCCCCGCTCGGACGGGATGCGGGCTTCCGGGGATTTTCCCGGCTTTTCTGCGGCGCGGATCTCGGACGGCCGGGACCGTTTCTGCCGGAGTTTCCCCCGGAGGATCTTTCCGCCCCCGTTTTCCCGGCTCCCGCGGATTTCCCGCTCCGGGGGGATTTTTCGTTCCGGGAGGGTTTGGAGGCCCTTCCTTCATTATTCCCGTCCTTCCGGTCCGGCTTCCTTTCCTTTCGGTCCTCCCCTTCTTCCTTCGCCGGGGGACGGTGGATCCCGGGGGAGGCGGAGAGCAGTTCTTCCAGATCCTTCACGCCGGCGGGGGTGCAGTAGGCCATCGCCTCCCGGATCAGACGGCGGTTTTCCGGGCGTCTCCACTGGAGCAGGGCTCTCTGCAGCTGCTTTTCCCGGTAGTCCGTCGCCGCGTAGACCTCCCGCCCGGTGAAGGGATCGAGGCCCGTGTAATACATGACGGTGGACGCGGTGCCGGGTGTGGGATAGAAGTCCTGCACCTGCTCCGGGTCCAGTCCCGTCCGTTTCAGATAGACCGCCAGCCGGGCAGCGTCGTCCATCGTACACCCGGGATGGGAGGACATGAGATAGGGCACGAGATACTGCTCCTTCCCGCATTCCGCAGACAGGGCGAAGAATTTCTCCCGGAACCGGTCGTAGACTTCCACGGGCGGCTTGCCCATCATGCGGAGGGCGTTCGGGGCGCAGTGCTCCGGGGCGACTTTCAGCTGTCCGCTCACGTGGTCCCGCACCAGCTTCCGGAAGAAATCGTCCGAGGGATCGGCCTCCATGTAGTCGAACCGGATCCCCGAGCGGATGAAGACCTTTTTGACCCCGGGGACCGCCTCGATCTTTTCCAAGAGGTCGACGTACTCGCTGTGGTCCGCGATGAGATTCGGGCAGGGCTTCGGGAACAGGCACCGCCGGTCCGGGCAGACGCCGCGCTCGATCTGCTTTTTGCAGGCCGGGTTCCGGAAATTGGCGGTGGGACCTCCCACGTCGTGGATGTAGCCCTTGAAATCCGGCAGGGAAGCGAGCAGTTCCGCCTCCTTCACGCAGGATTCGACGCTGCGGGAGCGGACCGCCCGGCCCTGATGAAAGGCGATGGCGCAGAAATTGCATCCGCCGAAGCATCCCCGGTTGTGGGTGATGGAGAACCGGACCTCCCTGATCGCCGGGACGCCCCCCATCGGCTCGTACATCGGGTGGTAGGTCCGGCAGTAGGGCAGATCGAACACCCGGTCGAGCTCTTCGCGTTCGAGAGGCGGCTGGGGCGGGTTCACCACCAGCATCTTGTCGTCGTAGTATTCGACGACGGCCTTTCCGTTCACGGGATCGTTGTTCCGGTACTGGATCCGGAAGGCCCGGGCGTAGGCGGATTTGTCGGTTTTCAGTTCCTCGTAGGTGTAGCCGTTCGGCTGGCCGTCCTCGTCGAACCCCTCGGCGCAGGGGAAGAAGATGCTCTCCCCCTTTTTGCAGAGGTACGCCGTCCCCCGCACGTCCCGGATCTTCTTCACGGGGACTCCCCGGTCCAAGAGTTCCGCAAGCCGCACGACGGACCGCTCCCCCATGCCGTACATCAGAATGTCCGCGCGGCTGTCCACCAGCACGGAGCGGCGCACGTTGTCCCCCCAGTAGTCGTAGTGGGCGCATCGGCGGAGGGAGGCCTCCAGTCCCCCGACGAGGATCGGGACATCGCCGTAAGCCTCGCGGATCCGGTTGCAGTAGACGATCACGGCCCGGTCGGGGCGCAGTCCGGCGCGGAATCCGGGGGAATAGTAGTCCTCGGAGCGGCGTTTCTTCGCGGCGGTGTAGTGGGCCACCATGGAATCGAGGTTCCCGGCGGAGACGAGAAATCCGAGGCGGGGTCGTCCGAACCGGCGGAAATCGTCCGTACCGCGCCAGTCGGGCTGGCAGAGCATGGCGACCGAAAATCCGCGGGATTCCAGCACCCGCGAGATCACGGCGGCCCCGAAGGACGGGTGGTCCACGTAGGCGTCCCCGTTGACGTAGACGAAATCGGGGGTCCCGCCGCACTCCTCGGGGGTGACGGGGAGGAATTTCGTGTTGAGTTCCATGAGCGTGATCCGTTTCTCCGCAGTCGTTTTCTTCATCATATCACATTCGCCCGGTCTTGTCAATTGATTCGGGACGAAGTCCAGGCGAAGTCCGGGGGACGGGTTGACAAAGCGGCGGGATTCCTATATAATGGAAGAAAAAAACGCGGAGGACAGGAAAATGGAAGAAATGGACGCCGAACTCGAAGAGATGACCGAACGGTTCCGGGAACTGTACGCGGATTTCGCGGGCGGATGCGCCGGGGCGGAAGAGGACGGACGCTGGAACGGGGAAGAATACGGATCCATGGAGGGCTACGCCTTCGCCGCGCTGTCGGGGGCGATTTTGTCCCTGATCGTCTCGGACGGGAACGTGGGGGAGCGGGAGACCGAACTGCTCAACCGGAATTTCGGCTTCGACTACACGGTGGACGGCCTCTTGGAGCTCTACGGCTACGCGGCGAGGGACATCCTCTCGAACGCCGCGGAGAATGCCGGGGAGTGCGCCCGCCTGATCGACAAGACCGACGAAGAGCTCGGGAAGACCTTCCGGGATCTGCTCCTTTTGGCCTGCGATATTCTCAGCCGGTGCGAGGACGGGGTGTCGGAGGCGGAATCCGATACGGTCGAAAAACTCAAAAAGGCGATTGCCTGACGAAATGCCGGCAGCCGCCTGATGGAATCGGGGCGCGGGATCCTGTCCGATCTCTGCGCCTGTTTTTGATTACGGGATATCCTCGACCACCGTCTCCGGCGGGTTGTCCAGCTGCCACGGGTCGCGGACGATCAGCTTGAGCTGGCGCAGGGCGGAGGCGTAGTAGTACCCGTCGCAGATCCGCTCGTCCAGCACGAAGGTGAAGTCAAGGTAACCCTTGCGCTTGATTTTGCCCTCCGCGTCCGGCTCGTAGACCCTCCGTTTCGCTCCGAAGGCGAAGAACACCGGGCAGGTGCCGAAGTCGTAGAGGTGGTGGTAGATCGGCGGGATCCCGAGGGAGCCCATGGACGTGATGAAATACGAGCAGTGGAAGGGGCTGACCTTCGCGATCAGCTTCGGCATGAGCCCGAAATAGTCGAGGGTCTTCATCGTCCACACGAAGAACTTGAAAAACAGCGCGGGGAAATGGGTGATGAACGCGGCGACGGAGTCGAAATCCCCGCCCGGGTCGTTCCGGTAGTCCACGATTTCCTTGTTCACCGCGTCGTAGACCTCCCGCATGGTGGCGTTCGGCAGCAGCCATGCCTTGACGCAGGTGTCGGGGGATTCGAGGGTCATTTCCTTCTTGATGGAGAGGGAGACCTCCACGTGCTTCCGGGTCCACACCCTCTGCCCCCGGATGAAGCGGTTGAGGGCGGGACGCTGGGACACCAGCCGCACGTAGGCCGCGATCATGACGTGCATCATTGAGATATCCGTCATGCCCTCCGCTTTTTTCTCCTTGATATACTGTTCCAGCTTTTCGACGTCGAACGAATCCCGGATGAAATTCTGGGAGCCCGTGCGGTTGACCATGATGAACGGGACCACCGCCGCCATCGGGGGGATCGTTTTGACGCGCCGGAATTCTTTTTCCTTCTTCTTTCCAGCCATGTCCGTCTCCGAAAACAGGATTGGGATGGTTCCGATTCCCGAACCGACCCGGAGGTATTATAGCACAGATCCCGGCGAAATGCAAGAGGAGAGAGATAGTTGTTAGTTGGGAGTGGTTAGGGGGTAGTAGAACGAGTGGAGTTAGGAGTAAGGAGTGAGGAGTGAGGAGTTGGGAGTGGCTAGTAGAACGGTGCAGAGTGACATAATCAGGAATGAGGAATTGGGTTCCGGAGGGGGGATCGGGCGGAGGGGCGGGGCTCGCTCTTATATTAAGGAAGGAAATTCTGCTCCGGGGGCGGGTCCGCAATATTAATCACCCTT
Organism: uncultured Ruminococcus sp.; assembly: GCA_902782445.1. Classification (GTDB taxonomy): domain Bacteria; phylum Bacillota; class Clostridia; order Oscillospirales; family CAG-272; genus UMGS1696. The sequence continues at coordinate 90,979 of CACZNC010000010.1, forward strand.
TAATATTTCACTTATATTACACCTCGCGGAAAACTCTTGCATAATTTTTGACCCTGTGGTATCATTTACGCACGGAACAGGGTGCGAACTGGCGCTTTTCCCTGTCCCAACAATTTATCTTTCATAAGGAGCTGAGAAGGATGAAGAAAATTCTTTCTCTCTTCCTTGCCATCCTGATGTCCCTCTCCGTCGCGTCCATGATCGGCGCGGCCGAAGAGGTTCCGGCTATCGAAGCCGAGGCTACTCCTGAACTGATCGCGACGAAGGAAGATGTTTCCATCTACGACGAAGCGATCCAGTATCTGACCGAGTATGGCATCCTCCATGGTAAGGAAGACGGCTTACCCCATGCGGAAGACGCAATCAAGAGATACGAAATGGCTCTGTTCGTTGCCCGTATCTCCACCGGTTGGGTTGATGACGCACAGTGGAAAGTCTGGTGGGTCGGTTCTGACGCCACCGTTGCCGAAGAGTGGTATGACAGAGAGCACGACGTGACCGGTTTCACCGATCTCGAAGGCACTGCTGCCGTCAACTTCCTTGGCGCTCTTTCCTACGCTTCCCAGAAGGGAATTATCCTCGGCTACGGCGACGGTAAGTTCGGCCCCGAGGATGGCATCCGCTACGAAGACGCGCTCACCATGCTGTGCCGCGTTCTCGAGTACAACAACCTCGAGTGGCCCTGGGGCTACATCGAGAAGGCCGTCAACCTCGGCCTGACCAAGGGCATCCCCTCCACCGTTGCGTACAGAGATCGTCTGAACCGCGGCGAAGTTGCCCAGCTCATCTACAACGCTCTGTTCGCTGAAATGAAGAACGGCGGCACCCTTGCTTCCCGTTACTTCAACGGCGCTCTTGAGTGGAAGAACATCATTATCACCGGTGCCGGCTACGGCCGTCTCCTTCCTAATGATCTTCTGAAGGATGGCAAGCTCTACGACCTCGGCGACTACATCGCCTTCAGAATTGTCGACGAAAAGGACGGCAGCCTCGACGCTTCCCAGACCTACTTCGTCAACAATAAGGACCTTAACTGGCTTGACAAGCGCTACGAGCGTTACCTCGGCTTCGCTTACAAGGCTCTCTTCACCGTTGATGAGAAGGGTTATGCCACTCTCTATCATGTGAAGGATCTCAAGGGCGACACCGTGAAGAACAGAGGCAGACTTGCGAAGGTTGACGACGCTTATCCGATCGACACCTTCCTCAAGAACCGTACTCTCGTTTCCAAGTTCACTCTTAAGGGCACCTACCTGAACAACTACAACGAAAAGTACAATCCTTCCGCTAACGAGTTCATCCTGAGAAACGCTCTCCAGACTCCTCCGAAGGATGAAAACCAGGGCATCAAGATCGCGGTCCAGTGGGACAGCGGCAACAACAACATCGTTGAGTACGAATATCTCAAGGATGCTGACGGCAACGTAGTAAAAGATGCTGCCGGAAATCCCATGGTCGATATGACCAAGGTTACTAACATCTGGTACTGGAACTCTGAACTGAGAGTGTACTTCAGCGTTCTGTTCGACAAGGACGGCAACTACTACGGTATCAAGGTCCTTGATCAGGACGAAATCGCGAAGCTCCTCGAGAAGATGAATAAGCACGAGTATAAGGGCGGCCTGAACATCATTGCTCCCGACAAGCCCGGCACGACTGCTTATGCCGATCTCACTCCCTTCAAGCTTCTCGACGATCCGGATTACAACTACGGTCTGTACGAACAGTACGGCATCGGTAAGTTCAACACCGAAACCAAGGCTATTGACGCTGACGGTAAGGAAAAGAACGGCTTCTCCGTTTCCGGTCTTGAATCCCTCGCTGAGTACTACTGGAACCTCAAGCTTGACGGCACGAAGGCCTATTCGTCCGATTACACCAACTACAAAGTTGGTAAGATCCCGACTGAAGGCGCCGGCATCCTTGGCTGGTATTCCGAACTGAAGCCTGAAAACGGCGACTACATCATCTACAGCTTCGACGAAGCTACCAGAGAGCTGAAAGTTATCAAGATCATCAACGATAAGACCTTTGATGATAACAACTACATCGGCTCCGGCGTGCTCCGCGGCTGGAAGCTTGCCGACAAGAAGTTCAACATCGACGGTAAGGATTATTACTTCGATTACAACGAACTCCTCGGCAACGGCCTTAAGATTCACGGCGGTGATTCTCTCGCTGTCATTGAACAGAATGCCTTCACGAACTTCTTCAGAGGCCTGTTCAACCAGTATGTGAAGTTCCTCGTTGTGGACGGCAAGGTCGTCTACATGTGGAAATCCGGCTACACCAACGACATCATTGTTGTTGATTCCTATGCTGGTCTTTCCTCTGACGGTTACATTGTTATCAACGGTTACAACACCGCGGATATGAAGTACTCTCAGTTCAAGATCGGCTCTTACAACGGCTGGGTCAAGGGCGACTACTTCTACTATCCGGACAATGCTACTGTTGACCAGGCATTTGCCAGAGGCACTGTCTACAGACTCACCTCTGTTGACAAGAGCGGCAAGGATCCGATCTACTACGTCTACACCATCGCTCAGGTTCTTGATGATGAAGGCGACCAAGGCCAGATCATTTACGACTTCACCAACCTTGAAAGCGCTTATGCTGACTATGGTAAGGTCCTTGACCCGAACTGGAAGATCGAACTTGACGCCGGTTACAAGTCCATCAAGGGCGGCGACTGGGTCAAGGCGAAGTCCTCCGACAAGTACATCTTCGTTCTCAATGATCCCTATCTGCTTGGGTTCGATTATGCTCCCATCATCGTTTACCAGGGCAAGGGCGGCAATGGCTGGAAGGCCAGCGGTACTCTTGTGAATGGTACTGGTGACGACGATCCTCACGTTGTTGTTGGCGCTTACGTTGAAGGCTTCAACATGGATGAGTGGGATATTTCCTATGTCCTCTTCCAGAGATACAACTACGACTTCGGCGCTTATGACAGCACCTATGCAGGCGACTGGTATCTCCTCGGCGCGTCCAACTTCACCGCGACCGTTCTCAACCTCTACACTGGTAAGGAAGAGACTGTTGTCGCTGTGAACAAGGACCTCAAGAAGGGCTATGCTTATCCTTGCATCAACGGTCAGATCGTAGCGGACGGCAAGGGCAATGCCAAGGACACCGTCGACGGTCTTGCTCCTTACATTGCAGCCGAGCTCGACTTTGCTATCAGGAGTGCTTACCCGACCAACAGAAAGTACTTCTTCGGTTCTCACTTCCTCGTGGAAGGCACCAAGGCTTACGATCTGTTCGACAAGGAAAAGTTCTCCAAGGACGTTCTTTCCCCGGATTACAACGCCGCTACTCCGAAGCTCCTGTCTGATGCTGTCATCGCCAAGGGCGGCGCGAAGGATCTCTCCACCGGCAACACTGTCATTCTGGTTACCGCTGAGAAGATCAAAGACGGCGTTTACGGAAAGATCACCAACTGGGTGAAGCTTGACAATCAGAAGGCTCTGAACAAGGCGATCGAAGGTCTTGATCCCGCTACCGTTGAATTCTGGTATGTCAACACCATCGGCGGCGAAACCGTGATTTATGTCGCGGCTATCGGCGATGCTCCGTTTGAGGCTGAACCCATTGCGGATCATACTCCTGATGTCATTGACTTCTCCCTCACGGATGAACTCGGCATCAAGATTCCCGCTTACGTTGTTCCTTACTTCTATGGCATGAAGAACGAAGACAACATTACCATTGATGGTATTGGTGTCCAGTTCGAAACCATCGCCAGCACGCATGCTAACATCGCAGAGCATGAGTTCTACTTCGGCGACACCGGTTACTGCGACGCAGAAACTATGGAAGCTGCCGTTAACGGTGCTATCACTGTTGATGCTGTCCACTCCAGTTACTACGCTGCTCACTCCGACGGACACGATACTGGTGCATATTGCGATATGATCAAGGGCATTAAGCTCTCGATCGATCCTGCTGTCACCATTACCGTTCCTGTGTACGATGCAGAAACCAAGGCTTACTACGATGCTAACGATACTGAAAAGGCGAAAGCTCTGACTGTCACGACCAAGGACGGCGTTGATACTGTTAAGAACGGTGTCACGTTCAAAGTCGAGATCGCAGACGATGTTTCTTCCACCTCTGATTCTCCTGTCAAGTCCACTCTGTACGTCTCTGTTTGGATTGAAGCTACCTTCACGACTGACACTGACGGCGAGAAGGTCCTCACTGGATGGGACTATGATTCTTGGCTTGAGAGCACCAGCGACTTCAGAGGCACGAAGGCGTTCGCGACCTATGTTGAGCTGACGAATCCCGCGAAATAATTCTTCATCCTTTAAGTCCTTAACTTAAAAGATAACAGAAGACCCGAGGGCCAGTTACCTCGGGTTTTCTTTTTCGGAAAAATAGCCCAAAATCCCTTGACAAGCCCCTGCGCTTTTGGTATACTATACCCGTCTCCCCATTTTTCGATCGGCCGATAAAGGAGGATCCCATGAAACTGAAACGCGCGGTTTCCGCTCTTCTCTGCGCTTTGCTTGCCGCCTCATGCTGCGCGTGCGGGATCCAGAAAATCAACGCCGGAACGGGATCCGCCGGAGCCTACAACAGCGGCGGGACGCTGAAACCGGACGTCCCCGCGGAGAACGGCGGCGTCATGCGTCTGCCCGCGGAGGAGGAAAAGCCCGAGACCTCGGCAAGCCTGCTTCTGACCGGCGAGCCGGAGATCACGCAGATCCCCGCGGAAACACCGGCCGCCCCGAAACCGGCCGAAAGCAGAACCGACCTCGAAGACGGAGCCGGAAAAACAGCGGAAGAGCCCGCAAAACCCGAACCTCAACCGGAGCCCGATCCGATCCCCGAGCCGGAGCAGGAACCCGAACCGGAATTGATCTCCGAATATCGGACGGGCGGCACGGGATCCGAGGTCCCGGAAGACTCCCTCGCTCCCTTCGGCGCATTCGCCTGGTCCCTCAGCAACGGGAAGTACGGCTACGATTTCCCGTCGAAGAACCGCGCGGGCGAATCCACGCTTTCCGAAATGTACTCCTTCCCCACGAGCCGCTTCGAGGACAGCAACAAGCCCCCGGACGCCGACAACTGGTTCTTCGGGCCCTCCACCTACGACGAGGCGACCGGGCAGGTCTCCTATGGCTGGGACCGCTGGCCCTCGACCCAGGAGACCCTCAGAAAATACGGCGCCATTTACCGGGGCGACACCGCGCGGAAGGTCATCTATCTCACCTTCGACTGCGGCTACGAATACGGTGCGACGGAGCTGATCCTGGACGCCCTCCGGGATAAGAACGCCCCCGGCACCTTCTTCCTCACCGGTCCCTTCGTGCGGGGGGAATCGGGGCTGTTCGACAACGACTACATGACAAATCTTGTCCGCCGGATGCTGGACGAGGGGCATATCGTGGGCAACCACACGAACACCCACCCCGAAATGACGTCCCTCACCGTGGACGAGGCGATCGAGGAAATGCGGCAGGTGGAGCGGGACTACAAAGACCGGTTCCCCGACGCGCCGGATATGGTTTACTTCCGTCCTCCCCGGGGCGCCGTCAACGAATGGCTCCTGCGGCTGGAAGCGAAGCTCGGCTACCGGACCGTCCTGTGGTCCTGCGCCTACTACGACTACGACGTGGACAATCAGTGGGAGTACGGCGACGCCCTGGATCTCCTCAAGTCCCACCTGCACCCCGGCTGCGTCTACCTCCTCCACGCCGAATCCTTCACCAACGCCGCAATCCTGCCCGCCTTCATCGACTGGGTCCGCGCCCAGGGCTACGCCATAGAACCGATCTGCGCTATCGAATAAATTTTGAGGGGGGAGACGCGGCTTCTTTGAAAAGAAGCCTGGCAAGAAACTTCAATTAGGGGTAGGACATGGTTATTCCAATCAAGTGAAGTTGAACCCGGGCACACCAATTTAGTCATCCAACCATATCAGTGTTATTGTACGCGAGCTCACAATCATAGATTGTTCGCACTCTACGGAGAGCGATCAAAACCCATATAGTGAGATTATTTAGGCTGAGAATTGTAAAAAGAAACCGTTCGGATGCTGAACCGCAAAAGTTCGATCCGAACGGTATTTTCTATTTACGAAAGGTCAGACAGTTCTGAGGTTTCCTGATGATCCGATCCGGCTTTCCGCGCCGCTTTGAATGGGATGAAAGAATGGGTCACCGCTTTTCGGTCTACTAACCACTAGCCGCTAGCCGCTAACCACTCCTAACTCAGTCAAAGTTTACCCCATGCTGAATCTCCTTCCCGTCGGGGGCGGTGACGGTGTAGTACAGCACGTTGCCGTTCGAATTGACGCGGATGGATTTCAGTCTGCCCTCGTACACCGTCTGGGACGTGCCGTCGCGGAAGATGAAGAGCAGGCGGTAACTCTCCGCGCCGGAGCCGTAGAGCCCCGCGCCGTAGAGGATCGCGCACCGGTCCGCCTCATATTCGAAGAGGATCTCGGCCGCGCCCGCCTTCGCGTCGTTCACCGCGGACTTGAAGGCCTCCTGATTGACGAGGGTCGCCGCGTCCACGGAATCCCCCTGGACACCGTAGGCGGATTCCACGAGCTTCGAGAGATCGTCCAGGCCGCAGAGCTTCAAAGTGTCCGTCCCGGGCTGGCCGCAGACGAACTGAGCCCGCGTCACGGCGGCCGGATCCAGAGCCTCGTCCAGATAGAGGGCGTAGGTCGTGTACCCGTCGTGATCCGCGTACCAGAGACCTGCGATGGTGGCCCGTTTGCCGTTCACCCAGAGGTAGAAGAGCTCGTTGATCCGGGTGTAGACCTCGGAGGCCGGGCGGATGGCGGAACCGTTCGCGCCGACTGCCGCCTCTTCGAGCTGGGACCGGACCGCGGCGAAGGCCTCATAGCCGGATCCCTTCGCCAGCCGGAAGGAGATATTGTCCCGCTCCAGAGCCACGTGACCCGTCAGATCCAGCGAATAGGACGCGAGGACCGAAGACTTGCCGGAGGAGACGGAGACGTCCCCCGCGAATCCCGCCAGCCCCGCGACGGAGGATCCGGCGTTCTCCCCTTCGTAGAGGACCAGCACGCCGGGGGTCGCCGCGGTCTCCTGTTTCGCGGGAGCTTCGGCGGGGGGATTCTGTCCGGGCTGATGGTAGAGGATGCGGAGGGAGGGATCCACCACCCGGGTGACCACCGCGGAGATCTCGCTGCGGCGCACGGAGGAGTCCGCGTTGAAGAGTCCCCATTCGTTGCCCACCATCACGCCCCAACGGGCCAGACGGTAGACAGAGGTCGCGTACCATGCGGAGGGATCCACGTCCGGGATATCCCCGAATTCGAGGGTGTTGATCTCGTCGGGGGTGACGCCGGCTCCCCTGACCGCCCGGGAGAAGAGGACCGCCACCATGGCCCGGGTCGCGGGAGCGTTGTAGTTCTCGTAGGTCTCCGTCACGATGTCCCGCTGGACCGCGTAGGAGACGTAGGGATCGTACCAGTGTTCCGCGCCCTCGGCGGAGAAGGTATCCTCCCCGATGGAGCCCTTCGCCAGGAGCTCATTGCTGACGGCGGCGAGCTTGATCGTCTCGGCGATGGTGAGGGTCCCGTCGGGGTCGAAGGAATCCTCGCTCTTGCCGTTTATGATCCCGAGCTCGTAGGCCAGCGCCACGTTGCTCTTGAACCACGCGTTCTCCGGCACGTCGGCGAACTGACCGCTGTACGTCCTCACCCGCGCGTAATCGGCGGATACCGCGGCCGTCATCACAAGGACGAGCGCGAGCAGGAACGGAAGAAATACGATGCGGAATAGCTTGTTTTTCATGGATCGACGTTCCTTTCTATATGATTTTCGGAACAGGCAGGCACAGCCCGAACGGGTTTTGATCCCGCGGTCCGTGTCTGGCAGGGGACGAGTGGGGGCGGAGAAATGAAGAATTAAGAATTGTTTCACGTGAAACATTCGCCGAGGCTCCATGTTTAGCCCAAGCAGATTTTTGATCGCGCCGTTCTGTCTGCATACAGATCTGAATCTGAGCATGTGCGCGAGGAAGAAGAAACTATTTCAGCTTCCCGTCCGCGCGTCCCTGTGCCCAATGCGCGCCTGAATCTCCGCCGGAGGCCGCAGACTTGTCTGCGCACCATTCCAGCTGCACGAACAAAGACCGCGCGAGGACGTGGGACGTACAGTCGAATTTCGATTCCGGGACGAGCTGTAAGGTTATGCCATACGGCCAAGGGACCCGCACAGGGGGCCTTCGGCCTGAGATGGTCCCCCGTGCCGCCGTCCCGCGCAGGGACATTAATCCGAAACGCGCAGCGTTTCATACCTTATTTCCCTTCGTGAAGGGATGGACAAATCCTCCTCCGCCGACGGACAGGAATGTCCGTCGTTGCTGATTCAGAAAGGCGGCTTATTTCCGGAACAGAATCCCGAAGAGACCCTTGCGGAGCAGCTGCCCCCCGGTGGAGATCATCTGCGTCTCCAGCTTGGCCTTGATCCGGTCCTTCTTCTTCTGGGCCGCGGCCTTCTTCTTTTCCTCTTCCTTCGCCTTCTTTTCGGCTTCCTTCTGGGCGGCTTTTTCGGCTTCCCGGGCGGCCTTTTCCTTTTCAGCTTCCAGCTTCTTGCGCTCCGCCTCCAGTTCCGCCTTCTGCCGCTCGATCTCCTCCTGCTCCGCCTTTTCCGCGGCTCTCTTTTCGAGGAGCTCGTAGGCGCTTTCGCTGTCCACGGGTGTGTTGTACTTGTAGCCGAACTGGGACTGGGCCAGGACCCGGTTCTTCGTCGCCTCGGCGCAGGGTGCCATCAGGGACTGGGGGCAGATGATCGAAGTCCGCTCCACGATCTGGGGGATGCCCTTCTCGTCGAGGAAGGAGGTCAGGGCTTCGCCGGTCCCGAGCTGCATGATGACGTCCTCCGTCTTGAAGGCGGGATTGGCCCGGAAGGTCTGGGCTGCGGTGCGGACCGCTTTCTGCTCGGCCGGAGTATAGGCGCGGAGGGCGTGCTGGACCCGGTTGGAGCACTGGGCGAGGACGGAATCCGGCACGTCGGAGGGGGACTGTGTGACGAAGTAGATGCCGACGCCCTTGGAGCGGATCAGCTTGACGGTCTGTTCGATCTTCTGCACGAGGGCCTTCGGGGCGTCCGTGAAGAGCAGGTGGGCCTCGTCGAAGAAGAAGACGATGGTGGGCTTCTCCGGGTCGCCGACTTCGGGGAGGTTTTCGAAGAGCTCGGCCATCATCCAAAGCAGGAAGGCGGCGTAGAGCTTCGGGTATTTGATGGCCTCGACGGCGTGGAGGACGTTGATCATGCCGTGGCCGTTCGCGTCGGTGCGGATCCAGTCGGTGACGTCCAGCATGGGCTCGCCGAAGAATTCCTCGCCGCCCTGATTTTCGAGGGGGATGAGAGCCCGGGTGATGGCGGAAAGGGACTGGGGGGCCATGTTGCCGTACTGCTGGGAATACTGGGCGCGGTTCTCGGTGACGTACTGGATCATAGCCTTGAGGTCTTTCAGGTCGATGATGGCCAGCCCGTGCTCGTCGGCGATGCGGAAGATGATGTTGAGCACGCCCTCCTGCACTTCGGTCAGACCGAGGATGCGGGCGAGGATCTCGGGGCCCATGTCGGAGACGGTCGTGCGGATGGGGTGGCCGCCCTTGCCGTAGATATCCCAGAAGGTGACGGGATAGGGGCGGTAGGCAAAGGTGTCCCGCAGGCCGAATTTGTCGATGCGCTTCTGCATCCCGGAACTGTCCGCGCCCGGTTCGCAGAGGCCGGAGACGTCGCCCTTGACGTCGCAGAGGAAGACGGGGACGCCCGCGTCGGAGAAGGATTCGGCCATGACCTTCATGGTGACGGTCTTGCCGGTGCCGGACGCGCCCGCGATCAGTCCGTGGCGGTTGGCCTGGGACAGATACATATAGATTTTCTCCTTCGCGGGATCGGAGAGGCCCATATAGATCTTGCCGTTTTCGTACATAAGATCACTCCTTCGGGAGAGATGGATTGGGTATAAAACTCTACCCTATATTATACAATCTTCTCCGCCTTAAGTCAAGTGGGAAATGGAATAAGGAGTCAGGAGTGAGGAGTGTTAGGACATATACGCGTCGGGGGACGGGCATTGCGGGATTTTCGGGTTTTGAGTGGGGAGCGCTGCGCTGGGATGGAAGGGACGCGCGGACGTTCAGCCGGGGAATGGGGCGATCTTCGCGGGCTTGGACGAATTCAGAAATCACGAGCCTGAACATGGAGCCAACCCGGCTTGATCGCCGAAGTGCGGCCAAACCCATGCGCAGAACAAGTTCTGCGGCCTCCGGCAGAGATTCAGGCGCGCATTGAAAGGGGACAAAGTGCGGAGGAGGACGCGATGTTTCACGTGAAACAATTCCTTTTTCTGCCAGTGCTTCATGTGAAACAATCCTGCTTTTCCGTCAGACAGGCCGCCGCACGTCCCGTTCCGCCCTCACGTTGTCATTCTGACGCACCGACGCGGTCGTGCTGTCAGTGAAGAATCTCCCAACTTCAAGGCCAACCCATTCTCCACGTGCGGAGATTCTTCGTCGCAGGCTCCTCAGAATGACAAAGAAAAGCGGAACGATGGGGGTCAGCCTCCCTGAATGAAGAATTGTTTCACGTGAAACAACAGGCCCCAAAGCCTTGTTATTCTTGATCTGCGCGAAGATAGGCTTTCAGTTCCGGAAACACGAAAACGCGTCCAACGCCGAATGCGCGCCTGAATCTCTGCCGTGAGGCCACGGGCTTGTCCCGTGCACGGGTTCAACTGCACATCGGAGACCGCGCGAGGAAAACGCCATGTCCCGCTCGTCCGATTTGCAATCTGCAAAAGCGCGCGAAGAGAGTGAGCCGGTTTTCGATACGAGTCCGCGCGTCCCTCGAATCCCAGCGAAGCGCTCCCATATAAAAAAACAAAAATCCCCCACCCCACATCCCCACGACGCGGACAATCCCCCATCCACTCCTAACTCCTCACTCCTAACTCCCTTCCAATGTTCTGCCGCCCGCAAACCGCTCAATTTCTTTTTTTGCCTTGCAAACCGCGAAAATCTGTGGTATAATAAAGCGATTCCTTCGGGAAGGAGGTCCTTCGATGAAGCTCGATCCGGAAGTGCTGGATGAAAACCGGAAAATGGCGCGCGACTGCCTGATCCTGACTGCGGTCATGGCGGCGGGCTTTCTCGTTGCGCGGCGGTTCGATCTGTCCGTCGTCTGGGGCCTCCTGATCGGGTACGCGCTGGCGGTCGGGAACTTCTACTTCATGTCCGTCGGCCTGACGAAAGCCCTCTCGACGGGGGACGAGACCGCGGCGAAGACGAAGATCCGGCAGTCCTACCTGATCCGCACCCTCGTCATGCTGGCGGTGATGGCTTTCTCCCTCTGGACCGAGCGGATCCACTGGGTCCCGGTGATCGCGTCGGTGTTCTACCCGCGGATCGTTCTGGCGATGCGGGGCGCGTGGACGTGGATCCGGCGGCGGCGTCACCCGGAAGAGGAACCCGAACCGGCGGCAAGGGAGATCCCCGCGGAGCCGGAGGAAGAGGAATCCCCCGACGAATTCGAAAAGTTTGTGAGCCATTTCTCGAAAGGCCCGGTCCCCGGAGAAGAGAAGGGGAAGGCGTCCGACGAAGCGGAGAAGGATTCCGAAGGGAAGAAGGACTAAAAGATCTTTCTGGATGCAGAGAACATAACATTATCGCCGTTCTTTTCTCCTTTATCAAGGAGAAAAGAACCAAAAGAGGAACTCCTCAGAAGTCATGGGTATTCCGAAGTCTGCGGACTTCGGGTCAGGACGCTGTCCCGACACCCTGCCACCTTTTGAAAAAGGTGGACGAAAACTTTCATTGGGTTAGCGTATGGACAACATCAACATCACCGGCGCGAAAATCTATTTCACGATCCCGGTCGGGGACGGCATCCCCGTGACGGAAACGCAGGTCAATTCCTGGATCGTGATCCTCGCCATCTTCATCCTCTGCCTCGTGCTGACGCGGGGGATCGCGGTCCGGCCCGCCTCGAAGCGCCAGCTCGTCGCGGAGTGGATCGTGGAACAGGTGGAAAACCTTGTGCGTCAGAACATGGGCGAGGAATTCCTCTCCTGGTCGCCCTTCATCTGCGCGATCCTCGGGCTCTCCGCCTTTTCCTCCCTCACAGCCCTCCTCGGGATGTACCCCCCGACGGCCGACCTCAACACCATCGCGGGCTGGTCCGTCCTCGTCTTCTCGCTCATCACCTTCTACAAGATCAAGACGAACGGCTTCCTCGGCTATCTGAAAGGCTACACCGAGCCGATCAAGATCTTCACCCCCTTCAACATCCTCTCCGAACTGGGGACGCCGATCTCCATGACCTTCCGTCACTTCGGAAACGTGGTCTCCGGCGTGGTGATCTCCACCCTGGTCTACGCGGGACTGGCCTCCCTCTCGACCCTTCTCTTGGGCTGGCTCCCCGGACTGCTCGGGAAGATCCCCTTCCTCCAGGTCGGCATCCCGGCTGTCCTCTCGATCTACTTCGACCTCTTCAGTTCCTGTATGCAGGCCTTTATCTTCGCCATGCTCACCATGCTGTACATCGGCAGCGCGGCCAAAGCGGACAATTGAGAGAGTTGTTAGCGGACAGGGGCTAGTAGGCGAGTTAGGAGTTAGGAGTGAGGAGTTAGGAGTGAATGAGGAATTGGGCTTGCTTTATCGGGAAGCTGACAGCCTGTGGCTTCATCCTCTCCTCTGCCCTTGATTTCCCGGATGTTTCACGTGAAACATATATATAATTCTTAATTCATCATTCTGAATTCTGAATTCTCATTCATTCCTCATTTTCAAAGCGCACACGCATTAAGCACACATAGACTCAAAAAGGAGAACAAACATGGATTCCAACACCGTTTCTGAAGCCGTTGCTCTGTTGAACGCGAAGGCCACCATTATGGCGGGATGCGCCGTCGGAGCGGGTCTCGCTCTGATCGCCGGCATCGGCCCCGGTATCGGCGAAGGCTACGCGGTCGGCAAGGCCTGCGAGGCGATCGGACGCCAGCCGGAGTGCAGAGGGCAGGTGACCTCCACCATGATCATGGGCTGCGCCATCGCGGAGACCACCGGTATCTACGGCTTCGTGACCGGCCTGCTTCTGATGCTCCTCGCCCCCACGCTCTTCATCCGCAGACTCTGAGCGCGGGCTTGCCGCATGAATCGGAAGAACTCTTTGGAGAAAAATCATGGGAGATAGTCTTGAGCTCATTTCGCTTGAGGTCTGGCACGTCGTCGCCTCGATCCTCAATCTGCTGATTTTGACGCTCATTCTGAAAAAGTTCCTGTTCAAACCCGTCCACAATATGCTCGACAAGCGCAAGGAGCAGGTGGACTCCCTCTACCGGGATGCCGAACAGTCCCGCCAAAAGGCCGAGGAAGACCGCGCCCTCTACGGCGAGAAACTGGCCGGCGCGGTGGAAGAGGCCGAAACCATCGTGCGCTCCGCCGCCCAGCGGGCAGACCGGCAGTCCGGCGAGATCCTGGCCGACGCCAAACGCCGCGCCGCCGAGACCGTGAAGCAGGCCGAGGAAGACATCGAACAGGCAAAGAAGAAGGCGATGGACGAACTCAAAAACGAGGTCGCCGGCATTTCCGTGCAGATCGCGGAGAACGTCGTCGGCCGCGAGCTCAACGGGGACGACCACAAAGAGCTCATCGACTCGTTCATCGACCGTCTGTGAGAGCGAGGCCCGGCATGAATGAAATCGTCAGGGAATACGCCGCCGGACTCTACGCCCTCGCACGGGAAGAGGAGATCGAGGAGCGGATCCTCACGGAATCGCAGGCCCTCGCCCCTCTTTTCACGCGCGGCTATACCCGGCTCCTGTCCGATCCCGATATCCCGAAGGCGGACCGGATCCGGCTCGTCGCGGAGGCTCTGAACGGACGGGTCCACCCCCACCTCGTCCACTTCGCCCAGCTGATGACCGAACGCGGAGCCGCCTCGGAGATCCCCGCCTGCTTCGCCGAGTACGAGGAACTCTGGTGCGCCGACCACGACGTCGTCCGGGTCAGAGCGGAGAGCGCGGTGGAACTCACCGAAGAACAGAAGGACCGCCTCACCGACCGCCTCAGCAAAAGAACCGGCCGCAGGGTGATCGTCAGTTTCGAAATAAACCCGTCCCTCCTCGGGGGAATGCGCCTCTTCTACGACAACCGCCAGATCGACGACACCGTCAAGAGCAGACTGAACGAAATCGCCGAAAGACTGAAAAGGAGTTAGGAGCGAGGAGGTAGGAGTGGCTAGCGGCTAGTGGTTAGTGGCTAGTAGCCCGGCCTCGTGGAATTAGGAATGAGGAATGAATTCAGAATACAGAATTAAGAATTCTGGGTTTGTTTTTCGTGAAACTTTCGAAAGCCGAAACACCAATCCTCGCCCAAACAGATTTTCGATCGCGCCGTTCGATCTGCACGTCTGTCTGAATCTCAAACCGTGCGCGAAGAAGAAAGAACAGTTCCAGCTTCAAAATCGCGCGTCCTGTGCCCAATGCGCGCCTGAATCTCCGCCGTGAGGCCGAGGAGCTTGCTCCGAGCATGGCACAAGCTGTACAAACAAAGACCGCGCGAGGACGTGGGATACAAGATCGAATTTCGATTCCGGTACGAGCTGTAAGTTTATGCCATACGGCCAAGGGACCCGCACAGGGGGCCTTCGGCCTGAGATGGTCCCCCGTGCCGCATCACACCCCGCCGTCCGCGAGGACATCAATCTGAAACGTGAAGCGTTTCATACCTCTTATATCGGAGATATAAAACCATGGCACTTCGTCTGGACATCCGTCCTGAAGAAATCAGCAGCATCATCAAGAATCAGATCAAAAACTACGAAAATAAGGCGCAGGAAGCGGAAACCGGCACCGTCATCACGGCCGGGGACGGAATAGTGCGCGCTTTCGGCCTCGATAACTGCATGGCGAACGAGCTCGTCAAATTCGAGGGCGGCGAATTCGGCATGGCCATGAACCTCGAGGAACAGACCGTCGCCATCGTCATGCTGGACGACAGCGAGCATATCCGCGAGGGCACCAAGGTCTACCGCACCGGGACCGTCGTCTCCGTTCCCGTCGGGGACGGCATGGTCGGACGCATCGTCAACGCCCTCGGCCAGCCCATCGACGGACGCGGCCCCACCGGATGCACCGAGACCCGGCCCATCGAATCCGAGGCCCCCGGCATCATCAAGCGCAAATCCGTCTCCGTCCCCCTGCAGACCGGCATCAAGGCCATCGACTCCATGATCCCCATCGGACGGGGCCAGCGGGAACTCATCGTCGGCGACCGCCAGACCGGCAAGACCACCATCGCCCTCGATACCATCCTCAACCAGAAGGACACCGGGGTGATCTGCGTCTACGTCGCCATCGGCCAGAAGAACACCACCGTCGCCAACGTCGCCGAAACCCTCCGCAGAAACGGCGCGGACCGCTATTCCGTCATCGTCGCGGCAACGGCTTCCGAAGCGGCTCCTCTCCAGTATATCGCCCCCTATTCCGGCTGCGCCATCGCCGAATACTTCATGGCTCAGGGCAAGGACGTCCTCATCGTGTACGACGACCTCTCGAAGCACGCCGTCGCCTACCGCGCCCTGTCCCTCCTCATCCGCCGGCCCCCGGGACGCGAAGCCTATCCCGGCGACGTCTTCTACCTCCACTCCCGCCTGCTGGAACGGGCCGCCCGCGTCGCTCCCGAATTCGGAGGCGGGTCCATCACGGCCCTGCCCATCATCGAGACCCAGGCCGGCGACGTCTCCGCCTATATCCCCACCAACGTCATTTCCATCACCGACGGGCAGATCTTCCTCGAAACCGAACTCTTCCACTCCGGCGTCATTCCGGCCGTCAACCCCGGCATTTCCGTCTCCCGCGTCGGCGGTTCCGCCCAGATCAAGGCCATGAAGAAGACGGCCTCCTCCCTCAAACTGCTCTATTCCCAGTTCCGGGAGCTGGAAGCCTTCGCCCAGTTCGGTTCCGACCTCGACGCCGATACCAAGGCCCGCCTCGCCCTCGGACGCCGCATCGTCGAAGTCCTCAAGCAGGACAAGAACAAGCCCGTCCCCGTCGCCTATCAGGTCGCGATCATCTTCGCCGTCGTCAACGGATACCTCAATGAGATCGAAGTGGACGACGTCCGCCGGTACGAGGAGGAACTCTTCCTCTTCCTCCGGGACAACGCCGACGAACTCATGAAGCGCATCGCCGAAACCGGCCAGCTTCCCGACGAGGACCGGGACGAACTCGAGGCGTCCGTCCGCCGGTTCACCGAGAAGTTCCGCGGGGAAGTCTACGGCGTCTTTGAAGGGGAAAAATAAAAAATGGGCGCGAATACGAAAGCCATCCGGGCAAGGATCCGCTCCGTCGACTCCACCCGGCATATCACCAAGGCCATGGAGCTCGTCGCCTCCTCGAAGATCCGCCGGGCCGCCGCGAGGATGGAGTCCTCCCGGTTCTACCGCGACGTGATGCTCGACGCCTTCGCCGACCTCTCCGCCGAAAAGAGCGTCTACGCCCGCCAGAGAGCGAGAGAACTCCCCGCCCTCTACATCGTCATCGCCGGGGACCGGGGTCTCGCGGGAGGGTATAACTCCAATATCTTCCGCTCCGCCATGACCATGATCCGCCCCACGGATTTCGTCCTCCCCGTCGGAAAGCGCGCCGTCGACTACTATACCGCGAGAAAGACCTTCAAGGTCCTCACGCCGGAGTTCGCGTCGGTCGAACGGTTTACCTCCGGGGACGCCGCGAAGATCGCCTACCGGGCCCGGGACCTCTACGAGAACGGGGAGATCGGCGCCGTCAGCCTCATTTCCACGAAGTTCGTCTCCATGCTCTCCCAGAAGCCCGATATCACCTACCTCCTCCCGCTGGAAGTGCTCGCCGAAAACCGGCATCCCGACGCGGGGAAGGAGACGGAGGAGCCGAAGGACGGAGCGGCGAAACCCCTCACCGAGTACGAGCCGAACGCCGAGGAAGTGCTCGCCGCCATCATCCCCGAGTATCTGTCCGGCGTGCTGTATACCTCCGTCACCGAGGCCTTCGCGTCGGAACTGGCCGCCAGACGAGCCGCGATGGACTCCGCTACGAAGAACGCCGACGAAATGCTCGAAAACCTCAGCCTGAAATACAATCAGGCCAGACAGAGCGCCATCACCCAGGAGATCACCGAGATCGTAGCCGGAGCGGGAGTCTGAGAATCTTAAGCAAAAAGGGAGACGCGGCTTCTTTGAAAATGAAGCCCTGCTGAACAAGTTCAGCGGCAAGAAACTTCAACTGGGGTGGGGACAAGGCTGCTGCCATTTCGTTCAGTTTGTGTCCGCACACCAATATAGCCTCCAACCTTATCAGAGTTATCGTCAGAACAGTTCCATACCCCTGATCCGAACCCCTTTAATCCTTCCACCCGTGGAGTTTGCCATGAATGAAACAAAGCACATCGGCGTCGTCACGCAGGTCATCGGCCCCGTCATCGACGTCCGGTTCGACGACGGCAGGATGCCGGATATTCTCAACGCCATCGAGGTCGAATGGGGCGGACGCCGCCTCGTCGCGGAAGTCTCCGCCCACGTGGGGGACGACGTCGCCCGGTGCATCGCCATGAGCTCGACGGACGGCCTTGTCCGCGGGACCGAAGCGATCGACACCGGACGCGGGATCACCGTCCCCGTGGGCCCCGAAACCCTCGGGCGCATGTTCAACGTCCTCGGCGATCCCGTCGACGAACAGCCCGCCCCCGAAACCGAAGAACGCTGGGAGATCCACCGCCCCGCCCCCACCTACGAGGAGCAGTCCGTCAACACCGAGATCCTCGAGACCGGCATCAAGGTCATCGACCTGATCTGCCCCTATACCAAGGGCGGCAAGGTCGGGCTCTTCGGCGGCGCGGGCGTCGGGAAGACCGTTCTGATCCAGGAGCTCATCCACAACGTCGCCACCGAGCACGGCGGATATTCCGTCTTCACCGGCGTCGGCGAGCGCTCCCGGGAAGGAAACGACCTCTACAACGAAATGAAGGAATCCGGGGTCCTCTCCAAGACCGCCCTGGTCTACGGTCAGATGAACGAGCCCCCGGGAGCCAGAATGCGCGTCGGACTCGCCGGACTGACCCTCGCCGAATACTTCCGCGACCGGGAGAATCAGGACGTCCTTCTCTTCATCGACAATATCTTCCGCTTCACCCAGGCCGGATCCGAGGTCTCCGCGCTTCTCGGACGGATGCCCTCCGCCGTGGGATATCAGCCCACCCTGGCCACCGAAATGGGCGAGCTCCAGGAGCGCATCACCTCCACCAAGAAGGGCTCCATCACCTCGATCCAGGCCGTCTACGTCCCCGCCGACGACTATACCGACCCGGCTCCCGCCACCACCTTCGCCCACCTCGACGCCACCACCGCCCTCAGCCGCTCCATCGCCTCCCTCGGCATCTACCCCGCCGTGGACCCGCTGGAATCCACCTCCCGTATCCTCACCCCCGAGATCGTCGGAGAGGAGCATTACCGGGTCGCAAGAGAAGTCCAGAGGATCCTCCAGCGGTATCAGGAACTGCAGGACATCATCGCCATCATGGGCATGGACGAGCTCTCCGAAGAGGACAAACTGGCAGTATCCCGGGCCCGCAAGATCCAGCGGTATATGTCCCAGGCCCTCCACGTCGCGGAAGCCTTCAACGGCATCCCCGGCCAGTACATCCCCCTCAAGGAGACCATCCGCGGCTTCCGCGAGATCATCGAGGGCCGCTGCGACGAACTCCCCGAAAGCGCGTTCCTCTATATCGGCACCATCGACGAGGCGTTCCGGAAAGTCAAATCGCCCCGCTGACGCACGGAGGTCGGAATGAAAACGTTCAGATTGCAGATCGCCGCGCCGGACGGGCTCCGGTATGACGGGGAAGCGGCGCAGATCTCGGTCCGGGGGATCGCCGGAGACCTCGCGGTCCTGCCGGGACACATCCCCTTCGTCACCGCCCTGAAAGACGGCGAATGCAGGGTCTACACCGACCGCGAAGGCGAGATCCGCCGCGCGAAATGCCGCGGAGGGATGCTGATCGTCTCAAAGGACGCCGTCCGCGTCATGTCCTCGGACTTCGTCTGGGAGGACGAAAAAACAAAGGAATAAGAGATCCCGGAGATTGAGGAGCAGTCTGAATTCTTAATTCATAATTCTGAATTCATTCCTCATTCCTCACTTCCCGATTCTCAAAAAAATATATATCCATAAAGGAGAACCCCCCATGAAAAAATGGAGATGCACCATCTGCGGCGAGATCGTCGAGAGCGACATCCGCCCCGAAAAATGTCCCCTCTGCAAGGCTCCCGGCGAGAAGTTCGAGGAGATCGTCGAAGAGGGCCTGACCTGGGCCACCGAGCATGAGGTCGGCATCACCGAAGGCGTCCCCGCCGAGATCGTCGAAGGCCTCCGCGCCAACTTCAACGGCGAATGCTCCGAGGTCGGCATGTACCTCGCCATGTCCCGCGTCGCATTCCGGGAAGGCTATCCCGAGATCGGCCTGTACTGGGAGAAGGCAGCCTACGAGGAAGCCGAGCACGCCGCCAAATTCGCGGAAATGCTGGGCGAGGTCGTCACCCCCTCCACCAAGACCAACCTCGAACTCCGCGTCGCCGCCGAAAACGGAGCCTGCGCCGGCAAGTTCGACCTGGCGAAGAAGGCCAAAGCCGCCAACCTCGACGCCATCCACGACACCGTCCATGAAATGGCCAAGGACGAAGCCCGTCACGGCAAGGCGTTCAAGGGCCTCTTGGAGCGGTACTTCGGGTAAGAGACACCGGATAGGTAGAAGCGGCTAGTGGTTAGTGGCTAGTAGAACCGTTCTCCGCTCCGCTTCCGCAAATCCAAAAAAGAAAAAATCGTTCGGATTGAACCGTTAATGCTCAGTCCGAACGGTTTTTGTTTCACGTGAAACAATGTGCGCAGAACCTTTGATTTTCTTGATCTGCGCGGGGTCAGAGAAAACGGTTTTTGATACCCGAACACGCGTCCGTGTCATGCGCGCCTGAAACGCCGGCGGAGCCCACGGAACTTGTTCCGTGCATGGGATTAACTGCACGAACAGAGACCGCGCGAGGTTGGCTTCCCGTTTTGGCCCGATCAATCTGCAATCTGTTCATGCGCGCGGGGATCGGGTCGGATTCCGGCTTTCCGCCGCGCGTCCGACGCCGAATCCTTTTCCATATCAAAATCCTCCGATCCCCGCCGCACAGTACCCGGATCCGGACAAACCGATCCGCGTTTTACTGCTTCGCCAGTTCCGCCGGAGGCCCTACCCTCTTCTCGGGATTCATCATGCGGACCACGATCGCGGCGACTTCGGAACGCTTGATGTTCGATTCGGGATGGAAGGTCCCCTTTGCGTCGGAGCCGTTGAGGATCCCCGCCCGGTAGAGAAGGTAGATCGACCCGTAGTTCTTCTCCACTGCGGGCCGGACTTCCGGCATGATATCGGAATCGAAATCATACTGTACGTCCGGGATGGCGTTCTCGGGGATCGTGTTGATCTCCGCGAGGGCTTCCTGCGGCAGGCAGTAGGAGAAGATCCACGCGAATCCCATCCGGGTGATCGGCTCGTTGGCATAGGCCATCACGGTGTCGTAGGAATAGCCCGAGGAGCCGGGGAAGAGGAAGCCGCCCTGCTTTCTGCCGTAGTCCGCGTAGGTCTCGTACCAGGGATCGCCGTTTTTCAGCGTCACCTCTCCGGTCGTGTAAAGCTGGTGCATGCAGGCGGCCAGCTTCACGGCTTCGGCGAGGGTCATCTTGCCGTCCGGATCGTACCAGTCCAGCCCCTCGGCGTCCTTGCCCTTGCCGTTGATAAGCCCGAGATCCACGGCGGCGTAGACCCAGTCGTGGAACCAGTCGTCCGGGTGCACGTCCTTGAAGACCACCTTCTGCTGGACCGGGATGCCCGTATCGGATCCCGTGCCCGCGGAGCCCTCCGTGACGGTGAGTTTCGCCCGGTCGGTGGTGACGGGAGTCGTGCCGGCGGGACCGGAGATCACGCACCAGAAGCTCCAGCCGGAATAGTTCCCCGTGAGATTCGAGAGGGTGAGGATGGAGGTCTTCGCCCCGCCGAACCGGTCGGAAACGGCGTTGTTGTCGAGGACGGGCGCGCTGTTCCCGCCTTCCGGAGCGTAATGCCACTGATAGCTCAGCCCCTGCCCCTCGGCGTCCACCGAGAAGAGGACGGTGCTGCCGGATTTGGCGTAAATGTCCACGGGCTGCTTTTTGATCGTGCAGGCGGGCTTCGGATCGGATTTGGCCACGGTGAACTCGGCCGCCGCGGTCAGAACGTCCTTCTTGCCCTGCACCACCCCGACGGTGGGCGCGAGCTGTCCCGTGACGGGCTGGCCGTTGGAGAGCAGGAGCGTCACCGTCACCGCCGCGTCGGACGTGCCGGATTTCTTCGACCAGGCGCATCCGTCGGGGGCCTCGATGTGGAAGATGAGATCGTAGGTGTGCTCCGCCTGGAAGGTCTCGCCGGGGAGCATGTCGTGTTCGGATCCGG
Organism: uncultured Ruminococcus sp.; assembly: GCA_902782445.1. Classification (GTDB taxonomy): domain Bacteria; phylum Bacillota; class Clostridia; order Oscillospirales; family CAG-272; genus UMGS1696. The sequence goes on from CACZNC010000010.1 coordinate 112,481, forward strand.
GCGTCGCGTCCACCCAGGTGAAGGGGGAGACGCCGAGAAATCTGCCGATGCTCAGGGTGAATCCGCTCTTCTGGGGATCCCCTCCGGCGACGGGAGCCTTGAGCCCGCCGATGGTGACGGAGTCGAGCTTCTTCGCCGTGTCCTCGCAGGTGAGTTTGAAGGCGGCGGAGAGGATGCCGGTCTGGACGTTGACGTCCGTGTCGGACTGGGACGCGACCTTGACGGAATCCTCCCAGAGGGACACCGTGACAGCACCGGGTCTCACATCCGCGGCGGAGCTTCCTTTCGCCAGAGCCCATTCGGTGCCGGGAGCCGCCTGCAGGTGATAGATGACCTGATACTCATGCCCGCCGACGAAAGTGGAATCCGAGGAGAGGTATTCGCCCGCGGTCCAGTCGTACCAGGTGGTCTCGCTGAGGGTCGCGCCCTGGGTGGCGATGTAGTCGTCGTAATTGGGTCTCGCGCCGTCCTTCGGCTTCACGGGGATCAGGGCGTCCAGTTCCACGTCGCCGATGGCGTAGCTGGGGCAGGAGACCTGACAGCCGAGGATCAGCGTGCCGTCGGCGCGGATGTATTTCTGCTTGAGGGGGAGCTCTTCTCCTTCGTCGCTGTAGACGTGAATGTCCATCACAGCCTCGTCCGTGCGGAAGGTTTCCCCGTCCCAGGTGTTCCACGCGTAGGTCTCCGGCGGGATCAGGAAGAGGTAAAACTCATAGCTGTGACCCGGGATGAACAGAGTGTCCTTGCCGAGCATCAGTTCCGACTCCGCCGTGTCGCTCCACATGACCATGTCCACCGTCACCGGGAGCATGGAATCGGCGCCGACGAGCCCGTTTTTCTCGGATTCTGACGGCAATGCCAGAACCTGGGCATGGTCGGACGGGGTGGAGCCCGCTTTCGGAAGAATGATTCCCGTTACGGACATGCGGGTCAGCACGTCTGCGATCGCCCCGGCGGGGACCGCGAGGACCGCGAGGAAGAAGAGAACGAGGAGGAGCGAAATCAGAGTTCTTTTCATGGCGTCTGGTCTCCTTTTTCCATAAGTCTGCGGAAATGCTCTTTATCTCAGTATAGCACATCCCGCGCGGTTTTGCATCCCCAATTTTAAGGATTTCGGTCAAAAAACGTAAATTTTTGCCGTTTCTGTGATTTTTGGGGTCGAAAAACCTGACGAGATATGCTATAATGAGAGTAAGGAGTGAATGGGGGATTGTCCGCATCGGGGGGAGAGTTGTGCGGTAATTTCGGGTTTTGAGTGGGAGCGCTTCGCTGGGATTCGGGGGGGACGCGCGGTTCTGTATCGAAAAACGCTTTTCTCTCTTCGCGCAATTTTGCAGATTCAAGTCGGACGAGCCTGAGAATGGAGCCAACCTCGCGCGGTCTTCGCACGTGCTGCTGAAACATGCGCAGGATAAATCCTGCGGCCTTGCGGCGGTGATTCAGTCGCGCATTGAAAGGGGACAGAGTGCGGTCGACCGGGGTGATGTTTCACGTGAAACAATTCCTGCTTCTGCCGGTGTTTCATGGGAAACAATCCTGCTTCTCCGTCAGACAGGCCGCCGCACGTCCCATTCCGTCTATACGTTGTCATTCTGAACGAAGTGAAGAATCTCCCAACTTTGAGGCTAACCCATCCTCCACGTGCGGAGATTCTTCGTCGTAGGCTCCTCAGAATGACACAGTAAAGCGGCGGCGGACGGGTTTCAGCCTGAATGAAGAATCGTTTCAGAAAAAAACTGAACGAAATCACGATTTGTTTCACGTGAAACAACACCCCCGAAAATCCTTGCCTTTCTTCCCCCGCGCGAGGATAGACTTTCAGATCCCGACACCCGACCGCGCGTCCTGTGCCCAATGCGCGCCTGAATCTCCGCCGGAGGCCGCAGAACTTGTTCTGCGCATGTTTCGACTGCACGACCGGCGATCAAGCGCGGTTGGCTCCATGTTCCGGCTTGTCAGGCCTGAATCTGCAAAATTGCGCGAAGAGAGAAAAGCGTTTTCGATACAGAACCGCGCGTCCCTTCCATCCCAGCGAAGCGCTCCCATACAAAAAACATAAATCCCGCACCAAAACGAAATCCCGATCCAGCCTCCCGCAAATCATTCTGCATTCTTAATTCTGAATTTTGAATTTCCGCATCCCCCCAGCAGTTTCCGCGAAAGGAGGTCCCCCCATGCCCCCCATGAGCAAAAAGACCCGCCGGGCGATCATCGCGGCGGTGACGGCGTTTCTTTTCTTCTTCCTCCTCCCGCTCTTCTGGGATGTCCCGATCACCGGCTTCCACTCCTTCTGCTACGGGATCCTCCTCCTCGCCTGGATGGAGACCCTCCGGGGACGGCTTTCCAATACCCTGATCCGCAGGCGGGTCGTCCCGGCGGTCTTCCTCCTCTTCTGCCTGCCCGTCCTGCGCCTCTTCCGCTATTCGATCTTCGAGGAGATCCCGGACCTCGCCCGCGCGCTCTGGTACATCTACTATATCCCGATGATCACCGTCCCCCTGCTCTTCTTCTACGCGGCTCTCTGCGTGGACCGGCGGGAGGAAGACAAGCCCATCGGAAAGGCCCGGATCCTCTGGCTCCCGGCCGGATGCCTGATGGCAGCGATTTTGACCAACGACCGGCACGGACTGGCGCTCTCCCTCGGGGAAAAAGGGGTGGTCCACGGCCCGGTGTACTGGATCTATGTCTGCTGGGCGGCCACCCTGACCTTCGCGGCATACGGGATCCTTCTGGTGCGGTGCCGCCGGTCCGCCTCCCGGAATCTCTGGTACATCCCGATCCTGTGCACGCTACCGCCGCTGTTCCTCCTCGGCTGGTACGTGGCCTCGGGCGGATCCCCCGTCGTCTTCGGGAAAAAGTTCTATAATTTCCAGGAAGTCTACGCCCTCCTCTACTTCTGCTACTGGGAAAGCCTGATCGAGATCGGCCTGATCCCCTCCTCGGCGGACTACGACGCGATCTTCCGGCTCGGCTCCTGGAGCGCGGCTCTGGCGGACATGGGGGGAAGGGTGGTCTACTACTCGAAGGACGTGGGCGAAATGACCCCGGCCCTGATCCGCGCGGCGGCCGAACGTCCCGTCCCGGTGGGGCGAGGCCGCTGGATCCGCTCCCGTCCCATCTCCGGCGGATCGGTGATCTGGACGGAGGACCTCTCGGAGATCGCGCGGCTGAACGACGAACTGCTCCGGGTGAACGAGGCTCTTTCCGCCGAAAACGCCGTCCTCGAGGCGGAGAACGAGATCAAGCAGACGAAAGCCCGCTACGAGGCCGCAAACCGGCTCTGGGACGGCATCGTGGACGAGATCCGGCCCCAGCTGCGGGCAATAGGGGGACTGCTCGGGGACGGGGGCGTGCCGTCGGACGAAGCTCTCGCGGACTGCGCGTTCCTCGGGGCCTACATCAAGCGGCGGAGCAATCTCTCCCTGATCGCCGAAGACGCCCCGACCCTCTCGTCGGAGGAACTGGGGCTCGCCATCCGGGAATCGCTCTCCTATCTCTCCCTGCGGGGGATGCTCTGCGATATCCGGGAGATCGGGAGCGCGGTCCTCGGGGCGGAAGCGGTGGAGCTGGCCTACGAGATCTTCGAGGACGCGGCGGAAGGGAGCCTGAAAGAGGAACCCGGTTCCCTCCTCGTCACCCTCATGGCCGCCCCCTCCCGCTTTACCATGACCCTGCTCTTCGAGGACACGCCCCCCGCCCTCCGCTCCCCCCGGCTGACGGAGGAACGGATCGCCGCGGTCGGAGCGAAGATCTCCTCCTTCGGCGAGGACGGCGCGGGCATTCTGCGGTTTGAGGTCCCCTGCGCGGCGTCTGTGGAGGATCCCGGCCACGCTCCGGACGGCGGAGACGGGAAAGGAGGCGCGGCATGAGCACGATCCCGATCTTCTTCGCCCGGAGCTTCCTCTCCCAGCCCTATGCCCTTCTGCCCCTGCTCCCGCGGGTGATCCTCACGGCGCTCTCCTACCTGTCCGTCTTCGTCTTCGCCTTCGGGCTGATCCGCATGATGCGGCAGGGGACGAAGGACGCCTGGGGGTACGCGATCCTCTCCCTCGGGACCGTGTCGGGGTATGTGCTCTTCCGCGCGGGGGAGCGTCTCGCCGCCCACGAAGCCGCGGGACTGTGGCTGAAAATCGCCTCCCTGCCCGCGTCCCTCGTGATCCTGCTCCACCTGCTGACCATCGGCGGCGCGGTGTTCAGCCTCCTCGGCATCATCCAGATCCGGCGCACCCGCATCACGACCCTCTCGGTCAAGGAGAGCGCGGAGATCCTCCCCTGCGGCCTCTGCTACTACTGGACCGGCGGCTTCCCGAAGCTGACGAACCGGGTCATGGAGGAAATCTCCTACGCCGTCCGGGGGCTGTCCCTGCAAAACGGCGAACTCCTCTGGCAGGCCCTGACCGCTCCCGAACCCGAACCTGCCCCCGCCGACGGAGACGGGACCGAGACCGACGGATCCGCAAAGCCCCGTCCCTCCGCCGTATTCCTCCGCCGGGGGGACGAACCGGTGATCCGCCTCGCCGACGGACGGGTGTACGCTTTCCGGCGCCGGGCCCTGTCCTTCGAAGGGAAGCTGCTCTACGAGATCGTGGCCAGCGACATGACCGAGGAATACGACCGGGCCGACGCCCTCCGGGAAAAGCGGGAGCGGGCGGAGGACACGAAGAAGCGGCTGAGGGCCCTCGGGCGGGTGATCGCGGAGCTCACCGTGGAGAAGGAAGTCCTCGGCATGAAGATCCGCATCCACGACAACCTCAACCGGGCCCTCTTGACGGTCAAGCGCGCCCTCGCCAGACCCGCGCCGGAGACCGGATCGCCCGGAACGGATCCCGCGGACGGCCCGAACAGCTCGGAAACCGCCGGATCGGAAACCGCCAGCTCGGAAACCGCCCCAGAGGGACCCGAAAACGAAGCCGTCTCCGCCCGTCTCGAAGCGGCGAGGCTGTGGCGGGAGAAGATCCTCTCCCTCGACTACCTCACCCAGAGCGAGGACAACGACGACTACAACGAACTGATCCGGTCGGCTCTGGTCCTCGGCGCGAAGATCGAAGTCCTCGGAGCCCTGCCCTCCGCCCCGCCGTACAGGGAGATCGGCGCGCTGGCCCTCGAGATCGGACTCTCGAACATGCTCAAGCACACCGACGGGGAAGTCCTCACCGTGGACTGCACGACATCCGGAAAAATGATCCTCACAAACGACGGCACCCCGCCCTCCGGCCCCATCGTCGAAGGAGGAGGCCTCGGCAATCTCCGCCGCCGCGTGGAAGGAGAGGGCGGCACCATGACGGTGGAATCCGCCCCGAGATTCAAGCTGACGATTGAGATGAAAAGAAAATAGGACGGGTCAGGAGTTATGGGGGATGTCTGTGTCGGCTTGACGTGCGATGCGGGATTTTAGGTTGTATTTTATGGAAAAGGAGTCGGCGTCGGCCGCGTGTTCCCGTATCGAAAACCGCTTCCCCCTCTTCGCGTGCTTCCGCCGATTCTGGAATGACGAGCGGAACATGGAGCTTTCCTCGCGCGGTCTTCAGCATTGGCCGGACGCACGAAAAAAAATCGCTTAACGACATGCCAATGCGGCGGCCTTGCGGCGGTGATTCAGGCGCGCATTGGGCACAGGACGCGTTTTCGTGCGGCGGGATCTGATTGTCCGGACTCGCGCAGGGGAAGAATGGCAAGGGGGGCGTAATGTTTCACGTGAAACAATTCTTAATTCTGAATTCATTCCTCATTCCAAATTAATCCCGCTCTACTAGCCACTAGCCACTAACGACTAGCCACTCCTCACTACCCACTGCCAACTCTACAAAGGAGCCTTCCATGCCCTATCAGGTAATCGTGGCCGACGACCAGCGTCTGACCCGGCAGGCGCTCGAGGCCGTAATCGAAAAATCCGCGGATTTCGTCCTCGCCGGAGCCTTTCCCTCCGCCTCCCTCGCGGTGGAGTACTGCCGGAGAAAGAGCGCGGATCTGGCCCTGCTCGATATCGTGATGCCCGGCGGGATGAACGGCCTCGAAGCCGCGAAGCAGATCCGGGATCTGAGGCCGAACATCAAGATCGTCCTCGCCACCTCCATGCCCGAGGTGACCTTTCTGCGGCGGGCGAGGGAGATCGGCGTCGACAGCTTCTGGTACAAGGAGACGGAGGAGGTGCCCCTGCTCTCCTTGCTGACGCGCACCATGGCGGGGGAGAGGATCTATCCGGACAAAACGCCCGTGGTCGACGTGGGGGATACGTCTTCCGCCGAATTCACCCCCATGGAACTGGCGGTCCTGCGGGAACTGACGACGGGCTCGACCAACAAGGAGATCTCGGAAAAACTGCATATCAGCGTCATGACCGTCAACACCCACGTCCAGAACATGCTGACGAAAACCGGCTACAAAAACCGCGTCCAGCTGGCCGTCAAAGCGCGCCTCGAGGGAATCGTCATAGCCGACGAAGACGCCGATGCAGAAGAATAGTTTCCCTCCCCGCGTCTCCGTGCTCCCCCCACTGGAAGCAGACGCCAATTCCTCATTCCTAATTTCGCGAGGACGGTCTACTAGCCACTAACCACTAGCCGCTAACATCTACCATCCCTCGGAGGCTTTCCATGCACTGTGTTCCCGAATCCAAAAACGCCCGGGCGGTGGGGCGGATCGTTGCCGCTCTGCTGATCGCCGGAGGAATCTTCTACGCGGTCCCCATCGTGTCAAGGGCGGCCGGGATCCGCGTTTTTGCTCCCCTCTTCACCGCCCTCACCTTTGCCTGCGTGATCGCCGCGGTATTCCTGCTGGTGCGGTACCGGATGACCTCCTTCCAGTACATCGTGCGGCCCCGGGCGGAGGCGGAGGACAGCGGGCTCCTGACGGCATACGCGTCCGGCGCGAAGCTGAATCTCGCCGATCTGCCGCCGGAGACGCTGGATTTCGTCGTGATCCGCTCGCAGGGGGCGCGTCCCGGGGCGATGGAGTGCGTCCTCGGGATGGACGATCTGATCGAGGTCACCCCGATCCGCCGCGCGAAGAAGGACGGCACGACCCGGAGTGAGATCGGGAAGAAATACCGTCCGGGCGGGGACTATATCAGCTACGACTACACCGTCACCCTGGCCCCCGACGACGCGCTGGCCCTGGTCTTCCGCGACGGCCCGAAAACCGTAGGGATCTTTATCGAGCCCGACGAGAAGATGAAAGCGTACTTTTTAGGGTTCGGGAAAGGGAAGAAGAGTTAGGAGCGGCTGGCAGCTAGTGGTTAGTGGTTAGTAGAACCGTTCTCCGTACCTGATTCGGAAGCGGTTGTTTCACGTGAAACAAAATGCCGTCAGGGTTGAACTTGATGTTCCGCTCTGACGGTTTTTGATTGCGCGGTTCGGACTGCACACCGGTCTGAATCTGAGCATGTGCGCGAGGATGAAAGAACAATTTCGGCTGTCCGTCCGCGCGTCCTGTGCCCAATGCGCGCCTGAAACGCTGGCGGAGCCCACGGAACTTGTTCCGTGTATGGGTTCAACTGTACGGGCAGAGACCGCGCGAGGATGACTCCATGTTTCGGCTCGTCGAATCCGCATTCGGCAGGAGCCCGCGGGGATCGCTCCGGCATCCGGCTGCAAGTCCGCGCGTCCGACGCCGACTCCTTTTCCAAAAAATACATCCGAAAATCACGCGCCCCGCCCCATCCCGCCGCGGATTTCCTTCTCCGCGGACGGGAAAACGCAAAAAAACAGGGGGAACGAATCCCCCTGCTGACCCATTTTCGCGCATCCGCGCTTATTTATCCTCGTCTACCTTGACGATCTGCTTGCCGTTGTAGTAGCCGCAGGCCTTGCAGACTCTGTGGGAGAGGACGTACGCGCCGCAGTGGGAGCACTTCACCATCGCGGGCATGTCGAGCTTCCAGTGGCTGGAACGTCTCTTGTCTCTTCTCGCCTGGGATACTTTTCTTTTCGGAACAGCCATTTTTTCAGCCTCTTTCTGTGAATTCAGTCTTCCTTCTTATCCAGAAGTTTTTGCAGGATCGCGAAGTCGGGGTTGATCTTCTTCTCCTCCCGGCATTCGCAGCCGCCGTCCTTCCTCTTTTTGCCGCATTTCGGGCAGAGGCCGGGACAGTCGGGTTCGCACAGATCGAAGGTGGGGATGGAGAGGGAAACTTCCTCCATGATATCGGCGTCGGGATTCACGCTCCCCTCGTTGATCCAGAGGATGTCGTCGGTGACGCCGTCCCATTCGCCGTCTTCGGTGAGATGGGAGAGGTCGCGGTCGAGATCCCGGTCGGTGAGGACGGTGCGCTCCATGTCGAAGGAGACAGTCTTCCTCACGGGGTCGAGGCAGCGGGCGCAGCGGGTGTCGTAGGTGACGTCCACCCGGGCGCGGAACATAAGACAGCCGAAGGAGTCGAGAGCTTCGCCGCGGACACGGATCCCGTTTGCGGGGACCGAGACGTCCGGGGGGAGCGCGGCGCATTCATCGTCGACCTGCGTCGGGTCAAACGCGTAATCGAAGGAAATCGCGGGCCGCTTTCCGCCGAGAAGCTCCGAAAGATCCAGTTTCATCCGAACCTCCGTGCGAGTTTTGGCGTGGTATGTTCTCTGCGATTTCCGCAGGTAAGAGGCAATGCTACCTTATTCCATAGGTTTCCACACTAAAAGGCATTATACCGCGTTTCGGCGGAGATGTCAAGAGGAAAATGAAAAATAGTTGGTTGAATTGGGGGGATTGGGCTTGATCTGCGGCGGGATGGGGGCGGTGCGGGATTGTAGGTTGTATTTTATGGAAAAGGAGTCGGCGTTGGAACGCGCGGTTTTGTATCGAAACCGGTTCGCTCTCCCCGCGCACTTGTGATGATTCGGACATGACGAGCCGGAACATGGAGCCAACCTCGCGCGGTTTGTGTTCGTGCAGTTTAACCCGTGCGCAGAACAAGTTCTGCGGGCTTCGCCGGAGATTCAGGCGCGCATTCGGCGTTGTCGTGTTTTCGGGATTCCGAATCTGATTGTCTATCCTCGCGCGGATCAAGAAAGACAATGGGTTTGGCGGTAATGTTTCACGTGAAACAATTCCTTTTTCTGCCAGTGTTTCATGTGGAAAAATCCTGTTTTTCCGTCAGACAGGCCACCGCACGTCCCGTTTCGCCCTCACTTTGTCATTCTGAGCGAAGCGAAGAATCTCCCAGCTTCAAGGCCAACCCATCCTCCACGTGCGGAGATTCTTCGTCGCGGGCTCCTCAGAATGACAACGAGAAGCGGAACGATGGGGGTCAGCCGCCCTGAATGAAGAATGTTTCACGTGAAACAACACCCCGAAACCCGTTGTTTTTCTACACCCGCGCGAGGACAGACAATCAGATCCCGCCGCACGAACGCGCGAACAACGCCGAATGCGCGCCTGAATTTCTGCCCCAGGCCACGGGACTTGTCCCGTGCATGTTTCGACTGCACGAACTCAGACCGCGCGAGGAAACCTCCATGTTCCGCTCGCCATGTCTGAATCTGTCAAGGTGCGCGAAGAGAGTGAAGAAGTTTTCGATACAAGTCCGCGCGTCCCTTCCATCCCTGCGAAGCGCTCCCATATAAAAAACATAAATCCCGCACCCCCTCCCCCCGATGCGGACAAACGCCCATTCACTCCTAACTTCGTTCTTCCTCCCTCTTCGCTCAATTTGCTTTCTCCTCCTTGATTTTCCTCCGGATTTGTGGTATAATATGTAATCACAATAAAATCGGAGAACTGTCCGCAGACGCGGGCGGGACGGAAGGGAGGCGGCAGAATGCAGGACAACGCAAAAGACAAGCTGTTTTCCGTCATGCGGGAACGGGACGATCTGCCCCGGATGCCCGGTCCCATGGCTGCCGTGTTCCTCCTCCTCGCCGCCCTCGCCGCAGCCGCCGCCGCAAAACTCGTCTCCCCCGCGGAGCCCGGGACCCCCTTCGCCGCGCAGAATCTGGCCGGGATCTTCGCGTCCCTCCCCTTCCTGCCGCTGGCCGTGACCCTCTACGCGCTGACGATCCTGCTCTGGCGGAGAGTGGCGTCCCTTTTCTGCACCCCCGTCTCCTTCGGACTCATGCTGCTCTTCGGCGCGAGATTTTCGGACGCCGCCGCCATGACCCTCGCCGTCCTGCCCCTGTCCTACGCCTTCGCCGTCTCCCTCATTTCGAAGGAGACGAGATTCCGCCGGACCGCCACCCTCGGCCTGTTCGCCGCCGCCGCCTTCGGCATTTCCGCCGTCGTGCGGATCGGACTGGACTGCGGGAGCTTCCCCGGGATGCGGGACGCCTTCATGTCCGAAGTCCCCGCCATGCTCGGAAAAGCCCTTTCCGCCGCCGTCCCCGGTTCCGAAGCCGTGCTCGCGGACTCCGACCTCTATAACCTCGCGAGACAGATCTTCGTCATGCTCCCCTCCTTCTTCGGCGTCTTCTGCGTCGTGTTCGCCTGGGCCTCGGACCGCATCATCCGCAGACTGTTCACCTGGCTCGGATGCCCCGACGTCTTCATCGACGAGGACGAGGACGTCAGCACCCCCTTCAGCTACGCCGCCGTGTACGCCGTGGTGTTCCTCATGACCGTGTTCACCCCCGGATCCGTCTTCCCGATGGCCCGGGTCATGTTCCAGAGCGTCCTGCTCGTCATGGGCCTGCCCTGCGCCGCCGTCGGTGTCCGGAGAATGAGCGAGAGACTGTCGGAGAGACTGTTTTACATGACAAGGGAAAAGTTCTTCATCGGGATGCTGCTGTTCGTCGCCTTCGCCGTCCTGGGAGCCTTCCCCTTCCTCCTCGTCACCTCCGCCGTCGGCACCGTCTCCATCATCAAAAGAAGATTCAGACCCGACTCCGGCCCGGAGGACGAAGAGTAAAGCAAGACCGCCTCCGGCAGGGAAGTTCTTGAAAACCGGACCGCACCCTTGTTTCACGTGAAACCCCCGAACACCGAAACTCCAAGCTCAGCCCAAACAGATTTTCGATCGCGCCGCTCTGTCTGCACGCAGATCTGAATCTGAGTATGTGCGCGAAGACAGAATAACAGTTTCAGCTTCAAAACCGCGCGTTCCTGTGCCCAATGCGCGCCTGAATCTCCGCCGAAGGCCGCAGGACTTGTCCTGCGCATGTTTCAGCTGCACGAACAAAGACCGCGCGAGGACGTGGGACGCACAGTCGATTTACGAATCCGATGTGAGAGGACAAGTTATGCTCTCCGGCCAAGGGACCCTCGGGAGGGGCCTTCGGCCTGAGATGGTCCCTCCCGGCGCCTGTCCCGCGCAGAAGGGATGAACAAACCCTTCTCCGCCGACGGACCGGTCGACACAGTCACCGGAATGACCGTCAGGCTGATTTCGAAAGGCGGAGTCTTTCGCCCTTATTTCCCTTCGGGAAGGGATAACCATCACCGCACCGACGAGGAGGCACCACATGCCGAAACCGAAGAAACAAAACAACGATCTGCGGGGCGTCCGCAAGGAAACCGCCGTTGTCTCCGTCGCGGGGGGCGCGGTCTTTCTCGCCCTGCTCTCCCTCGGCGTCGCCCGGCTCGGATTCGGCGCGCTGAAATGGGGGGCGGTCTGCCTCGGGGGCTATATCGTTTTCATCCTCGCCGTCTGGCTCATCTTCGAACGCCACCGCAAAAGCTCCGGGGACGAGACCCTCGCTCCCGTCATGGGCAGGATCATGTTCGACGCCGTCGTCAAAATGGCCACCCCCGTCTTCATCTGCGACTCGGGCGAGCGCATCCTCTGGTACAACAACGCCACCGAAGCCCTCTATTCCTCCCGCAACCGGCTCTACGGCGAATCCGTCTCCGAACTCTTCGGTGTCACCCTCGACGAGATCCGGCAGGGGACCGAGGAGGGCGTCCGGATTTCCTGCGAGGGGCGGTCCTTCCTCGCTCGGTACAGCCATATCCGCACCGAGGAGTCCGACTTCGCCCTCATCCTCACCACGGAGATCACCGAATCCGACGCCCTGAGACATGAAATGAGCGACAAGGAGCCCGCGGTCTGCTATATCATGATCGACAACCTGGGCGAAATGATGCAGTACGACAGCGAACTCTACCGCCCCGCCGCCGCGAGAGTCGACGCCGCTCTCCGAGCCTGGGCCGACAACTACAACGGCATCCTCAAGGAGTACGAGCGCGATAAATACCTCTTCGTCACCGAGGCGCAGGTCGTGGACGCCCTCGTCGCCTCCAAATTCGATATCCTCGACCGGGTCCGGGCCGTAAGGGTCAGCGACACCACCCTCCCCCTCACCGTCTCGATGGGTGTCTGCGCGGTCCCCGGCACCTTCGAGGAGAAGGAACGGGCAGCGCACGCCGCTCTGGAACTCGCCCTCCAGAGAGGAGGAGACCAGGCCGTCGTCAAGAGCGTCGAAGGCACCGAATTCTACGGCGGCATCACCCGGTCCGTCCAGAAGCGGTCCAACGTCCAGGCCCGCGTCGTCTCGAACGAGCTCCTGACCCAGATGCGGAGCGCGTCCAACGTCATCATCATGGGCCATACCCGGGCGGATTTCGACGCCTTCGGGTCTTCCGTGGGGCTCGCCAAGATCGCCATGTACTGCGGCGCCCGGGTCAACGTCGTCGTCGACATGGCAAACCGCGACATCGTCGGCGCAAGGCGGATGCTCGAAGGGGAGGAGGAGTTCCTCGGGATCTTCGTCGACAAGGACACCGCCCTCGACCTGCTCGAAACCGGCACCCTCGTCGTCATGAGCGACGTCAACAATATGAGGATCGTCGAATCCCCCGAGCTCGCCAACCGGGCCGAAAAACTGGCCGTCATCGACCACCACCGGAAGACCGCCGAATTCGAGAAGGAGCCCGACGTCGAGTATATCGAACCCTCCGCCTCCTCCGCCTCCGAGCTCGTCTCAGAAATGCTCGAACAGGTCCTCCCCCGGGACGATCTGAGCCCCGCCGAGGCGAACGTCATTCTCGCCGGCATCATGCTCGATACGAAGCAGTTCTCCAACAACACCGGCACCCGCACCTTCTCCGCCGCCATGTACCTGAGAGAGCGGGGAGCGGACCCCACCGCCGTCCACGCCCTCTTCAAGGAGAGCTTCGAGGATTACGCCAACGAGGCCATGTTCCGCCGCAACGTGGAGATCTACCGGAGCGTCTGCGCCATCGCCGCCGTGGAGGCCGACGAGAACGCCAATCCCGTAGCCGCCGCCAAGGCCGTCAACAGCCTCATCATGGTGGAGGGGATCCGGGCAGCCTTCGCCGCCATGCAGAGGGGCGACTCCATCAAGTTCTCCGCCCGCTCCGACGGATCCGTCAACGTCCAGCTGATCATGGAGGAACTGGGAGGAGGCGGACACTTCGACGGAGCCGCGACCGAGATCGGCGGCGTCACCATGGAAGAAGCCGTTGCCAGACTGAAAGAGGCCATCGACAAACATCTATGACCAAAGACCAGACGAACGCCGCAATGAAGTTTTTGATCAAACTTTTTTCAAAAAGTATGCCGGGGATGCGCAGCTCCCCAGTCAAGGGGCAGAGCCCTTGCCGACGTCCGCAGACGTCGGAATACCCAAGACTTCCCAGGAGTTCCTCTTTTGGTTCTCGTGTTCAACCTTGTTGAACCGGCTCCTCGATAAAGGAGAAAAGAACAGCGATAGTTTTCGACAGCATCATTCAATACAGATATAAACCATAAAAGCCGGGGCAAAGAAAGCCCCCACAAATCAGATCAAATTCCGGAGGTACATCATGAAAGTCGTATTGTTACAGGACGTAAAAGGACAGGGCAAGAAGGACGATATCGTCAACGTCTCCGACGGGTACGCCCGCAACTTCCTCTTCCCCCGCAAGCTCGCCGCGGAAGCCGATAAAAAGGTTCTGAACGACATCAAGAACAAGGAAGCCGCCAAAGCCCGCCGGATCGAGCTCGAAAAGGCCGCGGCGCGGGAGACCGCCGAAAAGCTCCAGTCCCTGCTCGTCAAGATCCCGATCCAGAGCGGCGCGGACGGCAAGCTCTACGGCTCCGTCACCACCAAGGACATCGCGGAGGCCCTTCTCGCCCAGCACGGCGTGGAAGTCGACCGCCGCAAGATCGTCCTCGACAACCCCATCAAAGCCTACGGCACCTATACCGTCGATATCAAGCTCTACCCCGAGATCGCCGGAAAACTGAACGTCCTCGTCTGCGGGTAAATTCCCGCAATCCCCCGGCATACCCCCTCTTTCCCGGAGCCCATCCCGGATGCCCCTTACCCTGTACAGGACGGTGAATCGCATTGAACAACGAACTTGACCGAAAGCTGCCCTTCTCTCTCGAAGCGGAGCAGTCCCTTCTCGGCGCGGTCATGATCGACCCCCGGCGCATGGACGAACTCGCGGGGATCGTGAACGCCGACGATTTCTATATGCCCGAGCACCGGGAGATCTGGCTCGCCATGCAGGCCATGTATCTGAAGTCGAAGAACATCGACGTCGTGACCCTCATCGACGAGCTCACCAAAACGGGATCCTATACCGAATCCGGGGGCAGGGAATACCTCAAGCTCGTCGCCGAGACCGTCCCCACCGCCGTCAACGCGAAGGACTACGCGAACATCGTGCGGGACCGGGCGGTACTGCGCCAGCTGATCTCCGCCGGGGAGGACATCGCCGAAGCCGGATACGCCGGGGACGACGAGGCCGAATCCCTCGTGGAGTACGCCGAAAGCCGGATCTACCGCATCGCGGAGGGACGGGAGAACAAGAACTTCGTCCACATCCGCGACGCCCTGCTCCAGGTTTACGACCGCCTCCAGACCCTCGCCGCCGACCCGGAAGCCCTCCGCGGCACCCCCACCGGATTCACCGCCCTCGACAGCGTCATCGTCGGCATGGGCAAGGCGGACCTCGTCCTGATCGGCGCCCGCCCCGGCATGGGGAAGACGGCCTTCGCCATGAACATCGCCACCGAGGCCGCCTATAAGACCGGAAAGACCGTCTGCGTCTTCAACCTCGAAATGTCGGCGGAACAGCTCGCGAACCGGATGCTCTCCTCCGAGGCCCAGATCGACAGCATCAAGCTCCGCTCCGGGGATCTGCACGACGAGGACTGGAACGCCATCGCCCACGCGGCATCCCGCCTCTCGGAGACCGAGATCCTGATCGACGACACCCCGGGCATCACCGTCACCGGCATGAAGTCCAAGCTCCGCAGGGTGAAAAACCTCGGCCTCGTCGTCGTCGACTACCTGCAGCTCATGCAGGGCGAGAAGCATCAGGACAACCGGGTGCAGGAAGTGGCGGATATCTCCCGGGGACTCAAGCTCATGGCAAAGGAACTGGAGGTCCCCGTGGTCTGCTGCGCCCAGCTCTCCCGCGGACCCGAAAACCGCCCCGACAAACGCCCGATGCTCTCCGACCTCCGGGATTCCGGCGCCATCGAACAGGACGCCGATATCGTCATGTTCCTCTACCGCGACGAATACTACAAGGAAGTCACCGCGGAACAGAGCGTCGCCGAGGTCATCATCGCCAAGAACCGCCATGGCTCCCTCGAGCGGGTCAAGCTCGGCTGGATCGGACGGTTCACGAAATTCACCAATCTCGCAAAGGAAGCCGAACCGGGATGAAGGACGACATGAAGATCCTCAGCGGAATCCTCTCCTCCGGGGACGTGCGGCGGCTCCCCGAAGAACAGCTCCCCGAGCTCGCCCGGGAGGCCCGCGAAACCATCCTCAAGACCGCCGCGGAGAACGGCGGTCATTTTGCGTCCAACCTGGGGGCGGTGGAACTGACCGTCGCCCTGCACCGCTGCTTTTCCGTCCCCGAGGAGCGGATCGTGTTCGACGTGGGGCATCAGGCCTATACCCATAAGCTCCTCACCGGCCGGTACGGGGATTTTTCCACCCTCAGACGGTACGGGGGCCTCTCCGGGTTCACCAACCGGGAAGAAAGCTCCTCCGACGCCGTCACGGCGGGACACAGCGGATCCGCCCTTTCCCTTGCCGTCGGAATGGCCGAGGGAGAACGCCTCCGGGGAAGCGGGAACTGGACCGCCGCGGTGATCGGGGACGGGTCCTTCACCAACGGCATGGTCTTCGAGGCCCTCAACGCCCTGTCGGAGTCGAAGGAAAAGCTGCGCCTCTGCGTCGTGCTCAACGACAACGAAATGTCGATCTCGAAGAACGTCGGGGGCCTCTCCCGCCACCTCGCCGCCATCCGCACGAGCCGGAAGTACTTCAATTTCAAGCTCTTTCTGAAACGCTTCTTCTCCCGGGTCCCCCTCGTCGGATCGGGACTGGTGCGAGGCGCGAGAGCCGTGAGGGACTTCGTCAAGCGGACCACCGGAGCCGAGACCTTTTTCGAAAAGCTCGGTCTCGAATACATCGGACCGGTGGACGGGCACGACATCCGCCGCCTGATCCACGTGTTCGAAGAGGCGAAGAGCAAGGACTGCCCCGTGATCGTCCACGTCGTCACGAAGAAGGGACGCGGATACCCGGACGCCGAAGCCCATCCCGAACGCTACCACAGCCCGGGACCCTTCGATCTCGAAACCGGAGCGCCGCCGCCCGTCCCCTGGGGATTCGCCGCCGCCCTGTCCTCTGCCCTCTGCGAACTGGCGGAGAAGGACCCGAAGATCACCGCAGTCACCGCGGCCATGACGGACGGATGCGGGCTCGCCGAATTCGCCTCCCGCTTCCCCGACCGGTTCTTCGATGTGGGGATCGCGGAGGAGCACGCGGCGGCCATGGCGGGGGGAATGGCTCTTTCGGGACTCTCCCCCTTCGTCGTGATGTATTCCACCTTCTCCCAGCGGATCTTCGACCAGCTCTGGCACGACGTCGCCCTGCAGAAGGCCCGGATCACCCTCTGCCTCAGCCATGCCGGGATCGTGCCCGGGGACGGCGTGACCCATCAGGGGATCTACGACGCCGCGCTCTTTGCGAGGATCCCCGGCGTGACGGTCCGCTCCCCCATGACCCCGGAGGAACTGCCCGAAGTTCTCCGCCGGACCGAAGGGGACCCCGGCATCTCGGTGGTGCGCTATCCGAAGGGCGGCGGGGATTTCAGAGAGATCCCCGGAGACTGGAAAATCCGCGGCGGAGGAAGCTGGAAATGGGCGCAGTTCGGTCCCCCTGAAATACCCCCGGCGGCGGTGCTTTTGACCTGCGGCCGGATCGGAACGAACGCGGCCCGGGCGGCGAAGAGGACGGCGGAAGAGCGTTCCGTCCCCGTGAAGGTCGCCGTGCTCACTCAGATCGTGCCCCTGCCGGAGGACGGAGAATTCCGCGCGCTCTGCTTAGAGGCCCGTCTTCTGCTCTTCGCCGAGGAGGGGATCCGGTCCGGGGGGATCGCCGAAGCCCTCGCCGCGGCGGACTGGATGGCGGGGAAACCCGTCCGCATCCGCGCGATCGAAGAGGGATTCCTCCCCCACGGCACCGTCGAAGAGCTCGAAAAACGCCTCGGCCTCGACGAGCGGTCCCTCGCGGACTGGCTGGGGGCGGAGATCGAAAACGCAGATAAATCATAAAAGGAGACGCGGCTTCTTGAAATGAAGCCCTGCTGAACAAGTTCAGCGGCAAGAACTTCAATTGGGTAAGGGAAAATGGCTTTCTCAATTTCGTTCAGTCTGTGTCCGCACACCAATTTAGTTATCCAACCTTATCAGAGTTATCGTACGTGAGCTCATGATCGGAGATCATTCGCACTCTACGGAGAGCGATCAAAACCCATATAGTTAGCTTTTGGGGAGAGAGAATAACATCAAACCGATGAGGAGGCAGACATGATCCGTTCCGAACGCATACCCGAACGATATCGGATCCCGCTCGAAACCGGGGACGGCGGGGATCTGCTGGAATTCCGCTATTCCCACGGAGACAACGAAAAACGCGCCCTCGTCTACCGTCCCGCCGCGGCGAAAAACTGCGGGGAGAGGAAATTTCCCGCGGTCTACCTCTTCCACGGAGGCGGGGACAGCGAGGAGAGCTTCTTCGGATCCCCCGCGAAATCCCCGGCGGAGCGCACTCCCCTGGTCCCGATGCTCGACCGCATGATCGCCGAAGGGATCCTCGCCCCCTGCTTTGTCGTCACGCCCACCTATTACGGCTCCGATCCCGGGAACGCGCGGGTCCACGCGGGCGACGCGGCGAAGCTGACCGGGGAATTCTGGCGGGAACTGAACTCCTCCCTGATCCCCGCCGTCGACACCGCCTTTCCCACCGTCCGGGACCGGGATTCCCGGGCTGCCGGAGGCTTTTCGATGGGCGCGGAGGCGACGTGGAACGTGCTGGCGAAGGGCGCGGAGACCGTGAGATACTATCTCCCCATGAGCGGCGATTTCTGGGCCGTGGAAGTCAAGGGCGGCGCGACCCATCCGTCCGAGACTTCTGACGCGCTGATCGACGGCATCAAAAAGCAGGGCCTCGGACCCGGGGACTACGAGATCTTCGCCGCCACCGGGACGGGCGACATCGCCTGGGACGCCATGAGCGCGATGGTGAACGAGCTTTTGGGACGCAGGCCCTGGTTCTCCCCCTCCGAGGACGGCGGAAATCTCAGCTGGTGCGTCTCAGAAGGCTGGCACGCCTACGAATGGTGCTGGGATTACATCGCCGCCGCTCTGCCGAGGTTCTTCCCGGCGGGGAAATAAAAGGAAATTCTCGGCGGGATGGGGTGCGGTGTTGGATTTTCGGGTTTTTTTATGGGAGCGCTTCGCCCGCTGCGCTGGGATTCGAGGGACGCGCGGTTTTTCAGCCGATGAATGGAGCGATCTTCGCGCATTGTTTCAGATTGCAGACTGAACGAGCCGGAACATGGAGACAACCTCGCGCGGTCTCCGACGTGCAGTTGAACCCGTACGCAGAACAAGTTCTGCGGGCTTCGCCGGAAATTCAGGCGCGCATTCGGCGTTGTCGCGATTTCGGGATTCCGGATCCGATTGCCTATCCTCGCGCGGATCAAGAAGATCAAGGGGGTAATGTTTCACGTGAAACGATTCCTTTTTCTGCCATTGCTTCATGTGAAACGATCCTGCTTCTCCGTCAGACAAGCCGCCGCACGTCCCATTTCGGCTCTACGTTGTCATTCTGACGCACCAACGCAGTTGTGCTGTCAGCGAAGAATCTCCCAACTTCAAGGCCAACCCATCCTCCACGTGCGGAGATTCTTCGTCGCAGGCTCCTCAGAATGGGCCGCCGCACGTCCCATTCCGCCTCCAGCTTGTCATTCTGACGCACCAACGCAGTTGTGCTGTCAGCGAAGAATCTGCGCACTGTATTGGCAAGCCGTAGCTTGAGTCGGAAGAGAGTCTCCATTTCTTCTGCGGGAATCCTCCGACTATAACTGCATCTGTATGATGAAGCGCAAAGATTTTTCGTCGCAGGCTCCTCAGAATGACAAAGAAAAGTGGAACGCGGGGGTCAGCCGCCCTGAATGAAGAAATGTTTCACGTGAAACATCGCGTCTTCCTCCGCACTTTGTCCCCTTTCAATGCGCGACTGAATCACCGCAGCAAGGCCGCAGAACTTGTTCTGCGCATGTTTCGACTGCACGACCGAAGACCGCGCGGGGAGAACGCCATGTTCCGCTCGTCATTTCTGAATCTGCAAAAGCCCGCGCAGATCGCCTCATTCCCCGGCTGAACGACCGCGCGTCCCTTCCATCCCAGCGAAGCGCTCCCATCCAAAAACCGTAAACCCCGCACCGCACACCTCCCGAAGCGCTCCCATCCAAAAAAACAAAAAACCCCGCACCGCACACCCCCGAAACGCACCGCACTCCCAACTCGTCCTACTAACCACTCCCAACTAATCCCGGAGGTCTCCCATGGTCCGCACCGCACGCCGTATCCCGTCCCTTCTGCTCGCGCTGATCCTCTCCCTCGTCGCCCTTCTGCTGGCCGGATGCCGTTCCGACTCCGACTCTGCCGGGGCGGATCCTGCCGTGGAAACTGTTGCGGACGGGGAGGGTGCCGGAGAAGAGCTCCCAGCGGATCCCGAACCCGCTGAGACGGCCGCGGACGAGAACGCCCCCGCTGCTTTTGCCGATTCCACGGCCCTCTTTCAGGCCCGGACCGCCCGGACCAAAACCGCCCCCGGGGAAATGGGAGTTCGGCTGACCTACCGGGGTGTGGAGCTCCCGACGGCCGACGGACGGTACTTCCTCCCGATCTCCGACGCCTTCGAGCCGGAGGATCTTCTCGGGCTAGCGGCCCTGACCGCGACGGAGGGGGAGCCGCGCCTTCTGATCGACAGCCACATCTTCGTCTCGGGGATCTCCGCCTTCCTCGCCCACAACACCCCCCTCGAGATCATGGTCTGCACGGAGGATGCCTTCGCCCAGGCCGATCTGATCTTCACCACCCTTCCGGTCCTCTCGGCGGATCTGGCGCGGGATCGGATCTCGGGAAGGGAAAAGGACTGCGCGTTCTCCCTCTGGGAAGCCCGGGGGAAGGACCTCCGCCGCACCGATTCCCCGGCCGCGCTGAAAGTCCGGGGAGCCTCCTCCGCCTCCCTCGCCAAGACACCCCTCAAGCTGGAACTGCGGGACGGGAACGGAGAGGGGCGGAATCTGCCTCTTCTCGGGATGCGGAAGGACGACGACTGGATCCTCTGCGCCAGCTATTCCGACTACGCGCACGTCCGGGACGCCGTGGGCCTCGCGCTCTGGGGGAAGATGGCGGAGGCGCTGGACCTGAATCCCGCGGGAGCCCTCGAGACCCGCTTCGTGGAACTGATCCTCGGCGGGTCCTACGACGGATTCTATCTTATGATGGAGAAATTCGACGCGAAGACCCTCGGCCTCGACGCGGAGAAGGGGGACGCCCTGTTCAAGTGCATATCCTGGGACGTGCCGGATTCCGCGGGACTGCGCCGCCAGCCACCCCGGTCCCCCGCGTATTCGTCGATGGAAAAGAAATTCCCGGATCCCGAAGACCGGACCGACGGGAACTGGGAGACCCTCGCCGATTACGTCGCCCTGAGCTACGAGGCGGACGGGAGCGGGTTCGCTGAGGGGATCGAAGAAAAGGCGGACCGGCGGAACATGCTCGCCTACTGGCTCTTTCTGAACCTCACGATGGCCGCGGACAACACGTGGAAGAACACCTATTACGCGGAGATCGGCGGGAAGATCTGCGCCTTTCCCTGGGACCTCGACATCAGCTTCGGCCTCGGCTGGAACGGGGATCCCGCCAACAACTACCTGTACGAACAGGCAGGCATGGCGGAGCGGACCTACGACTTCCAGACGGGGCGGAGGATGCTCAAATACATCAAAGGCTGCGCGGACGAGGTGAAGGAGATGTATGAGATCCTGAAAGACAGGGGCATCGCCGGAGCCGACGATCTCATCGCCGACGCCGAAGTGTATTGGAATGAACTGCACTCCTCCGGCGCGTGGGCGAGGAATAAGACCCGGTGGCCCTCCGGCAACAACGTGGACTCCCTCGACTATTTCCGCGAGACCGTGAAGACCAGGGAAGCGTGGTTTGAAGACTATCTCGCCTCCCTCGACTGATCCTGTGCCGGCCGCCCCGTTTTCCCGGAAAGTTTTTTCCCGAAATTTCGAAATCCCCTTGACAACGGCGGGGCGGCGTGGTATAATCTTATTCGTTGACAGCGGCAACGCTCTCAATGCTAATATGGCTCAGTTGGTAGAGCGCGTCCTTGGTAAGGACGAGGTCCCCGGTTCGAATCCGGGTATTAGCTTGAAAAGACGGCACTCGATTTTCGGGTGCCATTTTCATTTTCATCCCTTCCCGAAGGGAAAGAAGGGGCGAAAGACTCCGCCTTTCGAGATCAGCAACGACGGTCATCCTTGACCGTCGGCGGAGAAAGTTTTTCTTACCTTCACGGAAGGTAAATAAGGAATGAAACGCTACGCGTTTCGGATTTAATGTCCTGCGCGGACGGCGGCGAGCACGACTGCGTCGGTGCGGGGGACACATCTCATGGCCGACGAGTGTTGCTTCGCAAACTCTGCCCCCTGTGCGGGTCCCTTGGCCGTATGTATGGCATAACTGTACAGCTCGTACCTGAATCGAAATTCGACAGTGCATCCCACGTCCTCGCGCGGTCTTTGTTCGTGCAGCTGAAACATGCGCAGACAAGTCTGCGGCCTCCGGCGGCGTTTCAGGCGCGCATTACACAGGGACGCGCATTCGGGAATCTGCGATTTCGTGCTTCCTCGCGCACATGTTCAGATTCAGACAGACATGCAGACAGAACGGCGCGATCGAAAACCTGTCTGGGCGAAACATGGAGTTCCGGCGTTCGGATGTTTCACGTGAAACAATTCATAATTCTTCATTCTGAATTCTGAATTCACGGTTCTACTAGCCACTAACCACTAGCCGCTGGCTACTCCTCCCTCCTCCCTCCTCCCTCCTCCCTCGTCCGCTCGAAAACCGTTCGGGCTTTTCTTTTTTTGACGGCTTTGTGAAAGCTCCGTGAAAATCTGCTTCCGTTTTTCCATCTTAATTTCTGATAATCTTCAGAATTCCGTCCTTTGTCTGTCAGAATGGGGGCGTACAATACAGCCAGAAACAAAAAGACAGGCCGGGCGCGCGAAGGACCCGGAGAAAGGAATACGATCATGAAAGACTTTGAATTCAACGAAATCAGAACGAACGATACGGTCGGGAGCGAAACCGAAAACAGAGAAAGCGCGGGTGAGATCTCCCGCATCCCCGCGGAACATTCCGCAAAGAAGAGCGGCAGATCCTTCGGGGCGAAAGCCTTCGTCGGACTCTGCGCGGCCTGCGTGATCCTCTCGGGCGCGTTCGGATTCGGCGGACTGATGCTCGGCAGCCGGATCGCCGGGAACAACGCGGCAGCCACGGCGGCCGAATCCGCGGAAGAGACCTCCACGCTCTCCGGGATCCAGAGGACCCTTTCCGGTCTGACCCGGGTCGTCTCCCCCGTGAAGACCTCCGCCGAGGGCGAAGAACACACCTACGCGGAAGTCGCGGCCCTCGTCAAGGACTCCGTGGTGGAGATCAACACCGAGTACACCACCCGGAACGCATGGTTCCAGTACACCACGGGCGGCGCGGGCTCCGGCGTGATCCTTTCCGAGGACGGCTACATCATCACCAACGCCCACGTCATCCTCGACAGCAACCAGCAGAACCCGGCCGACAGCGTCACGGTCCGGCTCACCGACGGCACCGAATATTCCGCCGAGATCGTCGCCTACGACGCGGACGAGGACATCGCTGTCCTGCACATCGAGGCGAAGGGCCTCAAGGCGGCGCAGGTCGGCGACAGCGGCAAGCTGGTGGTGGGCGAAGAACTCATCATCGTCGGCAATCCTCTCGGCGAACTGGGCGGCACCGTCACCAACGGCATCGTCTCCGCCACCGAGCGCGAGATCCAGGTGGGCGGCGTCAAGATGAAGCTCATCCAGACCAACGCCGCGGTCAACCCCGGCAACTCCGGCGGCGGCATGTTCAATATGAACGGCCAGCTCGTGGGCATCGTCAACGCCAAGTCCTCCGGCATGGGCATCGAGGGCATCGGATTCGCGATCCCCGTCAATCAGGCCCTGAACGTCTCCGAACAGCTTCTGACGAAGGGCTACGTCTCCGGCAAGCCCATGATCGGCGTGTCCCTCGAAGACGTCGGCACCTCGGACGGCGGCCTCTCCATCTTCGGATTCGGCTCCGGCTTCGGTTCCGGCTCTTCCTCGAACGTCAAGCCCGGCGTGTACGTCAGATCCCTCGTCGAGGGCATGAACGACAAGGTCCTCAAGGAGGGCGACCGCATCATCGCGGTGAACGGCGAGGAGATCAGCTCCTCCGAGGACATCAAGGCGGTCGTCTCCGAATCCAAGGTCGGCGACAAGCTCTCCTTCCAGCTTTACCGCGACAACAAACTGATGGAAGTCAAGGTCACGGTCTTCGAACGCCTCCCCGACAGCCAGACCGCGGGCACCGGCGAGAAGAAGGACGATTCCGATAAGGGCGAAAAGACGACCGGCAAGGATAAGGACAAGAAGAACGAGGAGGAAAAGAAGACCGTCATCGGCGTGTCCCTCTCGAAGGTGAACGGCAATTCCCTCACCGGCGCGAAGGAAGGCGTCTACGTGGCGGAGCTCACCGAGGGCATGAACGATAAGGTCCTCGAAGTCGGCGACCGCATCGTGGCGGTGAACGGCGAGGAAGTCACGAATACCTCCGACGTCAAGGAAGCGGTCGAGAACGCCAAGGTCGGCGACAAGCTCGATTTCGAGATCTCCCGGGACGGCAAGCTGAGATCCGTCAAGGTCACCGTGTTCGAGCAGACCGAGGAAATGGCGAAGGCCGAGCAGGAGAAGAAAGACGGCGAAGAGGCCGAGGCCCCGGAAGAGGAACCCCGGGAAGAGGAAGGATTCAGCTTCGACGATTTCGGTGACTTCGGCGGGCTGTCGGATCTCTTTGAGAAGTTCTTCGGACAGATGGGCTGAGCCCGAACGCGGAAAACAGCATACATTCCCCTCCTTTCTGAAAGCCGGGACCCCGGATCCAACCGCCGGGGCTCCGGTTTTTTGCGTCCCCACCCCCCTCTTTCTGCCGTCCTTGTTGGTTTTTTGCCGGTGCGCACGCCGTTTTTTAGCGAAATCGCGACTTGACAACCCCGCCGGCGGATGGTATACTAATACCGTATTTTCAAGTACCGTTCTCTGCGACTGACGGAATGCGCGGCGGAGTCAAAATCTCCCGGCCCGCAGGTGGAGCACCACGTGGAGCAGAGAATGAAGGCCGACCGTCTGGGCACACGGGAGCACTCATCAGCGTCTTCAGCGTGGGCCCTTTGTCTTTTTCCCGGAGGTATTCATGGGCGGATTTTTTGGCGCGGTATGCAAGCGCGACGCGATCACGGACGTATTTTTCGGCACGGACTACCACTCCCACCTCGGCACCCGGCGCGGCGGCATGGCTGCCTGGGACCCCGAGACCGGACTGCAGAGGGACATCCACAACATCGAGAACTCCCCGTTCCGCACGAAATTCGAAAAAGTGTGGGACGAAATGAAGGGCACTTCCGCCATCGGCTGCATCAGCGATTACGATCCCCAGCCCCTTCTCATCCGCTCCCACCTCGGGACCTACGCCATCTGCGTCATCGGCGTCATCAAGAACTCCGACGCGATCATTCGGGAATACCTCTCGAAGACCGGGGATCACTTCGACGCCATGACCGGCGGCGCCGTGAACTCCACCGAGCTCGCCGCGGCTCTCATCAACCAGAAGTCCGATTTCGTCGAGGGCATCAGATTCGCCCAGGAGAAGATCACCGGGACCGCTTCGATCCTGATCCTCTGCGACGACGGCTCCCTCATCGCCGCGCGGGACAAGCTCGGACGCCTGCCCGTGGTGATCGGAAAGGCCGAGGACGGGTACTGCGCTACCTTCGAGTCCTTTGCCATGGACAAGCTCGGCTACGCGAAGGTGAAGGAGCTCGGCCCCGGGGAGATCGTCTCCCTCACCGCGGATTCGATGGTCCAGCTGGCGCCTCCCGGGGAAAAGATGCGGATCTGCTCCTTCCTCTGGACCTATTACGGCTACCCGAACTCCTCCTACGAGGGCGTCAACGTGGAACTGATGCGCTACCGGAACGGCGAGATCCTCGCGGAACAGGACCAGTGGAGCGGAAACGCCGAGGATATCGACTACGTGAGCGGAGTCCCGGATTCCGGCACGCCCCACGCCATCGGGTACGCCAACCGGAGCCACGTCCCCTTCTCCCGCCCCTTCATCAAATACACCCCCACCTGGGCGCGGTCCTTCATGCCGACCGGCCAGAGCGAGCGGAACAAGGTCGCCAAGATGAAGCAGATCCCCGTCACGGAGCTCATCAAGGACAAGAACCTGCTCTTCGTCGACGACTCCATCGTCCGGGGCACCCAGCTGAAGGAGACCGTGGAATTCCTCTACGACAACGGCGCGAAGTCCGTCCACATGCGCTCCGCCTGCCCGCCCATCATGTACGCCTGCAAATATCTGAACTTCTCCCGCTCGAACAGTGAAATGGAACTGCTGGCCCGCCGGATCATCGAAGAACTGGAGGGCAGCGAGGGATTCGAGCACATCGACGAATACAGCGACACCAACACCGAGCGCGGCAAGAAACTGCGTCAGAAGATCTGCGAAAAGCTGAACTTCGCCTCCCTCGAATTCCAGTCCCTCGAAGGCGTCGTCAAAGCCATCGGCCTCCCGAAGTGCAAGCTGTGCACGTACTGCTGGAACGGAGAAGAATGAGTTAGATGTCAGTGGGAAGGGGCTAGTAGTTAGCAGAGGACGAGTTAGGAGTGAGGAGTTAGGAATTAGGAGTGAATGAGGAATGAGTGAAAAATCACCGCATAGGTAAGTCGGGAGTGTCAGCGCATAGGTAAGCCAGTGGTAAGTACGGAAAATTAACATCGAGCAGGGAATAGGGTTTTCCG
>CACZNC010000011.1 GCA_902782445.1 uncultured Ruminococcus sp.
GTGCGGACCGGCAGCGCACTCCGCAGCTTTGCCGCACCCGTGAAAGGTTATAAAAAACGCGACTGCTTCCAGGCGCTCCACGAATACCTTTACGGGCCGCAACAGGACAAGGTATTCATTCTCTACGGTCTCCGGCGCACGGGAAAGACAACGCTGATCCGGCAGATCTTTGCAGAGATGACGGACGAGGCGCTTGCAAAGACGGCCTTCGTTCAGATCACAAGAAACGATACGCTGGCCGCCGTAAATCAGGATCTGAAAACTCTGGAGGAGGCGGGATTCTGCTATGTTTTCTTCGATGAAGTCACGCTTATGGAGGACTTCATCAGCGGCGCGGCGCTTTTTTCCGACGTCTACGCTGCCAGCGGCATGAAAATCGTACTGTCCGGAACGGATTCCTTGGGTTTCCTGTTCTCGGAGGACGAACAGCTCTTTGACCGCTGCATCCTGCTCCACACGACCTTCATCCCCTATCGGGAATTTGAGCAGGTTCTCGGTGTGAAAGGTATCGACGAATATATCCGATACGGTGGCACCATGAGTCTCGGCGGCATCCACTACAATGAGACATCGACCTTCGCCAGTAAGTCCAGCGCAGACGAGTATGTGGACAGCGCCATCGCCCGGAACATCCAGCACTCTCTGCGGTATTATCAGGACGGCGGGCATTTCCGCCATCTTCAGGAACTGTATGAGCACGACGAGCTGACCAGCGCGATCAACCGGATCGTGGAGGACATCAACCACCGCTTCACGCTGGAGGTGCTGACGAAGGATTTCCGGTCAAACGATCCGGAGGTTTCCCGGAAGAATCTGCGCCGGGATCGGGAACAGCCCACGGACGTGCTGGACCGTATCGACCTCCCGGAAGTCACGGAACGGCTGCGGTATCTTCTGGAGATCCGCAATTTGCCGGAGCAGTCTGTTAAGCTCAGCGATACGCACATCTCAGAGATCAAGGAATACCTTGATCTGCTTGATTTGACTCATGAGATAGGCGTGTATGCGCTTCCTTCCGCTGAAAAACTGCGGGATCGGACGATCATCTCCCAGCCGGGCCTGCGGTACGCCCAGGCAGACGCGCTGGTGAGCAGTCTCCTGCAGGATCAGACCATGAGCGACCTGTCCCTGACGGAGCGAAACTATGTATTGGATCGCATCCGCAGCGAAATCATGGGGCGCATGATGGAGAATATCGTGCTGCTGGAAACCGCGCTGGCAAACCCGAAAAAACAGGTGTTCGTCCTGCAGTTCGCCGTCGGAGAGTTCGATATGGTGGTCTTCGATCCGGCCGCTGCGTCCTGCGATATCTTTGAGATCAAGCACAGCACCGAGATCGTCCCGGAGCAGGCACGCCATCTGATCGACCCGGAAAAGTGCGCCATGACTGAGCACCGGTACGGACCGATCAAAAAGAAAACCGTCCTGTATCGCGGTACGACACAGGACGTGGATGGTATAAGGTATGTGAATGTGGAGGAGTATCTGAAGGGTGTCGGTTGAGCTGACACCCTTTTACCAGCAGCTGTAAGGGGAAGAAATGTATTTTCGGCAGATTAAGGATGACTATGTCTGAACTTCTCTGTGGGGGCGGCTAATGTATGACCCGACTTCATCTGAAAAAGACTAATATCATCTCCATGTTAATAAAAATCAAAAAGTCCCAAATGCTTTGAAATTTTACTTCTTGCCAAGTTGACGAGAAGTTGACTGAAGATTTGGCCTTCCAAAAATCCAGCGCTCAATTGGCAAGATTGCCCACGATACGGGAAGGAATTATAATATGTATCGATGGTTAAAACCATCCTGTAAAGCAAGAAAGGAGAAATAATGGTAGCAGGACACCTGAGACAAAAGGGCGACATCTGGTATCTCGTCCTGAGTTATATCGACGAAAACGGAGTCAAACGAACCCCGTCCAAATCAACAAAACTGCCCGTCAAGGGCAACAAGCACAAAGCCGAGGAGATGCTTCTGAAATGGAGGCTCGAGGTGGATGAAGAGCTTCAGGAACGCATCCTGGCAAAGAAAAGCGGCAAACAGTACGGCGAAAAGATCCAGTTCACCAAGTTCCTGGCTGACTGGCTGAAAATGATGAAATCCAGCGTGGAGCCAACCACGTATGCCGCCTACAACCTGACAATCAGGAAAAGGATCATCCCGTACTTCGACAAGCATTTCCCCAAGCTGCTTTTAAGGGATGTGACGGCCAAGCACATCCAGGATTACTACACCTACGAGCTGGAGGAACTGGGCGTCAGCGCGAACACGGTGATCCACCGTCACGCCAACATCCGCAAAGCGCTGCAGTATGCCTTCAAAACGGATCTGATCGATTCCAACCCTGCTGACAAGGTGCAACGGCCGAAGAAGGTCAAGTTTGAGACGATCCCCTACAACGGTGAGGAACTGGAGGAGCTGTTCGCCGCCGTCAAGGGAACCGATCTTGAACTGGGTGTAATCCTAGCTGCGTTCTACGGTCTGCGCCGCAGCGAGGTCGTCGGCCTAAAATGGGACGCCATCGATTTTGATCGTAAGGTCATTACTATCCGTCACACCGTAACACAGACCATCGTTGACGGCAAATATGTAGAGCTGGCAAAGGATCGGACGAAAACCAAGTCCTCCCATCGGAGCCTTCCTCTGGTGCCCCCCTTTGAAGCGCTGCTCAAGGAGCTGAGAAAGAAGCAGGAGGAATACATGGACCTGTGCGGAAACAGCTACTGCGAAGACTACCTGGACTATGTCTACGTCAACGCAATCGGCCAGCGGATCAAGCCGGGGTATCTCACGCAGGCATTCCCGGAATTTCTGGAAAAGCACGGGATGCGGCGCATCTGGTTTCATGATCTTCGCCATTCCTGTGCGACCCTTCTCTACGCCAACGGTGTGGCTCTCAAGGACATTCAGGAATGGCTTGGGCACAGCGACATCGGCACCACCGTGGATATCAGAAATCCTAACTAAATTCAGCCAAGAAAGTAGCCGACCGTATACTACTTATGAAATTCGTGAGAGTCTCACCTTTGAAAAGGATGAGGCTATTCCTATAGAAGCACGTATAGCACACACCAAATTAGTCTTTTGAGTATATTGACAAATCCATATAATAGTGTTACAATATATTTGCATGGGTTTCTGCTTGATGAGTGCGAGGAAAGAAACCCCAAATTCCAGTCTTAGCAACCTTGGTGTGAACTACCAGAGCATGGCATATTATCCATAAACAAAAGAAGGGATTCATATGACTACAGATGAACGTCAGCTATTTTGGCAAGCATTATGCAAGGCAGATGGAGTCAACGTTCTGGAGGATATTGAGAATATAAATCGAACTATTCAATATCCCCGTTTTTTATATCGTTATCGACCGGTAACAGTTTCTTCTATTGATGCACTACAAACAAACTCACTGTTTTTTTCACACGCAAACTATTATGATGATCCATTCGATACTCTTATCAATATAGACTATGATTCCCTTCACAAAAATGTAATACAGATTCTCACGTCAGAGGACCTTCACGTCCAATTGGATGAATTATGTAGAACATTGGGCATACCTGAAGAAGGAAAACAATGGGCTGAGAACACAATCTCTTCTCGCACGACGGAGGAATGGAGTAATTATGTTGATGCCTTTTTTAGAGATAAGATCCAGTCATTGCTCAAAGAAATGATGTGGTCGGTTTGTTTTTCGGAAAGTGGAACTAATGAAACCATGTGGCTGAAATATGCGGATCAATACAAAGGATTTTGCTTGGTCTATGATATGAATGATGACACAAAGTTGTTGTGTGGGAAACAAGATAAGTGTGGGGATTGTATCATGACTTCAGTGGGGACTTCATTATTTCCTGTATATTATTCTGATGAGGGTTATGATGCCACTGAATATGCCAGATTCCTTTCTATTGTAAATCTAATCCATGATAATGTGCCATTTCCAATTGCAAATAGTATCTTGAATAACATTCCAAACAAATTGTGGGAACAGGAAAGAATAACACTGATAAAGTCAAAGTGTCATGAGCATGACGAAGAATGGAGAATGCTATTTCGCTCAACAGCAAAAGGATCTGTTAAGCAAGAACGAATCCCATATGGTATCATTCTGGGGCTAAAGACAAGTCCACAAGACAGAAACACTCTTATCAGATCAGGAAAGTGTGCAGGAATTGATCACTATTTTGAGAGTTACATCAACAAACATTACAAATTGGATGTCAGAGAATTAACTGTATGATAACTTGTTTGCGATGAAAAAGCAATCCCCGGATACGGCGTTCAGGCTCACACAGCCCGATCCGCATCCGGGGATGTCGTTATGCCTTCACAGGTTCCGCTGCCTCCCCCTCATAATACTTCGCCTGCGCCGTCCACAGTTCCGCATACTTCCCGCCAACCTCCCCGACCAGCGCGTCGTGCGTCCCCTCCTGCACGAGCATCCCGTGATCGAACACGGCAATCTCGTCGCAGAATCGGCAGGAGGACAGGCGGTGGGAAATGAACACCGACGTCTTGTTCTGTGTCAGGGTGTTGAAATTCTCGTACACCGCGGCTTCCGCGATAGGATCGAGGGCGGCGGTCGGTTCGTCGAGGATCACGAAGGGTGCGTCCTTGTACAGCGCGCGGGCCAGGGCGATCTTCTGCATCTCGCCGCCGGAGAAATCCACACCGTCCGAATCGTACTCCCGCCCGATGGGAGTTTCGATCCCGCGCTCCAGCCCGTCGAGCTTATCTTCCATCCCGGCCCGGACGAGGCAGTCCCGCACGCGTTCCGCATCCCAATCGAAAGACGCCGCGACGTTCGCCGCCAGCGGGAACTGGAAGAGGGCGTAATCCTGAAAGACCACCGAGAACAGCGCCATATATTCGTCGTACCGGTACCGTGTGATGTCGATCCCGTTCAGAAGGATCTTTCCCTCCGTCGGATCGTACAGGCGGCAGAGCAGCTTGATGAAGGTCGTCTTGCCGGAGCCGTTCTCGCCGACGATGGCGAGCTTGTCCCCGATTTTGAACTTCATATTCACATGCCGCAGAGCCCATGTCTCTGTCCGGGGGTATTTGAAGCTCACGTCCCGGAACTCGATTTCATAGTCGATATCGTCCCGCTTTTCCACGGCGAGGGTGCCTTTGTACATTTCGTTCGGGAGGTCGAGAAATTCATATACCTTGATCAGGTATTGATTGTTGAACCGCAGGTTGCCGAACTCGCTTGCGAAACTGCTTACAGCGGACACAAAACGGGCGATGGTCGCCTGATACAGGAGGAAACTGCCGAGGCCGAACACGCCGATATAGACCTTCGCAGCGACAAAGATGAAAATCACGATGTTGACAGCCGCGTTCAGAAGGATCGACAGCATCCCGTAGTGTCTGCCAACACGATTATACTCTCTTGCCCACTCAGAACGTATATGTCCCCTTTTGTATTCATTCATCACAATGTGATTCAATCCGAATATGACCGAATCGATGCATGGACGTTTTATGAACGCTCTGATCCAAGTATTTGCTTTTGCAAGCCCATCTAATGCTTCCGACTCCTTGTGAATGCGAGCCGTTGATATTCTGATTGAGAGAAAAGTGTTTACAACAATTGTTATTGCAATAATCGATGCAGAGAGAGGTGAGTTAACAAATCCTCTCCAACCACCATCATAAATATCAGCTCTCATACGAAACATTGACACTGTAAGCGCCACTGAGAACAGAATATTCATGATGGCTTCCAGAAGATCGGGTACACACCATTGAACCTTCACAAGGCCTCCCCCGAAGGAAGAGAACCAAGTTAAGATTTCTTCCTTTCGCAGGAGTACGTCTGGGTTCTCGATATGCTTGTATTGCATTTGCATCTGATGATCATGTATATATGCAAGATGAGAATACTGAAAGCTGTCGGCATCAAGTTCTTTTCTCAGATAAATCACACGTTTGAGATAATTCAGCAGGAACGCACCGACAACCGTGACTGCTGCAAGGACTGTCAGCCGCTTCGGATTGCAGTCCCCGCCCAGCTCCGTCACCAGCGCTGCCGACATATATATCCCGAAGTAGGGGATGAAGACATCGGCGAAAACGCACAGTATTTGCCAAAACCAGTAATGCGGAGCGATTTCGTTCCAAATGCGGATGGCCCGTTTGATGAGCCGCCAGTCCTCTTTCAGGGGCCTTTTTTCGTTATTCTCCATCTTCGACCGCTCCTTCCCGGTAGTATTTGCTCTGTACGTCGAATAGTTCCCGGTATTTGCCATGTGCCGCCATCAGTTCATCGTGCGTGCCGATCTCCGCGAACCGCGCTCCGTCGAGCAGATAGATCCGGTCGCAGAATCGGGTGGAGGCAAGGCGGTGGGAGATAAAGACGGACGTAGCGTGAGACGCAATATCGTTGTACTGATGATACATCCTGTCCTCCGCGATCGGATCGAGAGCAGCGGTGGGTTCGTCAAGAATAATACAGAGCGGATTCCGATACAACAGCCGTGCCAGCAGGAGCTTCTGCGTCTCACCGCCGGAAAGCTCGATCCCGTTATCGTTCACGGTTCGGTCAAGAGGCGTTTCCACTCCATCCGGCAGGGAGGCGATCTTCTCCGCCAGACCGGCAATTTCAATACAGCGGTTCAGCCTGTCCCAGTCGATTTCCTCGTTCCGATCCGCTGCTGCAATGTTCCGAGCAAGGGATACCGGGAGCAGATGATAGGTCTGCGGGACCACGCCGAACAGCGTGTACATCTCATCCCGGTTGTATTCCAAGACGGAATGTCCGTCCAACAGGACCTCCCCTTCGTCCGGGATCAAAAGCCCGCACATGAGCATGGTAATCGTAGTCTTTCCCGCACCGTTCACACCGACAAGCGCTATTTTTTCTCCCGCTTCGATCTTGAAGGAGATATGATCCAGAACCTTCTTTTCACCCTCCGGATACTGATAACTCACGTTCTTGAATTCGATGGAAAAAGGGACGACTGGCAGAGAAAGGCCTTCTCCATGATTCAGTTTACCTTCAAGATTGAGATATTCCCGGAAGTCGGAAACCTGAAGCGCACCATCCATTACTTTCCCCCATGTTCCGAGAATATCCATGACAAAACCGGACATAGAAGTAATCGCAGAAAAGTATAAAACGAACGAGGCAGCATCAATTTGCCCAGAAACAGCTTGATGGATTAAAAACGTATATGCTGTCCCGTCCCGAAGGAGTATCACAAAGAGGCTGACAAAGGTGTTGAGCAGATCCCAGCGATTCCATCGTTTCTGAACCGTCTTTTTCGCTGAAATCAGATTATCGTACAAACGATGAAGAACATCCTTCATACTGTAAAGCCGGATATCCTTTGCAAATTCTGCCATTTCTGATACGGGATGTCCGATATATGAGAGCTTTTTGTCAATCTGACTCATGCTGTCCCGATCTTGGTAACGCTTCTTTCTCTGCCATGATCCCATCGCATAATCCATCATACAGCCTGCAATCAGAAGCGCAAGGATCAGGGGATTCAGAACTGATATAACCGTCCCGAACAGGAGAAATTTTAGTACAGAGGTAAGAATCCCTGAAAAATCCATAGGAAAATGAACAGCCGCTGTAAGGCTGCTTCTGGAAGCATTGGCCGCTCTCATGCGAAGCTCTGTTACTTCTCGATCATAACGCATATACCAGTCCATGTCCTGTCGTTGTTTTTTCAGGAATAGATACATTAAGATTTCTGATATCTGCATTTCCGAAAAACGAATCATATTTGAAATAACATTATTTGCCAGATCAAACACCAGCTTCGCTCCGAGCAGGCCGACGATCACGAGCGCGATATAAGAGAACGTGTCCGACGTCTCCAGCACGCGAAGGATGGCGGGAGAGGTGTAAAGCCCGATGGCGGACAGGATCAGCGACACCGGGACGGTGAGAACGGCCGTGAACACCAGACTGCGCTCGTACTCCCACATCAGCTTGTAGATATACCCGACGCAGGAAAACAGCCCATACTTTGGCTTCCGCTTCGGTTCCTTCTTTTGTTTTTCTTTCTTTGCCATGTCGGACCTCCTTTCCGGTCTGCCCCGAGTATAGCACAAAGGCGAGAAAAAAACTGCATTCGGTGAACGAAACGTCGTTTTCGGTGAACGAAATGCAGTTTTCCGGTTTTATGACGCGCCGAGCGGGATCAGGATCTCCGCCGTGAACCCGCCGTCCTCGCTGTCCGCGGAGAAAAGACCGCCGTACTTCTGAACCGCGCTTCGCACCCGCGCCAATCCGAAGCCGTGCTCCGTCCCCTTGCCGGAGGCGAACAGTCCGGCCCGCTTCTCCCGCTTCTTCCCGGCGGCGTTGGTGACGGCGAGATACATCTGCGTGTTCTTCTGCCCGAGGTAGACCCGGAGAAAGCGGTCAGCCTCCGGCAGCTTCGCGTTTTCTTCCACCGCGTTGTCGAGCAGGTTGCCGAGGATGACGCAGAGATCCACGTCCGTGCATGGCGTGCCGTCCGGGATCCGCGCTTTGACGTTGACCGGAATTCTGTTCTGCGCGGCGATGTTCAGCTTGCCGTTCAGAATGGCGTCCACCATGACCCGACCCGTCTTGACCGCCGTATCGACCTCTGTCAGATCGTCGTTCAGTTCCCGCAGATAGGCGTTCACCTCGTCGTACCGTCCCAGCGACATGGACGCCTGCATCGCCTGGATATGGTTGTGGTAATCGTGCCGCCAGCCGCGCATTTTGGCGTACATGGACTCCACTTCGTCGCAGTATTTCCGGATCAGATCGCTTTGATACGCCTCGATCCGTCTGTCGATCCATTTGTCCCAGAACATAAGCCACCTCAGAATAAGCGTATGATTTCGCGTCCGATCTTCTCCGCCATGCCCCGGCTGATGGGAACCTCCGCGCCGTTTTTCAGCACGACCCGGTCCGGCAGGATGCGCGCCACGTGCCGCAGATTCACGATGAATGACCGCTGACAGGGGAAGAAAAACTCGTCAAGCTGCGCGGCGGTTTCGGCGAGGGACGCTTTCATGCGGTATTCCTCCCCCTCGGTTACGATGCGGACATACTGTTTCTGCGCTTCTATATAAAGGATTTTCGGGAGCGGTACATAATCCGTGCGCCGCTCGAAGGTCACGCGGAGACGGCGTTCCGATTTTCCGAGATTCGCCGCCGCCCGGTCAAGCGCGGAGAAGAGTTTGTCCCGATCCACGGGCTTCATCAGGTAATGAACCGCGGAGACCTCGTACCCTTCGGCGATGAAATCCGGGAAGCCGGTGACGAAGATCATCTGCATGGCGTCATTCTCTTTCCGGACGGTCTTCGCCAGTTCCACGCCGTTGATTGCACGCGCCGCTTCGCCTGCCGTGCTACCCATCTCAATGTCAAGAAGCAGGATATCGAAATCCTTGTCCTCGGAGTAATCGAACAGGAACGCTTCCGCGGAGGGGAACGGAACGGCGGTCACGGCTGTGTCCCGGTCCTTCGCCCAGCGAGAGACGAGGGCGGCGATATAGTCCCGGTCGGCGGGTTGGTCGTCGATAACGGCAATGCGCATGGGCGTGGGCTCCTTTTTTGATGAGGTTTGCCTATATTATACCCCACGCTTACGAAAAAAGCAATCCCCGGATACGGCGTCCAGGCTCACTCAGCCCGACCCGCATCCGGGGATATCGTTATGCTGTCACAGGAAACGATGTTCGCCTAAATATCAGAAGCAGTTCTGAAGTCTTGGATATTGCTCAGATATTGGGAATATACCTGCCTTCCACATAGAAGACGCCGTTCGTCAGCGGGCAGTCCTCTTCGGGCTTTTCCATGACGCCGCGCCGGATAAGCTCTTCTGAAACAAACCCGACGATCTGGTTCGCAAAATAGGTTACCCACTGGTTGATCTGCGAGTCGAGACGCTTCGGAACGAAGGATTGAAATTCCTTTCGCAAAGCCGCGATCCAATCGGAAAGCGTCTTTTCCGTTTCCGGGTCGCCGCATTCAAATTTCGAGACGAAGTCCCCGAATGTCTTGCTTCCGAAACAGGGGAAATTGAGGTTGTACGCATCTCCGCTTTTGTATATCAGATTGTTTTCGATCAGCCGCGCGGCGTCTTCATCGCTCAAATCGGCGCTGATCCTGCCTCCTTTGCTATTCTGCGGAATGCCCTCCGCGCAGAGCCAACGTGCTCCGCGCCCGTGATAAACGTTTTGATCGAAATACTTGCCGATCCAGTAATAGTAAATTTGACCTCCTTCCGAACAGGCGCTGCCGCTGTCATCTCCGGCGACATTGCACCCGGAGGCGTATTCGGAGATGTTTTCACGTTCGTCGGCGGTCTCTTCCACGATGAACCAACCATATCCGCCGTCTTTTCTGATGGGAAATGCACCGTCTTCAAAGCGGAGTCGGGATTTGATTATCCTGATCAGATTTCTCAGGATATATGGCACTGCAATATGCCCGAGGCGCTTCATTTCGAAGTTGTTTCCGTAAAAATCGAGCGCTGCAACAGCGTCAGCCTCTTCCGAGAAACGCCTTTCAAAGAAATCTGCGAGAGAATCGACCGTATTCGCAGAAATGCTTTCAAGTCTGCTTCTCTGCTCCAAATTCAGAATGATGAAGTCAGTCGCGTACTTGCTGCCGATTCTACGAATCGCATCGCCGAATTCGAGCCGCGGGAGTTCATCTTCGATATACATGGTGGGGATACCCGTAACCATACTGATTTCTTCAACGGAAAGAGGTTTTTCATAAGCGGCCAGGCAGATCGCGCGGGCGAGTTGAGAATGCAGATAGCGGTCCGAATCCATGCTTCCGTTGCAGGTGCCGGTATTCCAGTTGATGCGTTTGTAAATCTGTTCCATGATGTTATCTCCTATCCTGTTTCTGATCCGTTGACGGCTTACGTTCAGCCGCCACTTGACGGTCGTTTCAGGGAGGGAATACTTGGCGGACAGCTCACGGATACTTTTCTCGCCGAGGTAATAGTCCACGAAGATGTTTTTATACTCGGACGCAAGCGTGTGGAGATACCGAAACACCGTTTGATACTCGTCGATTTCTTCGCTTTCCGCTTGAGTTTCATCTGAATCGGTGATATCAAACATATATTCATCGCCGGACAGAATCGTGATGCTTTTGTGCTGTGCATCAATTAATCTCGCGTATCTGTTGTGCGCGACGCGCCATACCCATGCGTCAAGCGATTGGATCTCGTACTTTTTCATGCCGGAAAGTATGTGCTCAATGATCTCGCTTGCAAGGTCTTCGGCATCGTGTCTGTTGCTCAGCCGTTTCTGACAGAAGCGCAGGATCGGTTCGACATATTTCAGGATCTCGTTTTGATCCACGGTTTTCCCTCCTTTCGCTGGGATGTAAATGCATTTACGCCCTTATAGTGCCAAAAAATCTGTTCGGATAGGTGATTTTTCGAAATTGCTGCGTTTTTTCTGCGATAGACCGGTTTCTACAGGAATTTTTTCGGCGGTTTTTTCCCGATTCCGCGGGAAACAGACGATTTCCGGCTCTCCCTCCTTTGCTCATTTTACCCGATTTCTCTTGAAGCTGCAAGAGGGGTGCAGACTGGATTTATGACGCGGGGGTCTTGACGAAAACTGCCCCCACACTGTGAGAGCAGTTCTGTAATATCTTCTGAAATGATGCCGTGAATCTCAGCCGCCCTATTCCCCCGTATAAAACTGCGCCTGCGCCGACCACAGTTCCGCGTACTTCCCGCCCTCCTCTGAAAGCAGTTCCTCATGCCCCCCCGTCTGGACGATCTGCCCGTGATCGAACACGGCTATCTTGTCGCAGAAACGGCAGGAGGCGAGACGGTGGCTGATGTAGACGGTCGTCTTGTCGCCGGAGATCGCGTTGAAATTGGAATATACCTCGTACTCCGAAACCGGGTCGAGCGCCGCAGTCGGTTCGTCCAGCAGAATGAACGGGGAATCCTTGTACAGCGCGCGGGCCAGAGCGATCTTCTGCCCCTCGCCGCCGGAGAACTCCACACCGTCCTTGTCAAACTGCCTGCCGATAAAGGTATCCACGCCGTGCGGCAGGGTTTCGAGCCTCGTGTCAAACGTCGCTTTCTCGAGGCATTCCCGCACCCGCCCAGGTTCGAAATCCCTCTTCGACGCCACGACCTCCCCGAGTCGGAACGGGAACAGCGTGAAATCCTGAAAGACCACGGAGAAGATGGACATATACTCGTCATAATCGTACTTCTGAATGTTTACGCCGTTTAAGAGGATTTCCCCTTCCGTGGGATCGTACAGCCGGCAGAGCAGCTTGATAAAGGTCGTCTTGCCGGAGCCGTTCTCCCCGACGATGGCCAGTTTTTCCCCGATCTTGAATTTCAGGCTGACGTGCCGCAGGGCCCAATTTTCCGTGCCGGGATAGCGGAAGGACACGTCCCGGAACTCCACGTCGTACTCGTTGTCGTCCCGCTTCTCCACCGTCAGCGAGCCCTTCACCATGTCGTTCGGAATGTCGAAGTAGGAGAAATAGCGTTTCAAGTAGTGATGGTTTTCAAAGGATTGCTCAAACGCCGTCGTGAGTTCCGTGACGGCTCCGATCATCATCGTGATACAGGCGACGTACTTCGCAATGGAACCGGGAGTGATTCCTCCGTTCAGCGCGGACAGTATCATGATTGCGTATCCGGCGAAAAGAAGTAGATACGATACGACGGTCCCCGGGACGCTCCACGCCGCTTTGAGATAGGAGGCCTTTCTCATGCCCTCGTACAGGAGAGCCTGTTTTTCCTGATATTCTTCTGCGACAAGGTCTTCCATTTCATAGAGTCGGATGTCTTTTGATCCGCTGTAATCCTCCATGAATTCACCCAGAGCGTCCGCATATACGTTCACGTCGACATAGGATTCCTCGGAGCGCACTTTCCGATCGATCGCGAGCTGACGTTTCGTAGACAGAAGCGAAACGGTGATGCTGAGAGCCAATCCGAAGACAAGCAGAAGTTTTTGCCACAGCGGGATGGACGGCAGCGCGAAAAAGGAAGCGGTCAGGGCGGCGGAGGAGAGAATGGACACCGTGCTCCGGGCAAACCGCCGAACCATATAAATGGCATGATAAACATTGTACCCTGTACGCGATTCCATTTTGACTCTTGCCTTCTGCCGTTCGATTTCAGGGTCTTCAAGAGCCTTGTACGGAAGCTCCATCGCTTTTTCAGAGTACATCCAATCCTGCCGGATATAGCTGAGATAGGATTCCGTGCTTTCCACCGCGCCGCACCATGCGCAGATCATGGAAATCAGAAAGACGGGCAGGACAGCCAGGGCGGCATACAGGATCAGCGTTTCGACCCGCTCATGGGAGATCAGCGCGTCCACCAGCTTCGCCGAGAAATAGACGGGAATGTAACCTGAGACGGCGGTAAGAATCGTTGTGACAAACATACAGACGATATACCGCGGGTTCAGGGTGTACAGGAGCCGTACCGCTCGTTTGGATATGGCGAAATGTTCTCGCAGAGACATTCTTTCCTTTTGCCCGTTCATGCGCTCGCCACCTTTCCGTTTTCTCTGTACCACTGGCTTTGAATTTCGTAAAGTTCTTTATATTTTCCTTCAAGGGCTATCAGCTCCACGTGGGTTCCTTCTTCGGCGATCCGCCCGTTTTCGAGCAGGATCACCCGGTCGCAGAAGGCGGTCGTCGCCAGCCGGTGGGAGACGAACAGGGAGGTCTTTCCCGCCGTCATGCGTCCGTATTCGCCGTACAGCCTTGCTTCCGCGATGGGATCGAGCGCGGCGGTCGGCTCGTCGAGCACGAGGATCGGCGCGTCCTTGCAGAGCGCGCGGGCCAGCATCAGCTTCTGTGCCTCGCCGCCGGAAAGCTCCGTGCCGTTTTTGTTGACCTTCTTGTCGAGCTTCGTGTCCATGCCGTCCGGGAGGGCTTCGATCTTCTCCCATAGGCCCGCCCGTTTCAGCGCGTTTTCGGCTTTTTGGCGGTCAGTGTGTTCCCCGTCCGTGCAGGAGACCGTCTCGGCGAGGGAATAGAACGCCGTCCGCACATCCTGAAAGACCGGGGCGATCAGCTTATAGTAGTCCCGCCGCCTGAATTTGCTTTGCGGAATCCCGTTTATCCGGATTTCGCCGGAGGTCGGATGGTAAAGTCCGCAGAGCAGCTTGACGAGCGTCGTCTTGCCCGCGCCGTTCAGCCCGACAAGAGCCAGCTTTTCGCCGGATTTCATCGTGAAGCTGAGATCCCGGATCGTGAAATCCTCCGCGCTGTCGTAACGGAATGAGACGTGATCGAAGACGACCTCCGGCGCATGATCCCCGATGCTGTCGTCGGATGCTTCGCCCGTCCCCTCAAAGTCGGGATAATCGAGATACTCCCTGAAATCGCAGACGCGCATACTGGATGCATGCAGGGTATTCCATGCGTCCACGATACCGCCGATCCATTCTGCGAAGGAGGAGACAGCCGCAAAATAGAGGACAAACTGCGCTGCGTCGATCTCTCCCCGGAGGAACATGGAGATAAGCAGAAGATACGCGCCGCCGTCCCGAAGAAGAATGACAAACAAATCGGCAGTCCGGGACAGGAATCTGCGGGAAACCTTCTTTCGGTTCTCCATGACCAACTGTCCGGTCAGATCTCGGTAAATATCCCGGATCCATCCGGCCATCGAATAGATGCGGATATCCTTCGCACTTTTGAAATCATCCGGCAGCTTCCGCACGCAGGCCTGCTTGGTTTCAAGATCGCTCAGTTTTTTCCGGTGCGCGTGATCCCAGCGGTTGTATGCGCGTCCGGCAAGCCAGTTTGCCACAGGGGACACGGTGAGGATCGGCACGAGCCACGGAGAGGCAAAGGAGATCACCGTCCCGAAGAGCAGATAACCGATGACGTTTTCCGTCATACTGAACGCACCTCTGACCATATCGGTCAAAGGCTGATCCCCATCTGACTGCTGTGTGGCTTCAGAGGCTCTTTCCGCCAGATCCCGGACAGGTTTTTTCTCATAATCCTCATAGAATAAGCTGAGAGTTTTTCTGACCCAAAGATCCGTCACTTTGTAACGGTATCGTCCGGCGGCATCCCGCGAAATAATTTCAAGCACACGGGAAGACAAATCTGCCAGCAGCATGAACAACAGGAGCCGTCCGACGGGAACGACGGCTTGTGCCCATGGATTTCCCGCCGTCACTTCTTCCAGAACGCGGGCCGGGAAAACAATGCCCAAATACCTTGACGCAATGTGAACCGGAATATAAAGGGCAAAGATCACAAATGCAGCCGGGGCATAATGGAGCAGCTTCCGAACGGACCATACGATATTCGACGCAACCGAATGCGACGGTTTCTTCTTCGGCGTCTTTTCTTTTTTCACGTTCATCCCTCCTTTCGGGGCTGTCCCCAGTATAGCACGGAATCCCCCGGAAAAGGAAATTCGTGCACGAAACGTTCTCCGGCGTGCACGAATTGCAGATTTTATGGCAATGCGGGGACAAGAAATTCCGTCGTAAACGCGCCTTCCTCGCTGTTGACCTTCATCCAGCCGTCGTGGGCGGAGAGGATCGATTCCGCGCGGCGCAGACCGAAGCCGTGGACGCCGCTCTTCTCCGTCCGGAACAGACCCTTCGCTTTCTCCCTTTTTTCTCCCGCCGTATTGAGCATGGAGAAATAGAGCATTTTCCCCTTCATGGTCATATACAGGCGGATGAACTTCTCTCCATCGGCCTTGGAGCAGGCTTCGACGGCGTTGTCGAGCAGATTCGCAACGACGGCGCAGAGCTCGGCGTCCGTGAGCGTCAGTCCTTCCGGGACCGTCGCCTTCACGGTGACCGCGATCCCCTTTTCCTTCGCCTGACTGAGCTTGGCCGAAAGGATGGCGTCGAGGGAGACGTTCCCGGTTTTGTACAGCGTATCCACGTTCCGGAGCGTGGAGTCCAGTTCCTTCACATACGTGAGCGCGCGTTCGGTGTCCCCCGCTTCGAGATAGGATTTGAGCAGCTCCAGATGGTGGTGGAAGTCGTGCTTGTAACCGCGCATTTCCCGGTGGATCGCGCGGACCTCGCCGAGATGCTGTTCGGTAAGCTCCGCCTGCCACTGCGCCAGTTTCAGAAAGGTTTGTTTCCTCATTATGTCACCCTCTCGATGAACGCGCGGTTGACGGCGTCGTACTTTCCCCGCGCTACGGGCAGAACGTCCCCGGAGTCCAGCGTCACATCCGTCCGCGTGATTTTCACGATCCGCCGAAGGTTTACAAGCACGCTCCGATGAATGCGGAAGAAATCCTCCGACAGCCTCCCGGCAAATTCGCCGAGGGTTTCCTTGATCCGATAGTCCTGCTCTTCCGTATGAAGAACGAGATAGTGAAGGAACGCCTCAACATACAAGAGTTCGCGCTCCGTGAGCCGGACGGTCTCACCTTCCGACGAAATCAAGACGGACGGCGGCGCGGCTTTCAAACGATCCGCGGCTTTCGTCAGCACGGCGGAGAGCTTTTCCTGCGATACGGGCTTGACGAGATAATGAAGCGCGTCCACCTCGTAACCCTCGCCCGCCAGCTCGAAATGGGAGGTCACGAAGACGATCTCCGCGGCGCATCCCTCCTGCCGGAGCCGCTTCGCCAGTGTGATCCCGTCCTCGCCGGACATTTCGATATCGAGCAGGAGGATGTCAAAATCCCGATCTTCGGAGTACGCGAACAGAAACGCTTCTGCGGAGGGGAACGGAATGGGGACGGCGGTCTCGGCCCGATCCTTCGCCCAGCGAGAGACGAGGGCGGCGATAGTTTCCCGGTCGGCGGGCCGGTCGTCGATGACGGCAATGCGCATGGGCGTGGGCTCCTGTTTACAGATGTTGATACACTATTATACCCGATTTTCTGCGAGGTTGCAAGAGGGGGATGGGCTTGATTTACGACGTGGGGGCACAATGACCGGACTGAATAGACGATATCCCCGCCGGTCTTTCCCACAGGCTGAAGCCTGCGCGCCGCGCCGCTCTGGCGGTGGAAAAGGTCACGGCGGGCTGTTTGTTGGACTGTCACCCAGAAAGTAAACTGTAGGCGCACGTTGAAATCTTATCTCATCTTGGAGAGCGCGAGAGGAAAGATATCTTCTCAGGGTGACAGCAGACCGGGTGGGGAAAGCGGCGGAATGCCTGTCCATGACTCCTGTACGACCTATTTGGCGGGCTCGTGCGGTCAGGCAGAGCCAACAGCTCCTCCCAACGAAAACCCGCCAACAACGCCGCAGTGCGCGCATGTGGGGCAGGCAAGCCAAGCGAAAGCAACGCAGCAAAAAGTCGTCACTCATCACGAAACGGGAATCGTTCTCTCTGAACAGGATGTGGACAAGCCGATTGAAATATGGTATTCTATAGCCGAGCTCAGAAAAACACACGCGCGCGGAGTCTTGACTATGAAAGGAAACCATCATGAAACTCTATATCGGAGAAAACCTGAAACGGCTTCGCCTTGCAAAAGGGCTGACGCAGGAGCAGCTTGCGGATGAAATCGGCGCGTCCGTACAGTCCGTGAGCCGCTGGGAGGTGAACTCGTCC
The DNA here is from genome assembly GCA_902782445.1 of uncultured Ruminococcus sp. Lineage (GTDB taxonomy): Bacteria > Bacillota > Clostridia > Oscillospirales > CAG-272 > UMGS1696. The sequence goes on from CACZNC010000011.1 coordinate 17,513, forward strand.
TACCCGGACGTGGAAATGATCCCCGTGATAGCTTTGTACTTCGACGTCAGTACGGACGAACTCATGGGCGTGAACCGCGCCGCACGGGAAGAACGGCTGAAAAAGGACTGGGAGAAGTTCAAATCCCTTGACTCTGTAGAAGACGCCATTGCGCTTCTGCGGAAGATGCATGAAGAGAATCCGGAGGACAAAGAAGTTCTTGTCAGCCTCCTGTCCAATCTCCGGTCGGATAAAAACCCGGACTGGCAGGAGCGGAAGCGGCTGACGGAAAAGCTCTTCTCCATGGAAAACGTACAAAAGACGTACCGCGACTATGCGGCGGGCTGGCTGATTGCATCTGCGCCGGAAGAAGAGCTCCCCGCGCTCCTGGAACAGTACTGTCACCACGGATCAGTTGATATGAGCCGGGACGCGGTACTGGCGGAACGGTTTGAACGGGACGACCCGGAGCGAGCCATGCTTTACCGTCAATCCCGGCAGCTGATGTATCTGCACAGGATGCTCTTGAACCTGAACAACGGTAATCGATGGAATATCGCGGACTGCGAACGGGCGGTCCGACGCAGGCTGGCGATTCTGAATTTCATCGCCGGGACGGACGGCGGAAACCTCATCAGCGGCGACGGTGAACCTGATCTCTGGTATTCAGAACGGATCAAAGCCGGAATGAGTCTCGCCTGTTACTGCGCTTCCACGGATCGGAAAGAGGAAGCCTTCCGGTATCTGGACGACTGCGCGGATCTGTTCGAGAAGTTCTATTCCATGCCGGAGGGAACGGTCCTCACCTACCGCTGCCCGGAGCTGGACCGGCTGAAGCTGACCTGGTACACCGGCGTCCGCAACCCGGATGATGTAAAAAACTTCGACGATGGGCTTGTCCTCTGCAAGCGGTCGGCGGAGAAGAATTTCGGGATGGAACTGTATTACGATCCCGCGGTTCACGAAGAGGAATTCGATCACAACGTGGAATGCCCGGTATGGGATCTGCTGCCTCTCACGGCGGAAGAAGGCTGGGAATGGTTCGATCCGATCCGGGAAGATCCGCGATTCAAGGAGATCGTAAAGCGGATGGAACGGTTCGTGATCCCTGTCGAAAAAGGTGCGCATGATACCTTCGCTTCGCGGATGGGATAATCGCTTCAAATAGGTTCTCCCGTAGGACTAAACCACCGGCGTTCAGTCGGGGAACAGATTGAGGAATCACTCTAAATTACATATGAATACTGCTCCCACTATTTTGGTGCCGGGGCAGTTTTCATTTTGGCGGGAAATCGTGATAAGCCGTATGACAGCCCTCCAACAATCCTGACAGAGCCTACTGTCCGCCCCGTCCGGGCTGATTTGTCGGGCTTGATCAGTCAGTTCGAGCAACGGCTCCCATCCGGTGAAAGACCGCCCACAACGCCGCCGTGAGCGCACACAGCGCTGGATTCGCCGGAGGTGTTTCCTCCTCTTCAATTCAACCGCTCCCCCTTTCTCTCTCCTCCTCGTCCACAGATCCGTCTTATCTTCTCTTGAAGAGAACGGAAGAATAGATGAAATGATGAGTGCTCGTTGCAATGGGCTGATAGAAATAGAATATCAAATGAAAACTCATCAAAACTCTTGACAAGGATTCGGGTTTGTGTTAAAATACCATTACGGTACAGAAAGACCGATTTTCTGATATGGGGACGTGAATGCTGCATGAAAGACGAAACCCGAAACGCAAAGACCGGAACCCTGCTCGACAAAACCGACCCGATCACGATGGACGATCTGAAGCGTCAGTTTCAGTCCGACGACTTCTCCGCCGCCGACTCCGGGTACGATCTCACACGCCAGCCCGCGGAAAAACAAAGCCTCTATATGCACGTCAAGCAACTGTTCATAGAGGCGTGGGAGAAGGAACTGAAAAAAATCGGATACAGAGGCGGTAAAAACTACTGTGCGGACTATCCTCTGAAGGTACTCGAGGATTCGGAAAGCAATCTTGTCGCCGGGATCGTCATGCGGATCATGGATGACCCGGAACTCCTCGATCAGTACATGGACGCCGGAACGGAAGCGATACTTTCCCGAGCGGAGGAAGTCGCAGTGGAAGCTGTGGCGCATGAAGAAAAAACCGTAGCCGCGGAGAAGATCTTTGAAAAGCTCGCCGACAAATTCCTCTCTCACATGATGGGACTGCTCCTGAAAGCACAGAACGTCCCGGAGATACTCCGGATAACCAAACAGATGCCCGCGCACGAGGATTTCAGCGAAAGCGCAAAAGACAACCGCGATAAGATCGACTTCGAACGGAAGTGGGATCATACACGGACGAAGACGGGCGCGATGCTGTCGCTGGACGAGCTGAAAAAACAAGAGGCGTCCGGACTGACGGACATCCCCTCCGGAGAAATGTCTCTGCCGGGGGACGATGTGGAAACAATCATCCGTCTCTTCGCGGACACGCTCGACGGCAAGGACAGAGAGATCTTCCTCCTGAGAGCAAGGGGAAAAGACCAAAAGGAAATCGCGGACCGGCTCGGATACAAATCACAGGGCGCGGTGTCGAAGCGTCTGAACAAGCTCGAAGAAAAGTTCCGTAAATTCCTCCGCGATCGGTCATGAAAAATTCACAAAAGAATTTTGTCGCCGATGGAATAAAACGCGTTTCTTCTGTCGGGGTATATATAGAGGGATCTCTTCAAAATCAAAAATCGGAATATAGATACTGCTCCCACTTTTTTGTGTCGGGGCAGTTTTCTTTATTCCATCAGCCGAAAGGAGGAGAACTATGGCTGACAAAATTCATGACCTTGTCGAATTCGATACGGTCACACTCGGGGACATCCGGTTCCCGGAAACGGAGTTCTGCGTGGAGACGCTGGTCCCCGCAGGCATCTGCATCCTCGGCGGCGCGCCGAAGGTCGGCAAATCCTGGTTCGCTCTCGATCTCTGCATGAAGGTGGCGAAGGGGGAGCGCTTCTGGAATCAGAGAACGCGGCAGGGGACGACGCTGTACCTCGCGCTGGAGGATCGGTTCAAAAGGGTGCAGTCCCGCCTGTACACGATTACGGACGAGATGAGTCCGAACGCCCACGTCGCGGTGCAGGCAAATCGTCTCGGGGAGGGTCTCTGCCAGCAGATCCTGTCCTTCCTCAAAAAGTATCCCGACACGGTTCTGGTGGTGATCGACACGTTCCAGATCGTGCGGGGAACCGCGTCGGACGTCACCTACGCCGGAGACTACGGCGAGGTTCGGCAGCTGAAAGAGATCGCGGACGCACACGGGCTCACGATCCTGCTGCTCCACCATCTTCGCAAAGCGGGAGACAGCGATCCGCTGAACAGGCTGTCCGGCTCCACGGGTCTGACGGGCGCGATGGATGCGGTGTACGTTCTGGACCGCAAGCGCGGCGATTCCAATGCGGTGCTGACGTGTACCGGCCGCGACATCGAAGACCGCAAGCTCGATCTCGAAATGGACGCGAAGAATTTCACATGGACGCTTCTGAAAGATTCGATGGACGAAGAGGATCACAGTCTGCCGGAGGAGGTGACAAAGCTCGTCGCGTACATGCGCGGTCAGAAAGTCTACGACGGCAACAACACCGACCTGACGGAACGGTACAATTCCTTCGCCTCCCTGTCACTCGCGCCGAAATCGCTCAAGCAGAAGATGAACCGGTACCGCTATGAACTGGAAAAGCTCGGCGTCTTTTTCATGGACACGCGGAGCAACGGTCAGCGTTTTATCCGCGTCGAGTATCACGAACCGGAGCGTGAAGCAGGTGGGAGTGACGCAAGTGACGGAAGTGACGCAAGCGTTTCGGCGTCGGAAACATGCGGCACTTGCGTCCCTGACGGTGAGGAAAACGGACAGCCTGAAGTCTCTGAAACCGTTGATACGATTGGTGTTGAGGCACATCAAGGTGCGTCGGTCAGCGCGTCTGAAAACAGTGACGCAAGTTGCCGCAGTGACGCAAGTGGTTCTCACGCAGACGAAATGGACTCCGGCTGGGTGGATGAAATCCGTTCCGTGCTCGACGTCAGCCCGTTGGGTTGTATTCTTCTTCCGTCCGACTCGAGTGACGCGGAGAAATCCCGATGCGCCTCGTGAATGCACACGCTGCCGCGCACATGACCGCAAGGTCTTTTTCTTTTTGTCACGGGAACGGACACCGTCGTCACCAAACACGACGTGGGGGGATGACCGGAAGCATGGCTGATTTCGGGGTGAGGACTGACAGTCATGCGGGCCTGATTCCGGCATGCCCTCAAAGTGCCGTCTTTTCCATCTTTTGGATGGAATTACGAGGGGGCTGCGGAAGGCGAGCAGAGCGTCCGGCTATCCCCGGCCACCGCTCGGCGGGAGAACCCGCACCCCTTTGGGAACGATCCACAGCCCCAAATACTACGAAGAAACGGAGGTGTCTTTATGAGAAAACGAAACCATGTCGTCCCGATCCGGTTCAGCGATCATGAACTATCGGTGATCGACGCGAACGCCAAGAAAGCACATATGAGCCGCACGGAATATCTTGTCAGCGCCGGGATGGGCAAGCCCATTGTCATTCTTGACGATCTGAGACCGACGCTGGCGGAACTGCGCCGGATCGGAAACAACGTCAATCAGCTCACGCGGAAGGTCAACAGCGGCGAGATCTACTGTGTGAACCTGTCGGAGTTCAGCGAACAACTCGGAGAGGTCGCGTCTGGGCTGTACACGATTCAGAAGGAGGTGGATCGATCATCGCAACAGTGACCTATATCAAATACAAGAGCGGCGGGAACAGTTCGAGGTCTGCGCTGGGCCGTGTGATCGACTACTGTCTCCAACCGCACAAGACGCAGGTGGGCGAGAACGTGTTTTGCACATCAGGTGTGGACTGCGTTCCCGCATACGCGCTCGATCAGTTCATGACGACGAAGCAGGCGTGGGGAAAAAGCACCGGCACATTTTTCTATCACTACGTCCAGTCGTTCGCTCCGGACGAACCGGTCACACCCGAAGAGGTGAACAGGATCGGCGTTGAGTTCGCGTCCTGCGCATGGCCCGGTCACGAAGTTCTCGTCGCTACGCACGTCGACCGCTCCCATGTGCACAACCACTTCGTTATCAACAGCGTCAATCACGAGACGGGCATGAAGCTGCGGCAGTCACCGGAAACGCTGCAATCGTTACGACAACTCAGTGACGAGATCTGTTCTGCTCACGGTCTGTCGGTGCTGAAACTGTACGAGCAGAAGCCCGGCGTCCGTGACGTCAGGAACGGCGAATACCGTGCGGCGGTGCGTTCGGAGTCATGGAAGTTCCGTCTGCGCAACGCGATCGCTGCGTGCATGGAGATGTGCTGGACGTCGGAAGAATTCCGCGAGCGGATGCGTGAGTACGGTTACGAAACCGTCTGGCGCACGGATCGGAAGCACATCACCTACGTCTGTCTGAACGAGCCGCCGAACAAGGACGGCAAGCTGAAAAAGTGTCGTGACAGAAGTCTGTCCGACACGAAGTATCTGAAGGAGGCGATGGAAAATGAGTTCGCAATACGAAAACGGATCCTCGCGGAGATTGAGCATGGACGAGCTGACGCGGATGAACGCGCCGCCGATCCCGCGCTCGACCTCGCAGGACGAGGTACTCAAACGGCTGGAGTCTATGAACGCGGAGCTGACGGATACGCTCCGGGAACAGTCGAAGGAGATCGCGGAACTGAGATCCCGTCTGGATCAACGGCAGGAGCAGCAGATACCGGATGGGAAGTTTCGCGCGAAAAGCTCTGTAGAAAATACCATGGACAATTTGCGGATCGAAGTCATGAAGAACACGAAGATGATCGAGCGCGTGACGCAGAGGCTGACAACGATGCTTGGCTGGACGCTGTTCCTCGGTACGTTGATCTTCTCGCTGGTCTGTTTCCTCGTCCTTCGCTGAAGGGAAAGACCCGCGAGGAGGTACAGCGCGAGATCGACGCGGAGATCGAAGCCAAGAATGTCGGTGCGGCGATGGGGATTCCGCTCACAGTGGTCATGCTGTTGATCCAGAAAGCAAAGGCAGATGAGCTCGACGACGCAAGGGAGGTGTTCGCACACGCCCGTCCCGGTGTCGCTCCTGCTCCCGCCGAATCAGTTGTGTTCGGTGATGATGACGGGGAAGCGGACGATCTCGACGAGGATGATGAACCTGATTACGGTTATGATGACGACGGAAAGGAGGCGTACGACGAAGACGATGATTTCGACCCGGACGACAACCAGAACGACGACCAGGATGAGGACGACAGTCACGGCTTCCAAATGAAGCTCTGGTAAAAACCGTTACAAAAAAAGGAGGCGATGCCGAGACATACAGTCAGAACAGTCTGACACAGATTCCCCATCGCAGGAACGTCCTGCGCACAACATATTTACAGAAAAGAGGTATTAAGCATGTCGACACACAGATCACGGAAAGAGGATCGGGCGATCACAGTCCGATCCCTTTTCTATGACCCACGCAGAAAGGCAGGTACGCTATCAATACGGTCAGCACGGCAACCCATCCCGATACCCCCGCGACGAAGTCCCTGAACGAACTGAAGGAAAGATTCAAGGACGCACCGACGTCGCAAAACGCTTACGAAATTGAAGGTATACGGTATGTCGTCGTCAGTCACTATACGGGCAAAAAGGATATCGACAAAGTCATATCCGATCTTGCCGAACAGCGGGCATATACCGAGTTCGGCTTGTCCCGGTCGTGAAAAGTTATCCGAAAGTTATCGGAATATCCAACAAAACCAGCCGATTGTGCGCGCGGGATGTGATATCGTTTTCGTGCGTACGGTCGGCTGCTTTGACGGAAACGGAGGTAAGTGAATCAATGTCAAAGCAAATCAACAACACCAAGGCGGGTCTGTATTACAGGCTCTCACAGGAGGACGAGCGGTCCGGCGAGTCGCTGTCGATCGAAAATCAAAAACTCATTGTCGAAAAGTTCGCTCGTGACAACGGCTTCGAGATCGTGAACGAGTACGTCGACGACGGGTACAGCGGAACGAATTTCAACCGTCCCGGCGTACAGCGGATGTTCGAGGACGCGAAGAGCGGGCGGATCAACGCCATCATCGTCAAGGATATGAGCCGCTTCGGACGGAACTACATCGAGGTCGGGCAGTACACGGACTACATCTTCCCGACGTACAACATCCGCTTCATCGCCGTCAGCGACAACCACGACTCTGCGAAGGACGAAACCGGCGGGATTAATATGCTACCCGTAGTCAATGTCTTCAACGAATGGCACGCGGCGAATACCTCAAAGAAGCTCCGCGAAGTCTTTGAGGCAAACGCGAAAGAGGGAAAATACCGTGCGGGCTTTGCTCCTTACGGGTATGTCGCAGGAAATGATGAAAAGCGACTCCCTGTACGAGACGAACCGGCAGCGAGTAACGTGCTCCGTATGTTCGAGTTGAGAGCGCAGGGAATGAGTCCGAATCGGATCGCGTCGATCTTCAATGAAGAGAAGATACTCATTCCTTCCGACTACAAGCAACAAAAGTTCGGCTCTCCCAACAACAGACGCTCCCATCATCTTTGGTCGGGAAACGCGGTAAAGCAAATGCTCCACAATCCCACTTATCTCGGACACCTTGTTCAGCAGCGCTCTACCACGGTATCGTACAAAAACAAGACAAAAATCTTCCGCGAGCCAGAGGAGATGATCACGGTCTACAATACCCACGAGCCAATCGTCACACAGGAGCTCTGGGATAAGTGCCGGGAAATGGAGGCGTCCGTCAGTCAGGGGAAACGAAACAAGTCCGGGTATGTGCATCCTCTGTCCGGTTTGCTCTACTGCCCTGACTGCGGAGGAAAGATGTGCATCGGCTGGAACAACACCCGCCACAAGCGTTCGGACGGGAGGATCTACAAACGTGAGAATTTCAATTGCGTCACCAATATGAAATTCGGCAAAGAGGTCTGTCCCAGCCACTACATCCAGATGAAAGTCCTCAATCAAATCGTCCTGACAGATATCCGCGAAAAAATCGAGATGGTTCAGATCGACGAGAAGCAGGCAAGAGAGGAATTTCTGCGGCGGAGCGAAGAAAACAGCGTCGCAGTCACATCCGCCGATAAGAGGAAAATCACGCAGGGAAAGAAGCGTCTGGACGAACTGGACAAGCTCATCGCGGCGGCATACGAGGACAAGGTCATCGGACGGATCCCCGAGGAAATCTGCGTCAATCTTCTCTCGAAGTATCAAGAGGAGCGGCAGACGCTGAAAGCCGAGGTCTCCGAAGCGGAGGCGCGAATCGCAGACGCGGAGAAGAACCGGGCGGACGTGGAAGAATTCATCCGACGCCTGAAAGCCTACGGCGATCCTACGGAGCTGACGCGGGAGATGTGCATGGAGCTCATTGAATTCGTCACCGTGGATAAGTGTCCGGGTAAGTACAGCAAAGAACCCCGCGAGATCCACATCTACTACAAGCTCCTCGACAAGCGCGCCGCGGAGGAAAGCAGGGAGAAAACCGACAAAAACATGTGCGGATAATTGATGTCCAAGACCAGCAACATCTACACCCATCTGGACTACAACTCCAAAGTGGCCTCAGCCAATAAAATCCTGGGATATTTCCCCGGCCAGGAATGAAATTGGCCTCCTGATTGGCCTCCACGAGCCCGAAAACCCTTGCAGCACAAGGCTTTTCGGGATTCGGATTTCCTGAGAAACGCGATTTTTTCCCGTTTTTCACTGCTTCAGACACGCAGGCGCCCTCCTCTGGACAGAACAGAGAAAGTCCCGAAAACCCAGTAAAATCAAGGCTTTCGGGACTTTCGGATGGTGCCGGCGGCGGGGGTCGAACCCGCACCCTGTTTCCAGGATTGGATTTTGAGTCCAACACGTCTGCCAATTCCATCACGCCGGCATAGGTGATTATGGGGAAAGATGCTTGAGGATGCTTTTCGGAATTTGGAGGCCAAAATGGAGGCCAATTCCGAAAAATGCGGTTTTTTCATTTTGGAAAACCCTTGTGTCACAAGGCTTTCCGCGATTCGCACGGTGTGAAGCGCGAGACATTTTGAGTCCAGCACGTCTGCCAATTCCATCATACCGGCGTACCCGTATATTATACAGGATTTCCCCGCGGATTTCAAGCCCTCCGGCGAAAAAAATCCCGTGTCCCCGGGAGGAATCTTTGCGGGACCGCCGCGTACCCCCGTCCTGCTCCGGCTTCATAAAAGATTCGCTGCGGAATTTTGCCGAATCCCTTGCAATCCGGGCTCCGATTCTTTATAATGGAAAAAAAGCACGAACCGCGAAAGGAAAACGCCATGATTCTTTCCACCCAGACCGACAATCTCTTCCGCCGCTTCCCACCGGAAGAAGCCCTCTCCATTTTCGCCGAAGCCGGATTCGACGCCGTCGACTATTCGATGTTCGACATGACCTCCGACTCCTGCCCGCTGAACACCGTCGACCCCGAGGCGTTCGGGCTCGGACTTCGCAAAAAGGCGGAGGCCGCCGGGATCTTTTTCAACCAGGCCCACGCGCCTTTCCCCTGCATGCGGTACGGGGACGAGGAATGGAACGCGAAGATCCCCGGACGTGTCGCTCAGTCCATCCGCATCGCCGGGGTCCTCGGAGCGAAGGCCATCGTCGTGCATCCCGTCGCCTGCCCGTTCCAGGGGGAGGAGCAGAAGGAAGTCAACTTCAAATTCTACCGCACCCTCGAACCCGTCGCGCTGGAATACGGGATCAAAATCGCCATTGAGAACATGTGGGGCTACGACGGACGCCGGGGATACATCATGCCGAACGTCTGCTCCTTCGGGGCGGATCTCGCGGAATACTACGACGGGCTCGCCAATCCGAAGGCCTACACGGTCTGCCTGGACCTCGGCCACTGCGGGCTTGTGGGAGACGAGCCGGACGCCGCGATCCGGGTTCTCGGAAAGGACCGCCTCGGCGCCCTGCATGTCCACGACAACAACTACCGGGAGGACAGCCACACCGTCCCCTACGACTACGGGATGAAGATGAACTGGGACGCCATCACCCGCGCGCTCGGGGAGATCGGGTACGAAGGGGACTTCACCTTCGAGGCGGACAATTTCCTCGTGCGGTTCGACGCGGAAACGGTGTCGGCAGGCCTGAAATACATGGCGGACATCGGGCGGCGGCTCATCAAAAAGATCGAAGCGGCGCGGACCGGAGCGTGACTGCCATGCGGAAAAAACCGGACAGAAAAGCGAGAGCCATCGCGCGGTTCGTGCAGAACGTGGCGGACGCGGGCGGGCCTCTGAAACTCGCCTCGGCGGTGGACGATCACGCCTACCGGCTGGGGGTGAGGGACGGCAGGAGGATGCAGCGGAACGCCGATCTTCCCGTCGTGCTGGCGGCCGCGGGAGTTTCCGCCCTGCTCTCCCAGATCCCGCACATAGCACTCTTCCTCCGCCGGAAACGGGACGAGAAGCGGGAGAAAGCGCGCCTCGAAGCCGAAAAGATCGAATCCATCCGCCGGGAGCTGGAAGTCCGCCTCGCCCCTTCCGCGGACCGGACGGAGGAATAGCGTCCTCCCCGTTTTGACATGGGGGACCCGGAAACCGCGGATCCCCCTTTTGTCTTTTCCAGGACCTTCCCTGCTCTCTGGCGGGGCGGGTCTATTATTATCTTCTCTTCTCGATAGGCGGACTGATCTGCGCGCCGATGGTGCCGGTCACTTCGAGGACCGCCGTGCCGGGATCCGCTGTCCACACGCCCGTCGTGGGATCCTGGGAGAAGGCCGCCCCGGGGACGGTCAGGGTTCCGGCGTTCGTCGAGAAGATGCCGGATGCCGCGTCGTAGGCGTAGTCCGTGCCGGGGGTCAGGACCGCGCCGTTCAGCGTCACCGTCAGGTCGGTGAGGATGGGATCGAACACGTCGGAGAGGACCACGCTGTCCCCCGGTTCCGTCTCCCGCCCGGCGTTCGAGATCTCAAAGCCGTAGGTCACCCGGCTGTTTTCCGTGACGGAGGTCGGGGTGATGCACTTCTGCACGGTGAGATCCGGGCCGTCCTGCGCCGTGACCGTGGCCTGGGCCGTGACCGCGTCCGCGATCGTCCCGCCCGTGACCGACGCGGTGTTGACGATGCTCTGGGGATCCCCGGTTTCGGGATCCGTTCCGAGGGGAGCGAATTCGTTCGCCTTCACCGCGTAGACGACCGTCACCGCGCCTTCCGCCGGGAGATCGATCCCCTCCGCCGTGAGCGCGGGTCCTTCCGTGACTGCGGGCCGGGGCTGTTCCACGCCGTCCGAATAGACCCTCAGACTCCCCGTGACATAGGTGAGCGGGACGACAGTCTGCCCGCCTGCCTCATACGCCCCGAGATCGTCCGTCAGCGTCAAGCCCGTCATGGGCACGCCGCTTTCGTTGACGATGTTCACGACATAGGTGAGGGTGTCCCCCTGCGCGTAGGTCCCAATCAGCGCGGATTTCGTCACGCTGACGGCGTCGAGGATCTCCCCGGAGGCGATGTTGGACTGCCGCACCGTCCCGCCGTAGGAAATCGTAGCCTGATTGTAAAATACTGCCATGGATTTTCCTCCTTCGCGGCCGTTCTCCCCCTTCCGGAAAGCCGCGGCCGCACTCACAGGATATGCGCCCGGGGGCGAATGGGTGAGAGGGCGGAGAGAGGCAAAAAAGCCGCGGCCTCCATTCGCTTCGGAGACTGCGGCTCGGAGTATTTTTCGCGTTATTTTCCGCTCTTTCTCGCTTCTTCGGCCTTTTCCTGAAGCTGATAGAGCTCGTAATACCGTCCGCCGGCGGCGATCAGTTCGCTGTGGGTGCCCTGCTCCACGATCTCGCCCTTCGAAATGACGAGGATCCGGTCCGCCGAACGAATGGTGGAGAGCCGGTGCGCCACGATCAGCATGGTGCCGATGTTCATCATCTTTGTGAGGGAATCCTGAATGAGAACTTCGGTCTCCGTGTCGATGTTGGCGGTCGCCTCGTCGAGGATCATCACCGAGGGTTTGGCGAGGATCGTGCGGGCAAAGGAGAGGAGCTGACGCTGACCCGCCGAGAAATTGTTCCCCCGCTCCCGGACCTCCTCGTCCAGCCCGCCGGGGAGCCGGTAGATGAACCGGTCGGCGTTGACGTAGCGGCAGGCTTCGCGGACCGTCTGATCCGGGATGTCCTCCCGCAGGGTGAGGTTGGAGCGGATCGTCCCGGCGAAGAGGAAGACGTCCTGCAGCATCTGGCCGAAATGCCGTCTCAGGGACGAGAGGGTATACCGGCGCACGTCGATCCCGTCCACGAGGATTTCGCCCTTCTGAATATCGTAGTTGCGGCAGATCAGGGACAGGATGGTGGTCTTGCCGGATCCGGTCGCCCCGACGAAAGCCACGGTCTCCTTAGCCCGGACCTTGAAGGAGACGTCCCGGAGGACCCATTCCTCCCCCTCGTAGGCGAACCAGACGTTGCGGAATTCGATGTTCCCCTCGCAGGTCTCGAGCTCCACGGCGTCCGGCGCGTCGACGATCTCGGGCTCCATGTCGAAGACCGTGAAGATCTTCTCGGCGGAGGCCATGGCGGACTGGAGCCAGTTGAACTGCTCGGCAAGGGACTGGATCGGGTTGAAGAACTTCGAGATGTACATGTAGAACGAAACCAGCACGCCCGAGGTGATGGTCTGTCCCATGAAGGAGGTGTTTTTGATCGAGCCCCGCCCGCCGAGATAGAGCAGGCAGAGGACGGAGGCGATATAGAGCATGTAGACCGTGGGGCGGAAGACGGCGAAGGTCAGGATCTGCCTTGCCCTCGCCCGTCCTAGTTTCGCGTTTTTCGCGTCGAATTCCGCTTTCTTCCGGGCCTCGCGGTTGAAGATCTGGATGATCTTCATGCCGGAGAGGTGTTCGGAAAGGAAGGCGTTGATGTCGGTGGTGCCGTCCTTCACCATGCGGTAGGCCTTGCGGGAGAATTTGCGGAAGATCAGGGTGAAGAGGAAGATGAACGGCACGAAGCACAATATCATCAGCGTCAGCTCGTAGTTGAGCAGCAGCATGGCGGCGAGGACCCCGACGATCACGAAGGCGTTCTTCACAAGGTTGACGAAGATGTTCGTGAACATCATGGAGATCGCGCCGGTGTCGTTCGTCACCCGGGTCACGAGCTTGCCGACGGGGATCGCGTTCAGCTGGGAATGGGACAGGCTTTCGATGTGCTCGAACAGTTCGAGACGGATCGCCGACAGGATCTTCTGACCGGTCCGCTGGAGCACGATGGCCTGGGCGTAGGTGGAGACGAGGGAGACGGCGAGGATCCCGGCGTATACCGCTACTCGGGAGAGCAGCGCGGACATGGCGAAATCCGCCTTGATCATCTCCTCGATATCGCCGACGATCAGGGGGGAAATTACGTCGTAGGCCACGGAGAAGAGCATCGCAAGTCCCACGCAGAGGAACGCCTTCCAGTGGGGCTTCGCGTAGCGGCTGAGACGGCGGACAATCTCTCCGTCCTTCATATTGCGGTCGAACCCGACGGCTTCTTTCTGACGGCGGATCACAAGCCAGCCGGACACGAACACGACGGTGAAGACCCCGAGGATCGCGCCCAGAATGAGAAGGGGAAGGTATTCTCTCATGCTTTCTTCCCTCCCTTCCCGCTCTCGTCGTTCATCGACTGGAGCCTCTGCAGTTCCACCATCGAGCGGTATTCCGGCGAGGTCTCGCAGAGTTCCGCGTGGGTCCCGACGGCGAGGATGCGTCCCTCGTCCATCAGTACGATGCGGTCCATGCTTTCGACCGTCGAAATGCGGTGGGCGATGAGGATGGTGGTCCTGCCCTGCCGCACGGCCCGGAGATTGTCGAGGATCGTCTTTTCGGTCCCGGTGTCCACGGCGGAGACGGAGTCGTCGAGGATGAGGATCGGGGCCTCCTTCATCAGGGCGCGGGCGATGGAGATCCGCTGTTTCTGCCCGCCGGAGACCGTTACGCCCCGTTCGCCGAGCACAGTTTCGTATTTTTCGGGGAATTCGTCGATATTGGAATGGACGTCCGCCCGTTTCGCCGCCGCTTCGATCTCTTCCTGCGCGTCGCTGTCCGAAGCGAAGGCGATGTTATGAGCGATGGTGTCCGAGAAGAGGAAATTGTCCTGGGGCACGTAGGCGGCGTACTGCCTCACGGTGCGGATCGGGATGTCGTTGACGTCGTGTCCGTCCAGAAAGAGCTGACCGTTATCGACGTTGTAGACCCGGAGGATCAGTTCGGCGAGGGTGGTCTTGCCGGATCCGGTCCGCCCGACGATGCCGACGCTCTCCCCCGGTTTGATGTTCAGGCTGACGTCGGAGAGGGCGTCGTTTGCAGCCCCGGGATAGCGGAAAGTGAGAGATTTGAATTCGATCCCGCCGCGGAGAACGGGGGCGTTCTTTTCGTCGATCCCATCCCGGTCCCGGACTTCGGGTTCCGTGTCGAGCAGGTCCGAGATCCGGGAGAGGGAGGCCTTTCCCCGGGACTGCATCTCGATCAGCTGGGAGATCGCCATGACCGGCCAGACCACGGAGGTGAAATAGCCGATGAACTCCACGAGCTGCCCGGCGTCGAGGATCCCCTCGTGGACCAGCCAGCCGCCGTAGCCGAGGATCACGCAGATGATGGACTCGACAAAGAGCGTCACGGAGATCTGGAAGAGGGTGGAGATCCGGGTGTAGTCGACGTTCGTCTTTTCGTTCCGGTCGTTGAGTTTCCGGAAAGCGAGGAGTTCCTTCGCCTCTCGCACGAAGGCCTTGATGACCGCGATGCCGGAAAAGCTCTCCTGGGAGAAATCGGAGAGATCGGAGAACGCCTCCTGCCGGGCCTGCCACTTCCGCCGCATCGACTTGCCGACGATCGCCCCCATGATGAAGAGGAAGACCATCGGGATGAGGGAATAGAGCGTAAGGGAGCCGCTCATGCGGAACATCTTCCACATGGCGAGGGACCCGAGAAGCGCGGCGTCGGCCAGCATGAGGATCCCCGCGCCGAAGCACTCCTGCACGGTTTCGAGGTCGTTGGTGAACAGGGACATGAGGTTGCCGACCTTCTCCCGCTCGTAAAAGGGACGGGAGAGATCCTTGCACCGGTCGAACATCCGCCCGCGCAGATCCGTTTCCACGGCGACGGCGGACCCGAAAAAGCAGACGCGCCACAGAAACCGCCCGAGGGCCATGACGACCATGATCACGATCATCGGCATACAGATCCCGTCGAGCAGGAAATCCATGTCGAAGGCCCGCAGGGTCCCGTCCGTCATGAGGACTTCGCCGTCGTTGAGGCCGTTGACCGTCATGCGGTAGAGTTCCGGCATTTTCAGCTGGAAAAAGTCCACCGCCACGAGGGACGCGACCCCGAGGAGCAGCGCCCAGCCGAACCGGAGGTAATACCGATTGATATGCTTCCCGAAGAGCAAATTCACTCACTTCCTTCCGAACTCTCTCCGTTCTCCCGCGGCCCGCAGAACGCAGACCGGGAGTATTCTAGCATATTTTTGAATGGAAATCAAGCGGATTTAGAAAAAAGGCGGAACAAGGAGCGGAGCAGACCTTTCCCCGCCGGGGGCAAAAACATTTTTGAATCTTCTTGACTTTTTTGAAAAAATCCGGTATAATCGGGAGGAACGCATTTCTGCGAGGAGGTTTCACCATGCTCAGACGATTCATCGCGTATTACAAACCTCACCGGGTCATGTTCACCCTCGACATGCTGGCATCCCTGGCCGTCGCGCTGATCGGCGTGGTCTATCCCATCGTGACGCGCTCCATGCTCAACGACCTGATCCCGAACCGGAAATACCGGAGCATCATCCTCTTCGGCATGATCCTGCTCGGTCTCTATGCTTTGAAGATGCTCCTCAACTTCTTCATCCAGTTCCAGGGGCACATGGTCGGCGTGCACATGCAGGCGCAGATGCGGCGGGATATGTTCACCCACCTCGAAAAACTGCCGTACAGCTACTACGACAACCACGAGACCGGCCGGATCATGTCCCGCATGACGAACGACCTCATGGACGTCTCGGAACTGGCGCACCACGGGCCGGAGAACATCATCATCTCCTCGATCTCCATCGTGGTCTCCTTCGTCTATCTCTCGACCATCAATATCTGGCTGACCCTCATCATCTTCGCGGCGGTCCCCTTCCTGCTCGTCATTTCCGGGGTGCTCCGCAAGAGGATGCGCGAGGCCTTCACCGAAACCCGCAAATCCATGGCGGTCATCAACGCGGCTCTGGAATCCTCGATCTCCGGCATCCGCGTCACCAAGGCCTACACCAACGCGGACAAGGAAGCCGAAAAATTCGAGCGCGGCAACGGGAATTTCATCGAAGCCCGCCGCAAGTCCTACAAGGCGATGGGGCAGTTCCACTCGGGGACCGCGTTCGTCACGGACATCTTCAACGTCATCATCCTGATCGCGGGCGGCCTCTTTCTCTACAACGGCAAGATCCAGTTCGGCGACTACTCCGCGTTCATCGTGTCGGTCAACATGTTCATCAGCCCTGTCATGACGCTCATCAACTTCATGGAGCAGTACCAGAACGGCGTGACAGGCTTCGAGCGGTTCCTCGAGATCATTGACGAGGAGCCGGAAAAGGACGCGGCCGGGGCGGTGGATATCGGCAAGGTTGAGGGGCACATCGAGCTGAAAAACCTGACCTACCACTACGACGTCTATGACGAGGACGGGCGCAAGATCGCCGACGAGGAGCCGCGGGACGTGCTCTCCGACGTGTCCCTCGACATCCCGAAGGGAAAGACCTTCGCGCTGGTCGGCCCTTCCGGCGGCGGCAAAACGACGGTCTGCCACCTGATCCCCCATTTCTACGACTTCCTCCAGGGCGAGATCCTCATCGACGGGCAGGAGATCCACAATGTGACGATGGAATCGCTCCGGCGGAACATCGGCATCGTCCAGCAGGATATCTACCTCTTCAACGCCTCCATCCGGGAGAACATCCTCTACGGACGGCTCGACGCGACCCAGGAAGAGGTCGAGGAAGCGGCGAAGCGGGCGAACATCCACGACTACATCATGTCCCTCGAACACGGGTACGACACGGAGATCGGGGAGCGCGGGATCCGGCTCTCGGGCGGTCAGAAGCAGAGGCTTTCCATCGCCCGGGTCTTCCTCAAGAATCCCCCGATCCTGATCCTCGACGAGGCGACCTCGGCCCTCGACAACACGACGGAGATCCTGATCCAGCAGTCCCTCGACGAGCTCTGCCGCGGAAGGACGACGCTGGTCGTAGCGCACCGGCTCTCCACCATCAAGAACGCGGACGAAATCGCGGTGATCGCGGGCGGAAAGATCGTGGAACAGGGCACCCACGACGAACTGATCGAAAAGGGCGGCATGTACAGCGAGCTTTACAGCCTCCAGTTCCGCGCCAACACGGGCGAGAAGTACACGGCTCCGGCGGATCTCCTGACCTGATCCGCCGGCAAATGGGAATAAAGAAACAGCGTCCGGCCTTTTGGGATCGTGACGCTGCTTTTTCTGTTCTGTTTGGTTTCCGTTCAGTCTTTCCGGGTTCCGGCTTCGCGCTCTTTATCCAGCTTGGTGTTGCGGAAGTAGAGAGCCATATCGACGGAGATCTCTATGAAGTTCAGCACATAGAAGACCGCGCTGAGGAAGAAAATGAAATCCGGCGCCTCGGGGTTCGACCAGGTCGCGAGCTGGATGATCTTGCGGGCGATGCCGAAAGCGTACCCGATGAGGAGGAAGACTTCGAAAAACAGGCTTTTTCCTTTCGCCGTGCGGGAAACCCAGGACTTGCGGATGGAAATCGGCCACGAGAGACCGAAGCACAGAATGGTCAGGGCTTCGAGTAAATCGGTGATCTGATGAATCGACATGAGGGTGTCTCCTTTGCGTCCGTATTGCTGACGGAGTTGATTATACTCCCCCGTCCCCGGTTTGTCAATGCGCCGGAAGCCGAACAATTCGGGGAAAAGAGCCCGCTTTTCGTCGAATCTGCTTGATCAGGCGGGTTCGAAGGGCGCGAGGACCGTCACGGAGTCCCCCGTCACGGCGGCGATCCCTTCCCCGACCTTCGCCCGGAAGACCGGTTCTCCGTTTTTCGTGGCGGTGAGGATCCCGGGGGCGACCGCGGCGAGAGCGTCCGTGTGTCCCTTCCGGATCCCGACGCTTCCTCCTCCCCGTCCGTTTTTGCCGTCGGGGATCTGAAACCGGACGGAATCGCAGGGGACGCGGCGCTCTCCCCCCTCCGGCGGCACCAGAAGAAGATGAAATTCGCTTTGTTTATCCATGATCCGCCCTCAGTCTTTCGCGGCGCGGCGGACGTCGTCGATCCCGCCAGCCATCATGAACGCCTGCTCGGGAAACGCGTCGCATTCGCCTCCGAGGATGGCCTCGAATCCCGCGACGGTGTCCTCCGTCTTCACATACTTCCCTTCGAGGCCGGTGAATCCCTCGGCGACGTGGAAGGGCTGGCTCATGAACCGCTGGATCCGGCGGGCGATCCGCACCGATTTCCGGTCTTCGGGGGAGAGCTCGTCCATGCCGAGGATGGCGATGATATCCTGTAATTCGTTATACCGCTGCAGCACCCGCGTGACCTCCCGTGCGCACCGGTAGTGCCTGTCCCCGACGATATCGGGCGAGAGCATCCGCGATCCGGATTCGAGGGGGGAGACCGCCGGATAGATGCCCAGTTCCACGATGGAGCGGGAGAGCACGGTGGTGGCGTCGAGGTGGCTGAAGGCCGTCGCCGGGGCGGGGTCCGTCAGATCGTCCGCGGGCACGTAGATCGCCTGCACGGAGGTGATGGAGCCGTTCTTCGTCGAGACGATGCGCTCCTGAAGCCGTCCCATTTCGGAGGCCAGCGTCGGCTGATACCCAACGGCGGAAGGCATTCTCCCGAGCAGGGCGGACACTTCGGATCCGGCCTGGGAGAAGCGGAAGATGTTGTCGATGAAGAGCAGGGTCTCCCGGTGGGAGTGCTCCCGGAAATATTCGGCCATCGTCAGTCCGGCGAGGGGGACTCTCAGACGCGCGCCTGCCGTTTCGTTCATCTGCCCGAACACGAGGGCGGTCTTGTCCAGCACCCCGGACTGCTTCATTTCGTTCCAGAGATCGTTCCCCTCCCGCGACCGCTCCCCGACCCCCGCGAAGACGGAATACCCGTCGTGCTCGAAGGCGATGTTGCGGATCAGTTCCATGATGAGAACGGTCTTGCCGACTCCCGCGCCGCCGAACAGGCCGATCTTGCCTCCCCGGGCGTAGGGGGTCATGAGGTCGATGACCTTGATGCCGGTCTCCAGCACTTCCCCGCCGTTCACGATGTCCGTAAAAGGCGGAGCGTGGTGGTGGATCGGCCATCGGTCCTCGGCCTCGACGGGTCCCCCGCGGTCGATGGGATCCCCGGTGACGTTGGTCATGCGGCCGAGGGTGCCCATTCCGACGGGAACGGAGATCGGCGCGCCCGTGTCGACGGCAGGCATCCCGCGGGAAAGCCCGTCCGTGGACTGCATGGCGATGCACCGCACCTCCCGGGCGTTCAGATGCTGGGACACCTCGAGGGTGACGGGATGGTCGTCCTTCGGGATCAGCACGGCGTGAAAGATATCCGGCAGATCGAGGCTGTCGAACATGACGTCCACGACCGGACCGTTGATGCGGGTGATGATACCCTCTTTGTCGTTCACTGGGAACCTCCTCTCCCGCCGTCCCCGCGTCTCGCTCCGCTGCCGGAGGTCTCGAGGACGCCGGAGGTGACTTCGCTCTGCCTCTTGCGGCTGATTTCGGTTTCAAGCTCCGCCGCCGAATCCCGCGCGTTGTCGCAGGCTGTCCGCATGGCGGCGAGGGTCGCGGCCTGACACCCGGCGAGGGCTTCGAGGACCCTTCCGTAAAAATCCGCCCGGAGGCAGACTTCCGCCGCGCTTTTGAGGGCTGTCTCCCGGTCGGGCAGGAACAGGATCTCCCCGCTTCCTCCGCCCTCCGCGCTCTTCATGGGAAGGAGCACCGAGCGTCCCGGGATCTGGGTGAGGGTGTTGACGAAGCGCTGGGCGACGAGCTCGACCGCGGAGATCTTCCCCTCCCGCCAGAGGCCGAGGACAAAGTCCAAAATCGGTTCCGCTTCCTCATAGGACGCCGTATCGGGCAGGGCGAATTCCGCCGCGAGGGGGATCCCGCGCTCCTTCATCCGGGCGACGGCATGGCGTCCCGCGGCGACGAGCAAATACGGCTCCCCCTCCGCGAGGATCCGGTCGAGGTACGCGTAAAGCTCCCCGTTGTAGCCGCCGGACAGGCCCCGATTCGCCCCGATCAGCACGACGCACCGGGGGGCTTTGGGATCGATGGCGGGCCAGACTTCCCCGAGAGCGGATCCGAACCGGTCCCGGACGGATCGGCAGGCGTCGGCGTAGGCGGAAAAGCGGTCCAGTTCGCGGCTGAGACGGGTGAGCTTCGCGGCGGACGCCGTTTTCATCGCCCCGGCCAGCTGTTCCGTGCTCCGAATGCCCTCGAGGTGCTTTCTCAGCTCCCGGAGTCCTTCCATCACGCCGCCTCCCCGGATCCGTCCGCGTCGGATTTTTCGCAGATTTCGTCAAGGATGCGCCGCAGTCCGTCCTTTTCCTCCTCCGAGAGGCGGGCGCCGTTCATGAGACGCTTCACCGTATCGGGATAGAGGGTTTCCATGCGTTCCGTCAGATGGGCTCCGAAGCCGTCCATGTCCGCGGGATCGGCGTCCTTCGCGTAACCCTCCGACACGGCGAAGAGAAGCAGGGCTTCCTTCCAGTCGGGGAGGGGAACGTAGCGGTTCTGTCTCAGGGCGGCCATCATGCGGCGTCCCGCTTCGAGAGCCTTCCGGGTGTCCTCGTCCACGTCCGAACCGAACTGAGTGAAGCCGAGGAGTTCCCGGTACTGGGCCAGATCGAGCCGCAGGGTGCCGGAAATCTGCTTCATCAGCTTGGTCTGGGCCGCTCCGCCCACGCGGGACACGGACAGTCCCACGTTCACGGCCGGACGCTGGCCTTCGTTGAAGAGATCCGAATCGAGGAAGATCTGCCCGTCGGTGATGGAAATGACGTTCGTCGGGATATAGGCGGAAATGTCGCCCGCCTGGGTCTCGATGATCGGCAGGGCCGTGAGGGATCCGCCGCCGTTCTCCGGGGAAAGCTGGGCGGCCCGTTCCAGAAGCCGCGCGTGGAGATAGAACACGTCGCCGGGATATGCTTCGCGCCCGGAGGGACGTTCCAGAAGGAGGGAGAGTTCCCGGTAAGCCACGGCGTGCTTCGAGAGGTCGTCGTACACGATCAGGGCGTCCCGGCCCTTGTACATGAAGTATTCGCCCATCGCGGCCCCGGCAAAGGGAGCGATGTACTGGATCGACGCGGAGGCCGACGCGGGGGCGCAGACGATGGTGGTGTAGTCCATCGCGCCGTGGCGGGTCAGCTTGTCGCGGATCTCGGCCACCGTCGAATCCTTCTGGCCGATGGCGACGTAGATGCAGACGGTCCCGGTGCCCTTCTGGTTGAGGATGGCGTCGATGGCGAGGGAGGTCTTCCCCGTCTGGCGGTCTCCGATGATGAGCTCCCGCTGGCCCCGTCCGATGGGTACGAGGGCGTCCACCGCCTTGATCCCCGTGTGCAGGGGGCGGGAGACGGAGGCGCGGTCCGGGATGGAGGGCGCGGGGCATTCGATGGGGCGGCGTTCGGCGGTGAAGATCCGGCCCTGTCCGTCGAGGGCGTTCCCGAGGGGATCGACGACCCGGCCGAGGAGTTCTTCCCCGACGGGCACGCTGGCGATCCGTCCGACCCGGCGCACCTTCGTCCCGCTTTCCACTCTCTCGTACCGGCCGTAGACGATGCAGCCGATGCGGTCCATTTCGATATCGAGGATCATGCCCCGCTCGCCGCACTCGAATTCCACGACCTCGCCGTACATGATATCGGCAAGACCGTCCATCCAGCAGATCCCGTCGGACACGCTGAGCACGCGGCCCAGCTGGAATTCGCGCATGGAACCGTCCGCGGCGCCCGAAAGGATCCCGTCGAGCAGATCGGCGGCGAGCTGTTCGGGGGTCTCGTTCCCGGTGAGGGGCCGTTTTGCCATCGCGCTCCGCACCCGGTAGAGACGGTCGGCGACGGTGAAATCGTACACGGTGTCGCCCACGCGGAAGCGGAACCCGCCGATCAGTTCGGGATCGACCTTGACCCAGTAGGACTGTTTTCCGCCCACTTCGGCGAGCATTTCCTCCGCGCGTTTTCCGATGCGGTCCACGATGGACTGCGGAAGCTCCCGGGCGGAGGTGAGGGTGACGTAGAGGATGTCGTGCCGCTTGAGATAGGCGATATCACCGGGGGTGATCTCCATCCGCCTGACGATCTCGTCCGCGAACGCCTCTTCCTTCTCCCGGAGAACGCTCTGATAGGGTTCGCCCCTGAGAAGCTCCGCGGCACGCTCGATCACGGAGTCGAGGGCCTTCGCGCGCACGTCGAAAAGAGCCTCGCGGCGCATTCCGAGAAGCGTGTCTTCGGTTTTCTTCCGGACGGCTTCGGCGTCTTCCTCTCCGCGGCGTCGGATGGCGGCGGCTTCCTCGCGGGCGTCTGCGGGGATCTCGTCCGAATAAGTCCCGGGGATTTCGGGAAGATCGTTCCCTTCCCGGGCAAGTTCGGCTTCGATCCGCTCGGCCTCGTCCAGCTCCGCTTCGAGACGTTCCCGGCGGGTGCGGAAAATGCCGAGGGCGATCTTGCGTCCGAAGAGGACGAGAATGGCGGCGAGGATCAGGAAATTGACGGCGGCGTAGACAAAATGCAGCATATCAGTCCCCTCCCGTCTTCGTGTTCCCCGGTCCGGGAAGGGATTCGGTCAGAGCCCCTGCCAGCGCGGCGGCGAATTCATCCTCCCGGCCGGCGAGCAGGATCCCGAGCTTCTCCCTCTCTTTTCCGAACTCCGAAGCCGCGTTCCCGACCGCTTCCCCCCGGCGTCGTTCCGCTTCGTCCGTGAGGGCCTTCGCTTCTTTTCCGGCGGCCTCGGTCTCAGCCTGTGCCAGCGCGCGGAGGTGTTCTTCCTCCCCGGCCCGGAACCGCGCGAGAGCTTCCCCGGCGGCAGCGAGCGCTTCTTCCCGCTCCCGCTTTTTCTCCTTCGCCCGGGCGATCTTTTCCGAGCGGCGGTCCATGTGGGAAAGCAGGGGCTTGAAGAGCATGAAATGAAGGATCAGGGCGAAGAGGCAGAAGCAGATGACAGTCCAGACGAGTACGGGCAATTGAACGGTCATATCCCGCCTCCTCAGACTTTGGACGCCAGAATGAATCCGATGAGCAGGCCGTAAATGGTCAGAGCTTCCATCAGCGAAAGGGAGATGATGAGAGTGGAGCGGATGTCCTTCGCGGCGTCGGGCTGACGGGCGATGCTCTCCATGGCGGCTTTGGCGGCGAGTCCCTGTCCGAGCGCCGGGAAGATGGTGCTGACGGCGATGGAAAGGGCGGCGGCGATTGCGATGATTGCGGAACTGTCCATTGTGTTTCTCCTTTTAGGGAATTGAAACTTCGTTTTCGGTTGATTATTCCTCTTCCACCGCTTCCTCGAGGTAGATCGAGGTGAGCATGGTGAAGACGACGGCCTGGATCGCGCAGAACAGAAGCGAGAGTCCCATCATGACAATGGGCGCGCCGATGGGAAGCAGGTCGTAGAGGTTGTGGGTGACGGTCTCCTCGCCGAAGACGTTGCCGAACAGACGGAACGCGAGGGACACCGGCTTGATGAATTCGTCGAGGACCATCAGCGGGAGCATGAACGCGACGGGGGAGACGAACCGCTTGAAATAGTGCTTCGTTCCGGCCCTCAGTCCCGCGATCTGCAGGAACAGGAAGGTCACGAGCCCCAGTCCCAGCGTGACGGAGAGGGACGAGGTCGGGGCCCGGAGGTATTTCGTGAGTCCGACGCCCGGGATCAGCCCGCTGTAATTGGCGAGCAGGATGAAGATGAAAAGGGATCCGAGGAAAAAGAAGTATTTCCGCGAGAGCTTCTTCCCGATCACCCCGGAGACAAAGCCGTCGAGGGATTCGATCCCGGTCTCGATCATGTTCTGAAAAGTGCCGGGCCGCTCCTTCAGGTTCCGGGTCACAAGGAACGAGACCAGGGCGGCGACGGCCAAGAGGATCCACATGACGACCACCTCCCCGGTGACGTCGAGGATCCCTCCGATGCGGATCAGGACCTCCGATTGCTCTCCCATATCAGTTCCCTCCTTCCGGTTTCTGTTCGTCTTTCTTTTCCCCGTCCCGCGCCGCGCGCATGAGGAGCCACGAGAACGGCAGGGAGGGGATCGTCAGTCCGGCCGCCGCTCCGACGAGCATCCACGTCCTGCTCCATCCGGTGCGGGGGGCGATGAAATACACGGCCGCCAGCAGTCCGACGGAGAGGATCATCCTGTACACGGGGACCGCCGTGAACGCGGAGGCCGAACGCCGGATCGCCCGCTTCGCCATGAGGTAGTTGAGATAAGCGGCGAGGGTCCCGGCGGCAAAGCACAGCAGAAGACCGGGCAGCGATTCCTTCATCTTCGTCCTCCTTCCCTCCTCCGCCGGAAAAAGCGGGGATTTTCCCGGAAACGGGCTCCGGAATTTTTCGTTTGCATCAGTATACAATAATCCGAGAAGTTTTTCAATGCTTTGGAGACGGTTTTTTGCGTTTTTTATATTGTGCTGACTTCAAAAATGTGCTATAATAGGGACACACACCAAATTTGCCCGATCACGGGGAGGACGATCTCATGTTGATGAACTGCTTCACAGTCACCGCAAAGGGGAACCGGCGCATCCGCCTCAACATCTATCCCGGCCACTTCGCCACCAGCCATGCCCACGTCGACACCTATTTCAGCATGTCCGAAGTGCGCACCAACTGCGTCATGGCTTCTGAGGCGGCCGCTCAGCTCGCGAACCATTTCCGCTATACGCCCATCGACACCGTCATTTCTCTGGAGTATACCCAGATCATCGCCGCGTTCGTCGCCCAGAATCTTTCCGCTCCCGGGCGGGACGTCAACAGCGGGGCGGAGATCCACGTCGTCACGCCGCAGGTCAACTCCAACAACCAGCTGACCTTCACAAACGACATGCAGCCCTTCGTCACGGGGAAGAATGTCCTTCTGATCCTCTCGACGGTCTCCACGGGCCGGAGCCTTGCCCGGGCGGTGGAATGCACCAAATACTACGGCGGGAATCTCGCGGGGATCGGGTCTATCTTCTCCGCCATCGACGAATCCGGCGGAATGCCCGTGCAGAGCATCTTTAAGAGCGCCGACCTTTCGGGCTACAACAGCTACCGCAGCGACGAATGCCCCTTCTGCAAGGCCGGAAGAAAGCTCGACGGGTTCATCACGACGGGCGGATATACGGAGATCTGACGAGAATCCCAGCCGAACAAAACGACTGCCGGGGAGCGCTTCCTGCGGCAGTCTTGTTTTTTCCCCGGTTTACCGTCTTCCCCACCCGGAGCCGAGGGCTTTTTTCAGGGTGTGGACGGCGTAGGCTCCGGCGAAGGAACCGAGGGCCGCGGAGAGAGCCGTGACGTCAATACTGCCCGCCAGACTTTCCCCTGCTGCGCTCCGCGTGACGATCCGGGCGACGAACCACGCGATCTCGGCCAGTCCGGCGA
This sequence comes from uncultured Ruminococcus sp., assembly GCA_902782445.1. Taxonomy (GTDB): domain Bacteria; phylum Bacillota; class Clostridia; order Oscillospirales; family CAG-272; genus UMGS1696. The sequence goes on from CACZNC010000011.1 coordinate 43,106, forward strand.
GGATCAGGATCCACTTCGCCGCCGGGAGGGCGTTTCCGATCAAACCGGCCTCCGCATCCGTTCCTTCGGCTTCGGCGGGATCTGCCCTCTGCTCCTCGGCGGGGACGGGAGCGGGGACCCGGGGGGCGGATTCGGTTCGGACATCGGAGGGAAGACGCTCTTCGGGAAAATTCGCGCGCGCCGCCTTTTCGTCCGCCTCGGACTGCCGCCTCTTGTCGTGAAGCTCGCAGATGCGGTAGAGATAGTCCATGCCGTGATCGGTCACGCCCGCGTTGCGCAGATTTCTCTCATTGGAGAGGAGCCGTTTCACAGCGGGCGTCGTGGAAGCCTCCATGAATTTGATGAAAGGCAGGATCACCCGCTTGCAGTTGTCGCAGAGTCTGGTCTTGTCGTCGTTCGGGATCTCGCACCCGCAGTTCGCACAGCGCGCCATAAGGACACCTCTTCTCTCCGGAGCTTGGAATAGTATATTATAACAGTTTTTCCACCGGAGCGCAAGGGGATTTTGAGAATTTTTCACGTTTTTTGAAGATTTTCCGCGAATTTTTATTCCGGGATTTCATCCGCCCCTTCCCCGCCGCGGATTCTGCCCTTCCCGCCCGCCCCGCTTTCCGTTTTCTGTTGACGCGGGGGGAGGAATGTGCTATAATTCAATCGAAAAAACAAAGGGCGGGAGGAGACCGGACATGCTCAGACGCTATACGCCCCGGAGGACGGAGGAGATCATTGCGTCCCTCTCCCCTCTGCTGGATCAGATCGAGAAGGATTATTCCGTCCCCGCCGCCTGCATGAAGGCCGTGCTGTACCGGGAAATGACCGAGATCGACCTCTTCGACGCGGCGGCGGATCTCGCGGTCCGGCTGGGCTGGCTCGGGCGGCTGATCGGAAAAAACGACAGTTCCACCGGCTACGCGCAGATCTTCGCCTCCGTGGCCGCCCGGGCTCTCCGTTTCGCCGAGGAACGCGGGATCGAGACGGCGGAGGGGCTCGGGCTGAAACGCTCCCCATCCCCGGAGGATCCCGGCGATCTGCGGGAAATCTGGCTGAGGCTGAACCGGGACAGGGAATTCAACCTCCGTCTCGCCGCCCTGAATCTGCTCTCTGCCGCCAAGGAGGTCACGGGACGGCTTTCCTTCCCGGACTATTCGGAGGACGAAACCAAAAGGATTTTCAGCCGCTACAACGCGAACACGAAAAAGATCACTTCCTACGGGGAAACCGTCTGGAAGCACTTTCTGCGATACCGGAACGAAGAGATGAGCAAAAACGGGAAAGGAGAGGTGTCATGAAGGAACGGATGAAGATCATGCCGAAGGGGATCCTCGCGGCAGCGGCGGTATTCTGCCTCGTTCTCGCCGCGCTTGCCGGATGCGTGCGGAAGATCCCGGACAAACCTGCGGAGGCGGCCCTCGGAGAAACGGTCTGCGGGGCTTACCGGAGCGTCCGCAGGGATCAGAACGAGATCACCGAGATCCGCATGATCGGGGACTTCCTCATCGCCGAGACGGACGAATACGACGAAGAGGGGCACGAAATGGCCTGGTACGCCGAAGAGATCCTGCCCGACGACCCGGACGTGCTGCGGGATCCCGCGTCCGCCGCCCGAAACGGAGGGATCCCCGTCACCGTCCGCCGGTATTCGAGCTTTTCGAACGCGGGGGAATACTGGGACGAGCCCGACCGGTACCGGATGGAGCTGACGGACGAGGGCCTGTGGTTCCGCGCGGAGAACGGCGGCGAGGATTATCTCCGCGTCCCGGATCCGACCGTTCCCGAGCCCGGGGGCATCGCGGAGAAGATCACGGAACTCGGCCAGTACTACGGCGCGGGGACCCTTGACAGATCCCTCGTCGGCGGATGGAAGGGCGAAAGCAGCGGGGAATCCGTGACGATCGTGTTCCGGGAGGACGGGGGATTCGCGTCCGTCAGCCGGAGTTCTAAGGAGCATCCGGCGCAGGCTGTTCTCGGCGCGTGGACCGTTTCGGAGGAGGGGAATCTCATGCTGCTCTTCCGCCGGATCGGGTGGGTGGGGCAGCCCTTCGACCGCGCGCTGCGGATCGACCTCGGCGAGGATGGGACACTGAATCTGTACGAGATCGACAGCCCCGCCGTCTGGACCTTCTCCCCCGCCGAAATCGAGCTTCGCGGACGCTGGTAAAGTATATCCGAACGCAAAAACATACAAACCGTCAGCCGGTGACAGAGCCGGACTATCTGCATCAAGGGAGGCCCAACCCATGTCGCTCTACGATCTGCACCTTTCGCTTGCCGACGCCGATCTCGCGGCCCGGCTCCCCTATTCCTTCGATCCCGCCGAACCCCTCGGCCCTCAGAAAGCGCGGGCGGACCGGGTGTTCCGCTCCCTCATCGGGTGGGACAAAATGCCCGTGCCGGAATGCGCTCCCGCCGTCCGGGTCGACTTCACCACGGACGAGGATCCGCGCTTTACCGAGACCCGCTTTCAGTTTGAATCGGAGCCCGGATTCTTCATCCCCGCGCATCTTCTGGTCCCGAAGGCCGCCTCGCCCCTCGAAAAGAACGGGAAACTGCCCGTCATGATCTGCCTGCAGGGGCATTCGACGGGGATGCACATCTCCATCGGCCGGGAGAAATTCCCCGGGGACGCCGAGACCATCGCCGGAGGCCGGGACTTCGCGCTTCAGGCGGTCGCCAACGGGTATATCGCCATTGCGATGGAACAGCGGGGACTCGGCGAGCTCAAGCACGGGGGAAGCTGTCTTCTCCCGGCGTCCCAGGCCCTTCTGATCGGCCGGACCCTCCTCGGCGAGCGGATCTACGATATCGGCCGCCTGATCGACGCGATCGAAAACGGTCTCTCGGACGCGGCGGATCCCTCGCGGATCGCGATGATGGGCAATTCCGGCGGAGGAACCGCGACCTGGCACTCCGCGGCGATCGAGCACCGTCTCGCGGCCGTCATGCCCTCCTGCGCCTTCAACCTCTACCGCAAGTCGATCTTTGCGATGGACCACTGCTTCTGCAACCACATCCCCCACATCCTCGAATACATGGAGATGCCCGACCTCGCCATGCTCTCCGCCCCGATTCCGGCGGTGATCGTCTGCGGGCGCGAGGATCCGATCTTCCCGCTGGACGGCGTGCTCGAAGGATTCGAGACGGTCAAGGCCGTTTACGCCGCGGCCGGAGTTCCCGACGCCTGCCGTCTGGTGATCGGTCCCGGCGGCCACCGGTTCTATCCCGACGAGGCATGGCCGGTCTTTGCGGAAATCATGAAGAATCTATGAGAAACACGAATCATCTTTATTCCCCGGCGGGCGGGACGGCTTTGAAGTGCGGAGGGACAGGGGCGGTCTTCTGCCTCCTCCTCGCGCTGTGCCTCCTTCTGCCCCAGTTCTCCGCCTGCTCCTCCGAGAAAGCACCCCCGGCTCAGACCGGCGAAACGGAGAAGGTCCCCGAGACGGAGGAGACCGAAAAGACGCCCGACCCCGCGCCGGCAAAGGTTCCCGAGCCGGAACCGGAGACGGAAAAACAGCCGGAGCCCGCGCCAGCGAAAGAACCGGCTCCCGCTCCGAAGCGCTCCCGGACCGTCGCCGTCTACGACTTTGACGAAGCGGCGAAGAGCGCGCATCAGGTGGCGGCGGGGGAGATCTACGGGGTCCGGTGCAAAGTGACCGCTCCCTTCGACCGGTTCTCCTACTGCATCCCCACTTGGACTCAGAAGAATTCCGCGGCGACCCTCGCCCTGTACGTCTGGAACGACGACACGGACGCCATGATCGAAGCGGGTCCCGCGGTCAGTCAGCGGTTCGAGAATCTCACCGACTGCGCCACGGACACGGTCAAATTCGACGAAATGCCGGCGGGGGAATATCTCTTCGCCATTCAGGACACTTCCGGTCCGGCGGGCACATGGGTGTTCCCGGGAAACGTGTCGAAGGGCGGAATCTACGACACCGGGCTCTCGGCGAAGGGGGATCTCCAGCTCGAGATCGGCTTCACCGAAGAACGGGACGATTATTTCGAGGAGGTCATCACGATGGACGAAATCGACGGACTGCACACCCCTCCGGCGGAATACGTTCTGCCTGCGGACGACATTCTCGTGACCCGCGACGCCATGCCGGACACCTGGGCTCTCACCGACGGGCTCGGTCGTACTGCGGCGTCGAACGCGGAAACGGTGGATCCGAAGGAGGACAAGATCGTCGCCATGTTCTACTGGGACTGGCACAATTCCGACGACGGCAAGCCCCTGAACGTGACGGAGTTCATGAAGGAACACCCGGATATCAGGAACGACTACAGGAGCGAATACTGGCCGAAGGGCGGGACCCGGTACTTCTGGGACGAACCCGTCTACGGCTACTACCTCACGACGGACGAATGGGTCATCCGCCGTCAGGCCGAACTGCTGGCCGCCGCGGGAGTGGACGTGATCTTCATGGACAACACCAACGGGACCTTCACCTGGCGCAACTCCTATCTCAAGATCTACAAGGTCTTCGAGGAGGCCCGGAAGGACGGCGTGAACGTGCCGAAGATCTCCTTCATGCTCCCCTTCTCCCCGGGCGAGGACACGGCGACCCAGCTGAAATCCCTCTACACCGATATCTACCGGCCCGGGAAGTATCAGAATCTTTGGTTCTACCTGGACGGCAAGCCCATGCTGATGGCCTATCACACCTCCCTGACCCACCGCCGCTCGGATCCCCTCGAAAAGGAGATCGCGGATTTCTTCACCTTCCGGGCGGGCGAACCGGTCTACAACGCGAAGGACTACCGGGCGAAGACGGAAAAGGACGCGCGCTGGGGATGGCTCTCGACCACGCCGCAGGCTCTGTACTACGGTCCCGGCGACGCTGAGAAACCTGAAATGACCACCGTCGGCGTGGCGCAGAACTGGTCCGCCGAAAAGGGACTGACCGCCATGAACGGAGAGAACATCTTCGGGCGGCATTACACAAGCGAAGGGTATGACACCCGTGAGGACGCGAAGCTGTGGGGCGCGAATTTCGCCGAACAGTGGGAGTTCGCCATCTCAAAGGATCCGCGCATCGTCTTCGTCACCGGCTGGAACGAATGGAACGCCGGCCGGTACGAATCCTGGCCCCCGACGGCCGCCGCGGTGGAGAACGCCTTCCCGGACGAATTCGACGAGACCTACAGCCGGGACATCGAACCGACCCGGGGGGATCTGAAAGACCACTACTACTGCCAGCTGGTGGATTACGTGAGGAAATTCAAGGGAGCCCGTCCGGTCCCCGCGGCATCCGCGCCGAAGAAGATCGATCTCGCGGCCGATCCCGCCGTCGAATGGGCGGACGTAGGACCGGAGTTCATCGCCTATCCGCACAACACCGGGGACCGGGACGCCGCGGCTTACGGGGGAGTCCGCCTCACCGATACGAGCGGGCGGAACGATTTCGTCGGACTGAAAGCGGCCCGTGACGGGGAAAACTACTACTTCCTCGCCGAATGCGCCGAGAACATCACGCCCCATACCGATCCGAACTGGATGACGCTCTGGCTCGACACGACGGACGCGGGTCCCGACGGCTGGGAGAGCTTCGATTTCGTCGTGAACAAGACCTCTCCCTCGGCCGACAGAGCTGTCGTCGAACGCTTCACCGGGAACAGTTTCGAGACGGAAAAGGCGGGCGAGGCCGAATACCGGGTCAGGGGGAAATACCTCGTTCTGAAGATCCCGGCGTCGGTACTCGGGCTTTCCGACACGGAGCACAACATCCTCTTCAAGTGGAGCGACAACGTCCGGGGCGGGGACATTTTGAACTTCTACGCGGAGGGGGACGCCGCTCCCGCTGGAAGATTCAAGTATGTCTTCAAGGTACGCTGACGCGGGGAAGGAGAGCAAAATGGGAATCCGCTTCGGTCTCTTCGCCGATCTGCACAGTTCCCTGCCCGGTCAGCCGGAACGGGGCAGCAGTCTCCGCACCGCAGAAGATCTGAAAAAGGCGCTCGGCCGGTTCCGGGACGCCGGATGCTCCTTCGCGGTCTCCCTCGGGGACAACACCCAGCCCTCGTCCACGGCGGCGGAGCAGTTCGAACAGATGAGATCCCTCGCGGAGAGTTGGAACGGGTACGGATTTCCCGTCCATCTCGTCCCCGGGAACCACGAATTCCAGCAGCTCACCCCCGACGAGATCCGTGCAATCACCGGGAGGGGCCGGCTGTATTACGACTTCCGAATCGGAGACGTCCGCTTCGTCGTGCTCGACACCGCTTACCGGCCGGACGGGGTCCATTACAGCCGGGACAATTTCGACTGGCGGTTTTCCGTCGTCCCGGAGGAGGAGACGGCCTGGCTGAAAGCCCTCCTCGCCGATCCCGTCCGCACCTTTGTCTTCGCCCACTGCAATCTTTTCTTCGCCCCGGGGGAAGCGGAGGCCGCATGGTATCAGGTCGGAAATCACCGTGAGATCCGCGCTGTCCTCGAAGGCTCCGGCTGCGTGGAGGCGGTCTTTCAGGGGCACGAACACGTCTTCCGCAGTCTCGAAACGGGCGGGATCCGGTACGTGACGGTCCCGAGCCCCGAACGCGACCCGGAATACCGCGAGAGCACCTTCCCCGTCGTCGAGATCCTCGATGAGGGCTTTTCGTACAACGGGGAAAGGCTGTGACAGAGATCCGTAAAAATGCAGAAAAAACGGACGGTCCTTTTCGGGGGATCGTCCGTTTTCGGTTCTGCGCGTCATTGGATCACGGCAGGTAGAACTGATCGTCTTCGTAAATGTCGGAGTCGTCCGCATCAGAGGAAGCGGGATCGTCCTTGAAGCACTGGAAGGTTCCGATGCCTATGATCTCGACTTCGGGTTCCCGGATATGCAGGTCTCCCGTCCCCTCTCCGTGGAAAACGTCTTCTTTCTTGAAGCGGAAGATGACTTTATCCGGGAGCGGATATGCATCTCTGCCCCGCTGCGGGTTCGGTTCATAGGTGTCCTTGTCCGGGTCGAAATAGGTCAGCGTCCCCCCTTCCGGATCGTAGAAGTATGAATTGTACCTGACAGTAAGATCGTATGAATCTCCGACCTCCCAATCGCCTTCATAGTCTGTCATCAGTACGTTAAGGTCAAAATTCGCGCCTTTTTCGCCGATCTGCGTATCAATACGGACTGAGACTGCCCCGAACGTGCCCGGATAGAGATAGTAAATATCCCAGAAGTCCGACGCGTTGTCGGTTGCTTTGTCGAACACGACGGGGACCTTGACGTCCTTGATGTTGCGCAGATGGATCGGGATGTTGAAATAGGCGTTCCCGTTCGTCAGGGATTTCGGGTCGGCTCTGAGATCGACGTCCGTCCAGTCAGTCTTCGCGCGCAGGACTTCCTTAACCTCGCCCTTCGAATTGCTTCCGATGACGTTGACAAACTCCGGGCAGCCCCACATGATGTAGTTGTACACCGTCGTTTCGAGCAGGACGGGATTGTCCTTGTTGGGTTCGAGGAAGAGCGGGAAGTCCACGCTCGTCCGGTTTCCGGGCAGAAACAGCGCTTCGTGATACAGGTCGAAATCAAAGTCGTACCGCATCGCCTCTCTGTTGGTCAGGAACTTGTAGTACTTGGAGTTCTTCACCATGCTGCCCTGCTTCACCTGATCGTCGTGCCAGTAGAAGGTGAGGCGGGTGTTGAACCAGGGCAGGACCTCTTTGTAGATCTTGGTCCGCGCTTTGAGGGCTGCGTCCTCGTAGTGCTTTCGGTAGGCCTCTTCGAGGATGGGGTTGGTGTTTTCGTAGAGGATCGTCCGGACGTTTTTCTTGAATGTGCCGATCTGCTCCGGGGTCAGGTCGCTGAACCGGATCACTTCGTCTCCGAGGTCTTCGACCGTTTTCTTCCACGCGTCGTCCCAGTTCCAGGAGAAGTCGATCAGCGCCTTGTCGTTCCGGCTGGCTCTCGGGGTCTTGTACAGCTTGTTCCGTCGTTCGACTTCCTTTTCGCCGAGGCTCGCGGGGTATCTGCCGATGACATGGAGATCCCCCTCCCCGTCATCCCCGAAATAGGCGCTTCCGTACCGGCTCCACCAGCGTACTCTCGCGCTGTCGTCCATCTCCCAGAAACGGTCGACGAAGCGGTCATACATTTTCGTGATCGCATTGTAGAGTTTATCGGGTTCCTTCTCATATTCCTTGAACAGGGTGTCGAAGGCTTCGGCCCATCCGTTCCCGAGGACGTCGCAGAGCTCCCACGGGCGGTTTTCGTAAACCTTCGTCTTGTTCATCGAATCGTTCCCGTTCTTTGCAAATCCTTCCTCGGACTTCGCGGAATGGAGCAGGAAATAGTGATACGCGCCCTCTTCCAGCGTCGTCGGGTTGCCGAGGGGCCTGTACCATTTCGTGAGCTTGGCCTCCCACCCCGGTATCGTTTCCGTCACAGTCGTATAGATGAACAATCCCGCGCCGACGACCGCCAGACCCACGGCGACGGCTTCCAGTCCCACCGCAAGCGCGCCTGTCGCGGCAGCCGCGGCAGCTCCGCAGAGAATGCCGGTAGCGCCGATCATCAAGGGGACTGAGTCCTTCATCGCCGCGAGGGCATTCTTGTCCGCGTCCACGTTTCGCTTCATCCGGTCGCTGACCTTGAGGTAGGTGATTCCCGCGCCGAGGAGCTGCAGACCGTAGCCGATCCCCTTCATCACGGGATCCGGGACGTTTTTCAGGGTCTTGCCCGTGCAGTCGAGGATCGTGACGGCCGTCGCCGCGCTGTCCCCCACCACGCCCAGGGTGTCGCAGAACTGCGTGAATCCCGAATCCAGCGGAGCTCCGCCGTGTTTTTTCAGGATCTCGAAGAGCTTTGTCAGATCCTCCGCCGAGGTATAGTCGATGAATCTCTTGAAGTTCGGGACATCGATGATGCCGACGTTGTAGAGCCAGTGGCTGGTGCTGTCGTACTTCTGGACGTTCTCCCTCGAGAGATAATAGAAGATGGATTTTCCGTCCTCGTAGACATATCTGCTGACCGCGTCCAGCCCCTCGTTCAGCATGGCCTCCGTCGAGAAATGGCTCATGCGGGCGGTGTAGCTCTTCCCGTCCCCGGCGATCTCGTACCAGATCTCCTCCCATTTCCCGGTCTCCTCGTTCAGATAGAGGATGTTTCCGGGATGGGTCCCTTCGGGGATCGGCACGGTGATCTCGACGTCCGTATAGAACTTGCTTTGCCCGGACGCGAGGGAGTAGTCGTAGGAATAGAGCTGCGCGCCGGTGGCGGGATCGGTCTTGTCCGGAAGCCGCTTCACGATCAGGGTGTCCTCCTCGTTGTCGAGGTTCCACCACTTCATGTCGACGTGGATCCCGAATTCCGGGAAATCCGCCTCCGGGTTCTCCCTCGAGACCGGAGCCGTGAGGGTCTTCGCCCCGTCGTACTCCTCTTTCGTGAATCCGACTTCGATGAACGCCGGGTTCCCGGGGGAGTTCTCCTCCGTCACTTCGACGGGATTCTCGAGATAATCGGCAAGATCCTCCTTCGTCATGCCGAGATAGTCGAGAAGGAGGGCGTTGTATTCGTCGGGCGACCGGGCGATCTCAGATCCCGCCTCCGCGTTCAACGGCTTCTCAGGTTCCGAAACGATCCCCCCGCCGTTCTTTTTGCGGAGGAATCCCGGATACTTGAATCCGGCGACGCAGAGTTCGGCGGCCATCACGAGGGCGAGGAAGACGCAGAGGCCCCGCCGCCCCGATTTTGCCGCAGGCGCGGACGGTTCCGGTCCGCTCTCCGCCTGCCGCTGTTCCCTGACCTGCCGGGTATATCCGGGCTGCATATAGGCGGGAGGCGTCGCCGGGGACGTTCTTCCCTGGACCGCCGGCGGCGTCCGGTTTGTCGCCGACGGGGGAGTAACAGAGAACGACGGACCGGGTCTTTCCGTCCGGACTCTGCGTTTCGCGCCGCAGGACGGACAGAACGCGGCTTCGGGTGGGAGCTCTTTCCCGCAGGAAGAACAGAACCGCCCGATTTGCTCCGCCGGTTTTTCTTCGGGGACCTTCGCGCCGCAGTTCTCGCAGAATCTCGATCCGTCCGCAAGGGCCGCGCCGCAGTTTCCGCAGTGTTTTGCCATGTTTCCGCTCCTTTCCTCTCGTTATGCCGTCACGGACGCACCATGCCGACCACAGCCGTCGATCCGTCCGGGGCGTCCAGTTCACCCGCCGCGTACTGACTTCCCTGCCACTCGTAGAAAGCAGTCAGCCGGATGTTTCCCGTCCCGTTCACGGCGAGGGTCCCGTCCGCGAAGGAGCCGGAGAACACGGTGTCGTCCATCTCCTCCTCGTTGAGCCATTCCCCGTCCCCGGACCACCAGATCAGATACCAGTCGACGGTCAGGGAGGAATCGGAGGAGGTCCCCGCGACGGTGAAATTCACAAGCTCCGAGGTGACGACGTCCGGCAGATCGGGGGTGCTGTACCGGAGAAGGCCCTTCCAGGATCCGGTGATCTCCCGGAAATCGGTCAGGATCCGCGCGTCGGAGGGGATGCTCCCCGTGATATTGTGCTCGAACCAGGTCTGAAAATCGGAGGTTTCGGGCCGTCCGACCGAGCCGAACCGGGCCGCGCCGTCTTCATGCGCTTCTTCCACGGCCGGTTCCTTGCCGGGGGAACCGAGCAGCCAGTTGTCGTTCATCCCGGAAGAGACCGGAGAGTCGGAGGGTTCTGAAGTCCCGCCGGAAGAAACGTTCGCTGTGTCGGAGGGCGCGTCCCCATCGGGAATGACCGGGCTGATCTGGGAAGCGTCGGAGGACGGACTACCCCACTCCGAGCCGTCGGAGGACGCGGAGGAACCCGGATCGGAGACAAAGCCCGAAGATATCCCTCCGTTCTGCTCTTCTTCCGTTCCGGTCCCGGCGAAATACCCGTCCTGCTTGCCCGCCTCTCTCTGGCTGTACCACGAAGTCCCGATCCAGACGAGGAGGCCGAGGTCGATGATCACAAGGAGCGCGGCGAGGAATCCGCTCCCCTTTCCCGTTTTTCCGTTTGCCATGACGTCCTCTTTCGATTCCTTCCGATTTCCGGAAGGCGTTGGATTGATATGGTTTTATTATACCATGCCCCGCCGTTTTGTGCAAGAGCGGATTCGAGAATTATGCAGGGGAGTTGAAAAACAAAAAGGGCCTTCGCCGCACGGTATTCGCAGGGATCGTCTTCTCTGCGCTCCACGGCAGAATCCCGCTCTTGCATCCGCCGCCGGTTCATGGTATAATGAGGGCAGAATCACGGCGGGTGAGGTCTTCCCTGCGACGCCCCCGCCGGACCGGAGGTCAATATGCTGAAAATCCATCCCGACCGACGCCACCTGACGGACGAAACCGGGCGGACGGTCTATCTCATCGGGGACACCGCGTGGGAGCTCTTCCACTGCATGAGCCGGGAGGAGGTCCTCCGCTACCTCGACTGCCGCGCGGAACAGAAATTCAATTTCATCCAGTGCGTCGTTCTCGCGGAGCGCGGGGGGCTGACCGAGCCCAACGCCTACGGACGTCTGCCCCTCCTGCCGGGCGACGACGGGATCCCGGATCCGGCCCGGCCCGATCTCGGCGGAGGCTATTCCTATTTCGATCACGTCGAATTCGCGGTCTCGGCGGCTGAAGCCCGGGGGCTTCGGATGGGGATTCTGCCGACGTGGGGGGACAAGTTCAACTGCCTGTGGGGAGGCGGACCGGAGATCTTCACCCCGGAGAACGCCTTCACCTACGGGAAATGGCTTGCCGGGCGGCTGAAACACCACGACAACATCGTCTGGATCCTCGGAGGCGACCGCCCCATGACCGAGGAGAAGCACTTCGCGGTCGTGGACGCGATGGCCGCGGGACTGAGGGCGGGGGACGGCGGGAAATTCCTCATGACCTATCACCCGATGGGCGGACAGTCCTCCTCGGCCTATGCCCACGGAAAGGACTGGCTGGACTTCAACATGTTCCAGTCCGGGCACGGATGGCCGACGACGCCCTCCCAGGACATGGCGGCGCACGACAGGTCCCTCTCCCCGGTCAAGCCCACGATGGACGGGGAACAGCGGTACGAGGACCATCCGGTCAATTTCGAGCCGGAGAAGGGGTATTTCGACGCCTGCGACGTGCGGGTGACGATGTGGCGGAATCTCTTCAGCGGGACCGCGGGCAATACCTACGGACATCACGCCGTCTGGTGCGTCAGCAGGGGGTCGAGCCGGTATTTCCCGAACGATTGGGAGACGGCCTTAAGACGTCCGGCGGCGGAGTCGGTGCGGCATTTCGCCCGCTTCACGGAGGAAAACGACTGCGCCTTCTTCGATCCCGTCCGGGACGCCGTTCTCGACAACGATCCGGGAGCGAATTACGTCGCGGCGGTCCTCGTCCGGGGGGAAAACCGCTCCCATCTGCTCTCCCCCTGCGGTCTCCCGGAAAGGCTGAATCCGGCGGTCTTCCCGGATCCCATCAAAGCGGTCCGCGCGTTTCAGCCCTCCGACGGAGCGGAAATTCCGGTAAAGATCCGCGGGGACGGGACGTACTTCTTCCCTCACCGCCCCTGCGGCCGCGGACAGGACGCCGTGGTGACGGTGGAGTGGTGAGACAGATCATACTAAATCCCTTCTAAGGGGTTACGCGGCTTCTTGAAAGAAGCCTGGCAAGAACTTCTGAAATGAATAGGGACAGGCTACATCAATAATGTGAAGTTGATGCCTTGACACACCAATATAGTCATCCAACCATATCAGGGTTATCCTTCGCGAGCTCACATGTTT